>DLCF01000063.1 GCA_002480485.1 Planctomycetaceae bacterium UBA7805
GTATTGCAAACCAAGCATCCGCAGGGGTATCCGCTCGCTGTGGCTTTGGGCCGACTGCTTGCACAAACCCAAAAAAAAGACCTTGAGGTGTTTCATCCCGACATGGTCATCGCAATCCCGACGCATTGGTGGAGGAGATTCCAGAGAGGGGCGTACGGACCTGATGCCATTGCAGAAAGCGTGGCAAAATACCTCGGGATTCCGAAAGCTAGCCGATGGATAATTCGGTCTCGCCACACCACAAAGCAAGTTACTCTACCCCAGACTCGCCGCAAAAGAAATCTGGAAAACGCTTTTCGTTTAATAAAAAAAGAGGTCTCTGGAAAACGAATTCTCTTAATTGATGATGTAATGACAACGGGAACAACCTGCAATGAGGTCGCACGCATATTCCAATCAAATGGTGCAAGAGATGTGGCAGTTGCGGTGGTTGCGAGACAGGGTTTAAACACCATGATGACACAACTTTAGTCCTAACCCGGATTGGCAGTTCCTGCGACTCCGCTAATAATGGAAACGTACTGCGTAAAGCTAAAATTTTTTTAGATCGTTCTTGAATATGACATCTATTCGCTAGTCAATAATTTCGCCAATCAACGCATCCAAGATCACCATGGCTCCACCAGACAAGAAAAAAAGCGGGGCGGGGCCTTTACGTCCGTTTCGTCGAGCAGTGGTCCGCGGAATTGGTGTTATTCTCCCTCCACTCTTGACCATCGTGATTTTCGTCTGGGTAGGAAGCACGGTTAATTCGTACGTGATGCAACCGGTCAAGAACGTAACTCGGCAAATATTGGTCTGGACAATTGATGATCAGGTAAAAACATTTTCTGCAGTTCCACCAAATGTCTATTTGGCAACGAAAGACGAAATTAAGTACCACCGCCTGCCCCCGCAGGCAGATGGCCGCACCAATTCCCTGTGGGTCCCGGAATCAATCTATGAGCTTGTGACCAAACCAGAAAATCTTGAGGGGCTGAAAATCCCGACAACTCGCAAAGGCATTCTTGAGCGTTATGTAGATCTCCGCTACTTGACCCCCCAAATTGTGATACCGGTTTTTACTTGCATTTTTATTCTCGCAATGTATTTGCTCGGCAAGTTTCTCGCTGCACGTTTTGGTGGAATGGCCGTTGCTGGGCTGGATAAAGGTATTGAACGACTCCCTCTAATTCGGAATGTATACGGTTCTGTCAAACAGATTACAGATTTTGTTTTCAGCGAAACGAACGTTGAATATACGCGTGTAATTGCCGTGGAATATCCTCGAAAAGGAATCTGGTCTTTGGGCCTGGTTACAGGGGAGAGCATGTTAGAGATCGCCGCCGCGGCTCAGGAGCCCGTCCTTTCAGTTCTGATTCCGACTTCACCGGCACCTTTCACCGGCTACACCATCACGATTAAGAAAAGTGAGGCAATTGATTTAGATCTTACAATTGATCAGGCAGTTCAATTCATTGTGAGTTGTGGTGTTGTTATTGCTCCGCAGCAATTACGAAATATCTCCGCTCGCGGTCAGATTACTGACGCATCAAGCACGAATTCTTTTGGGGAGGCCGATGCAAGCGAATCCCAGTAAAGCATGTATTAATTGTGATTCGCGTTATTTGTAGGCAATTATCAGAGGAGCGAAGGAAGCAGGAAATGCTTATCCGCATCGGGACACGTCGAAGCCGTCTGGCTCGCTGGCAAGCTGATTGGGTCGCTACGGCGCTTCGCGAACAGGGACAGGACGTGGAACTTATTCCTCTGTCAACCGAAGGGGACCGAGAAAACAAAGCCGCCCTTTCAGGAATTGGTTCCGTGGGAATATTTACCCGGGAAATTCAACGTGCTCTGCTTGAGAACGAGGTAGACCTTGCGGTACATAGTCTCAAAGATTTACCTACCGCCCAAACGGAAGGCATCCAGTTGGCAGCGGTTCCACTGCGAGGCCCCTGTGAGGACGTGCTGATCACCCAGGATAAAATTGCTCTCAGTGATTTGCCGTTACAGAGTCGCGTTGGCACGGGCAGTCTCCGCAGGAAAGCACAACTTCTCCATCTTCGAAATGACCTGAATGTAATGCCGATTAGGGGCAATGTGGAAACACGTATCAGAAAATTGAAAGATGGAGAATATGACGCAATCGTGCTAGCCCGCGCTGGATTGGTCCGACTGGAGCTCACCGAATTTCTTCATCAAATTTTTTCTACCAGCGAGATGGTTCCAGCCGTCGGGCAAGCAGCTTTGGGACTGGAAATTCGCGAAGCAGACAAGGCTCTGCATGCCTGCTTACAAGAAATTAACCATCCACCTACCTATCAGGCTGTGGTTGCTGAGCGTACCCTGCTGAATACGTTACAAGGTGGCTGCCTCGCGCCAATCGGTGCCTGGGCTCGTGCGACCGAGTCAAATCGATTGCAGCTTGATGCCGTTGTCCTGAACGCATCTGGAAGTCAGAGACTCTTTTACTCAGCCGAAAAATCGTTAGATGACGCCATTTCATTGGGCATAGAAACTGCCGACCATTTGCTAGATCAAGGGGCCGCAGCGCTCATCCATTCGGTTAGAGACGATGAGCCGGACTGAGTTAACACGATAAAAGAGTCGTAACAGAGCCAATCAAATTTAATCAACGAGAATTGAAAAGGTGAACCAACTCACACACTCAGTCCCACCACCAGCGACTGTGATCAATTTTTCCCGGCCGCACCGCGGCATGAGCATCTTTGACGCTACCTTTTTCATCAGACTTTATATTTGACCCCGTGAGTGCTTCGGTCGCCTCAATCCGGACTCCACCTCCGACCGGAGTCATTAATGTATTGCCCTTCCATCGCACGTTAACTGCGGTCTCAACACGGACTGGTGTGTTGTAGGTCTGGACCGGATAGGCACCTTCATCGGAAAAGATTGGCATCGACCAATTGGCCATTTCATAAAAGTTCTGGTCACGGATAAATGCAGCAGCCACAGAAAGGTCTATTAAGTTGCGAAGCTGTGCCCAAATCGGTGACTTCTGAGCCATCTTGTGATAAGCACGGGTGAACGAGTGAGTAAATACCCTGCTTGCCCGATCAACTTGCTGAACGCCCGCTCGCGAACCATCGGCGTTGACCACCTCGTCTTCTCCAATCAACTTAACTCCATCTCCGACCATCTCCATTGCTAAATCGTCATCAGAAACCATCACTCTTTCATAGTCGGGCACAAAATACCATCTACGCATAGCATTCCGGGAAACCGCGGCAGGGTTCGCCTTATCGATATAAGTAGCAAGCCGAACTGGTGGTTTTTCCAGACCGATACCGATCAACTTCATGCGATAATCTGCTTCTACCAGTACTTGTGCAAAATGCGTGTTTGCAGCTACGCCACTAAAGGCGACTTCCTGCAGGCCAAGGCTGTTTTGCAATCCGGCTGCAATTCGAGTTGCATCATTCGGACGAACACCCCGTAAGTTCGATAAAAATTGCTGCATCCGCTGTAACCCTTCCTGGGTCGGATCAATCGAAACGGTAATCACCGTGTCGTTGAGTGATCCAGGCGAGAAGGTCCGAAGTGCCACTATCAGATCCTGGAGTTCCAAGCAGGGTTGGCCACTTTGCATGCCAACCACACGACCGCTGGCATCGGTCACCCAGCCTTCTGCTGGACCGGCGATAACGATGTCTCGTGTTTCAGGATAATAAAAAACGTATTCCAGGCGGGTCATACCGGCGAGATATCGCATGGCATCATCCGCTTGCTGATTGTTTTCAATCGCGTTGGAGAGCGCTTGCTCCAAACGATTCAAAGACACTTTCCGTAGCCGACTCCGTTGCCGAATGTCCTGAGGCAATGCCGCCTTAGCAGCTGTAATACGCGATCGCATCAATGAACCGTCAGGATCTTCGTAGGTACGCAACTGGAGGACGCCCTCCGGGTCGACAAGAATCCCTGCGACGCCACTCACGTCTCCTGGTGTGGCTTGACCCCAACCGATTTGAGGAAAGATCGCGGTCCAAACAAAAAGAAGAACGGTTGAAAATGCTTTGCTATTTTTTCTCATCGCTCGCCCTCTCTGAGCCAGTGCTTGCGTTGTCTGATTGCTCTGACTAATTAATGTTCCGAATTTTTAGTGCCTCAGCCTTCTCCTCAAGGCAACCCGCATAGCGACCAATTCCTTGCCGGACAACGAGTGATAACAGTCTGAGTAAGACTGTCTGATCCATGTAAA
>DLCF01000104.1:0-3225 GCA_002480485.1 Planctomycetaceae bacterium UBA7805
TCCACCCGATCGTGGCAGGAATCGATTCGAGGACGATGGATTAAATTCCCAGCCAGATCCAGGCAGTCGGTCGGAGCGTAGTCGGCAAGATCGTGGCGAGGAAAATCGAATCCAGGATGAACGTGAAAGATACTTTAATCGGATCAATCGTATGATCGATCAGCTTTATCGTTTTGACGCTAACGGTGACGGTAGCCTGACCGCGGAAGAGCTACCTCCCCGTGCAAAACGCCTTATCGACGAGGCAGATCGCGATCAAAGCGGATCAATCGGTCGAGATGAATTGGAAATGTTTTTGCAACAGCAATGATTTCAAAATCCTTAATTTTTATTTTTTGGTTTCGGCCGATTCCATGGTTTGTGAAATTGCAAGTGGGATATTGAATGAAGCGTAATTGCTCAACTTTATTTTTTTATTTCGAATGTTTATCTTCGCAGATTTCACTGTGACGTTGTTGATCGCCTTGTCAAAATCCTCCGCTTTGTCGGCGACAAAAAAGCGGCCTTTTTCAAACATTCGATTTGCGCGCTGCCCCGCAGCTTTGGCAGCGTTGTCAATTTTCTCTGCGTCAATTTCAGAAATTCGATCCTTTTCCAGCGTGGCGGTCGTTGCGTATTCCCGCAACCTACCTGCCCACTCTAGGACGCGAGAAGCCTCGACGAGTTGCTTTTCGTTTTTGGCTTTCCCCAATTTCTGTCCCGCCGATTCAATCAGTCCGATTATTGTATTGATCGCATCATCGTAACTACGCTGCTGGTAATAAGTCCAGGCAATACCTTGTTGCGCGATAAGATTGTCTGGTACTTTCTCGAATAAATTTCTTGCGGGCGTCCATTTTTTAAGCTTCAACGCGGCGATCCCAATCATTACAACCGGCTCTGGCTCGCCGGTTGCCTCCGCACGTAAATTTTCAACCTCTGTTGCAATCTGTTGCGCTGTAACCCGTGGTTGTTTGAGCTTTTTAGCAAGTGAATTCATTTCTTCGAGAATCGCATTGCTTAGCCTAGGCGCTTGTACCTTTCCGGGTTTTATCAAGGCGGTGCTTTGGCTGCCTTGCGATTTCTTGGAGACCAGATTCCGGACATACTCGCCCACTTCCGCAAGGCTGACGCGCTGATCACCATTTTGGTCAGCAAGTCCCGTGTATGCCGACGCGATGGCGTCGGAAAAGTGGCCTCCGGCGTCAGATCGCATTCCACGTTCGCCCAAACGGCAACTAGTAATGACATTTAAGCTCCTCAACGCCGGATCCTGTCGATCCTCCTCAAGAATCATGAGCATTTTCTCACTGGAGGGTTGGGCTTTCAGATCGCTTCCGCTGCCCTCATGGCTAATATCTAAAAATAAAAGCTTGTCTTTTGCCTCGCTGTTTTCAATTGCCGCAATCAGCCAACGCAAGGGCAGTCCCGTTGCCTGTGTATTTCGCAACTTGAAGTCTTTCGTCGCCAGTTGAGGCTGACCGTAAGCGTCAAGGTATGCATGCCCCGTGTAATAAATGATAAGTTCACTATCATTTCTAAGTCGCCGGAGAAAGCTGGAGACCTTTGATTTTAATTCCGCGCGCACAACATTTTGAATGACTAGTGTCTGATCAACCGGGATGCGGTATCGTTTATTTAATGTGTCTCGCACACTTAATGCGTCTCGATTCAGGTGTGAGACCGAACTGAGTGTTTTGTCGTTGTATGCATGAAAACCGATCACCAATGCCCAAAGACGGCGGTCCGGGACTCGATGTGCTGATAACTTGCTAATAACCGCATTTTGCGGGTCGGTCGCGTCAAATGTAATGTCTACCGTGTCGCTTGGCTGCAGATCTTGAAGATCAACGGACACCCCATCTAGTAGAGGGTTAACCTCATCCAGTAGTGTAAATGTTCTCGAAGGAGATTCTTCATCGTTTAAGGTGAGAGTAA
Organism: Planctomycetaceae bacterium UBA7805; assembly: GCA_002480485.1. Taxonomy (GTDB): domain Bacteria; phylum Planctomycetota; class Planctomycetia; order Pirellulales; family UBA7805; genus UBA7805. Next base: position 1,918 of record DLCF01000104.1, read on the forward strand.
TCTTGCGAGCCTGCGGGATTATGTTCGTTACAACTCCATTTGCAAAACTTTTTCTAGTAGCATCAATGCGGTGCGCCTCTGTATTGAATTCTACTGTGATCGCATCCCCAGGCTTGAGGTCCGCCATTGAAAATCGATGGTCACCGACCATATTACGTCCATTTAGGAAAACGTCGCATGAATTAGCCACAGGAAGCTGAATGCTTTTGTCCTTCGCAGTTTCAATGTTAATTGTCTTTTTTTCAATATCCGTGTTCTTAATTACGCCTGCCCGAGTCTCTTGCCTGACAATGCGAATTTTAGAATCGGGATGAACGATTCTGTCATCCTTTGATCGCATCCTATTTTTAAGCAGTGCATTCAGTATTTCCCTGAGTTCCTCATCGCTTCTTTGTGATGGGATGTCATTGTTTATTTTTCGCTGACCTGTGAGTGAGAAGTCATCACCGTCCCCTCTGGCGTGAATGCGATTTATTTGTTGAAGCAGATTCTCGTAATAGCCGTCCTCATTTCTGTAATCTTGTTTTGATCGTTTTTTTTCCGCCGTGGATAGTTGCTGTTCATACGGCCTCTGATTTTTATCGGGATTCGCATAGAAATATTTTTGTAGTCGCCCGTGCAGTCGGTTATCCTCGTCTGAGGCCTCTGCCATTTGCGCCCAAGAGTGAATGGCATTGTGCCGAATACTTGTCACGACATCTTTTGGTTTTAAGATGCCGATTGGATCAATGTCACCGATACTTATCCGCTCACCATTGACCACGATTTTGATGTCTTTGTGATTGAGCGGAAAACGTATTTGTATCGGCTTCTGTTTGGCTGAACCCGTGGACGTATCAATTACGAAGGCCCTGTACTCTGGTCGCAGGCTCACAATGGTGCCGCTCGTCTCCTCGGGTCTCGATATTTTAATAATTTGGGTTTTTGTTGCCGCACCAAAATCAATCTCAGTTTCGAGTCGCACAAAGTCATCCTTTTGAATGTCGTCTAGCTTGAATGATTCCTTGGCGTTTTCAGTTTTTTCATTATCAACAGCCGGTCCTAGTACTGGTTTCCCATTGAATTCCACCTGGTCATTTTTTCTGATGGTAATTGTCTGATGCGCCTTGTGGTGAGTGTCCACTACGAGCGTCCCGATGGCTAACGCTGTTTCTGCAATGGAGCGATCACTTATTTCGGCCGCTGTAATCTCGCTTGGTGGGTAAATCTGAACAATTCGGCCCTCCATATTTTCCTGCTTCATGATGGGTTCAGGGATTTCTGGCTTTGGGTAGAAGACCCATCCGAGGACACCGATGACGATGATTA
>DLCF01000104.1:3614-34582 GCA_002480485.1 Planctomycetaceae bacterium UBA7805
GCTTCTGCCTTTTCAGCGTCAGTCATTCCGTAATCGCGTCTTCCCATTCCAATCTTTAAGTCCCGAATCGCTTCCTGAGCATCCCGATAGCGAGATTTTGGATCTTTAGTGACGAGCCGCTCAATTACATGGGCGATATCCTCTGGTACACCCTTCAAGACCCGGTCGACTGGTGGAATTCTTCTGTCCGGTCCAGCGTGCCACATCATCCAGGCTATCTGTTTGTCCGTGCCAAACACGTTTAGTCCCGGGAACAGCGATTCGAATTCATTGCCGCACAACAATTCGTACATGGAAAAGCCGAGCGAGTAGAGATCACTGTGCGGGCCGACGGGGCCAAAAATCTCGGGGTCGACTCGCTCTGGAGCGATATAACGAGTTGTGCCTTTAAACAGACTGCCTTGATCGTTAGTAGCCCGTTGCGCGAGACCGAAGTCACCAAGTTTGATCCAGTTTTGTCTATCTATCAGCAAATTACTCGGTTTCACATCGCCGTGAATGATATTTCGGTTGTGTAGGAACTCGAGTGCCTTAAGGCCGCACACCAGTCCCATGCGAATCAACTCAAGATCCATCGGTTTGCCGGCGGCTCGACCTTGCATGGTGTCCATCATGAGTTCAAGGATAAGCCAGCCACGGACCCGATCGATATCGTAGACTGTAAGAACATTCGGGTGTTCTAATGAGGCGAGGAGTTGCGCCTCGTCCCAATATCGAGATAGCTGTTTTGGGTGATCCAAAAACTGCTGATGGATTTGTTTAATCGCTACAGCACGATGGAGTTCTTTATCGTGCGCGCTAAATACAGTTGCAAAGTCGCCTGTCGCAATCTTGCTCAGGATGTCAAATCGAGCGTGCGGTTGCATTGTAGGGTTTCAATATATTCAGTTATTGGTTTTTAATAATCGAGATATGAGCTCCATGAGCTCTTCGTCACTGCGGAGAGAACTGTCAGAGGATCGGCGGCGTAGTCCTGTTACGCCTTCCTCAGTGCTGTCAAGATTTTGTGCATTCAGTAAGTGAAGCACTTTGCGGTAAAATCTTTGTTCAAGCAGAAAATTCCGTTGACTGCGAGCTAGGGCGGCATCACGTAAATAAATCTGGTAGCGGTCCCACGGATCCGTTGGTGATCCGAAATACTTACGTTTTATTATTTGACGAACCCCTTCATTTGTTTCAGATTGAGAGTTCGATAATGGGCTTATGTCGAGGAGTAAAAGCAAAGCCGATACTAAAAGGCTACCACATACGACACCAAAAACTAAAAGGCGGTTTGGGTCGTTGGATGACACAACGTCTTTCTCGTCACCTCTCAGAGTCTCGAGTGTGAGTTCGGGCAGTTGTCCGTCAGCGGCTGTATTCAATCGTGATTTTGCGGGTTCTGCCGTAATCAACGTTGCATGTCGTTGTGGAGCAGGCTTACTCTCGCCGGCTGTTTTATCAGCCGGGTGTGGTGGTGGAGAATTTGATGCCGAAACTATGTTTTGATTATTTCCACTATGAGCTGATGATTCACTCGGATTAAAATTTTCATCCAATCGCTGTGGTGGTGGCGTTGACGCGACCTCACTCTCCCAAGGCGATGGTTTTGTAAGACTATTTGATTTCTCTAACTTGACTGCCTTTTCAGGTAGATCGTGCAATGTTGGTGGCGGTGCCAACTCGGGCTTTCCCTGCTTCTCAGAGGTGACTAATGCATCACTAGGAACCCACAGGCGGCCTTCGCAGTACTTGCAAAATGCATATTGCCCGCGGTATTCGTCCGCTAAGGTGAGGTTTCGTTTGCACCGAGGACATTCAAGTTCGATCATTTCACGCAACGTCCAAAAAAGCAGAACTACTGTCGTATCGGTTCATCGACTTAACTTAGAAATCCGCTGTTCATAACCTGGAGCACAAACGGACCGAGTATAATCAAAACAGTTGATAGCATAATAAGCACGGTGGGAAGTAGCATGCTCACTCCTGCCTCAGCTGCCATTTGCTCTCCTCTCTGAGTCCGTTTAATTCGTAGTACGTCGGATTGAATGCGAAATACCTGAGCAAGCGGCGAGCCTAATTCTTCTCCTTGAAGGATGGATGAAATAATACCCGAAATTTCATCGTCATCCAAACGTGATTGCATTGCCCGGAAAGCATCAGTGCGCGTTTTTCCCATCTGCATATCCGCCAATACTCGGCCAAACTCATCCGCGAGTGGATGTCCACGAAATTCACGGACTCCTTGTCCCATTGCACTCAAAAAAGTTGCGCCGGCTTCCATGAGCAGAGTTAAAAGATCAAGCAGAAACGGGAGTCTTCGTTTGATACGAATAATTCGATCAAGTGCTTGCTTCCGCAACCGTTGGCGTAAAAACCACGTTGTCATCAGGAAAGCAAATAACCCGAATATTATACCAACCTCCCCAAATTCACGGATAAAAACCCACAAATAGAAAGGCATAAATAGCGAAGCAATGAATTGAAGTTTTCCTAGGTACTCTTCAGGTAGCCAAAAGCGCGGTAATCCGGCTGCGTTTATTTCCCGTTCGATGACGGGTAATGAATCAGAGAACATATTCCGATTTATCCGCGCGAACACTTGGATCACAGGTTGAAAGCACCTGAAAATATCATCTTTTTTTCGCAACTCGTTTACGCGATTGACATCAAATCTCCACTCGTTTCCCTGCTCAAGATTCTCTGATGCCAACGAACGGAAGACCCACCAAGTGAGAATAGACATTGCCAAGGCGATTGTGCCGCTTGCAGCGATCTGTATAGCGACCATGTCAGGTGATGTCGACATATCGATTATCTTTTCGGTAAGGATTAACTTTAGATGTCGGGATTTAAGATGTGTGCCATCCAGAAGTAAGCAATAATGTCGAGTAAAACTGCCGCGAACAACAGAAAATTACCACTCGTTGTGATGAAAAGCGTTGCTACCGCTTGTTCGTCGATAAAGTAATAAGCAACAAGAATGAAGAACGGAATGATTGCCATATACACGGCAGATTTGCGGGCTTGTGCAGTTTCTGATTTGAGCTTCCTTTCAAGCCGCTGTAGTTCCCTAACAGAGTGGGCAATTCGATCAACCGTCTCATTGAGTCGACCTCCGCTATCGCGACTTGCTAAGAGTGCAGCTGCGAACAATGCGAAATTCTCGCTTTTAAGTCTTTGTGTTTTTGCTTCCTCAATTGCGCGGTCAAGCGGTTTTCCCATTTCATAATCGGTCATAATATAGGCGAATTCACTTTTGATGGGCTGAGGTGAATTGTCAGCTAGCATTTCAATGGCTTGCGGAAGTGATAGTCCGGCTCGGATTGCGCTGGACAGCGAAACCATTGAATCAGCCAACTGATCTTCGATCTGATCACGCCTTTTTTGAGCCCAGCTTCGGATAAGCCACCAAGGACCACAAAAAAGCAAAGAAGCGATTAAGATTGCAAGGATCGGGCTTCCTGCCAGAATCATGATTGCTAGAAAAAGCACAAATAATCCGAACGACCAGGTAATCAACCAGGAGCGAAGATGCCGAGTAGAAACCTGTAGTCTGCGAAGTTTATCTGCAAAATCCGTTTCAAGCCTATCAATTCCGAGCCAGTAATAGGTCCGAACGCTGTATGTAAACAGCGAAACGCAAATCCCCAAGAAACATGAGGCGGCTAACGCGACTACCATTGTGGATTCGGCGGACATGTTTTAACCAACTTGTTCAAATAAATTAGTAGGCAATACATCGTATTACGGACTGATTCAGATCGCATCTCCATTCTGAGGCACGGTATTAAACGAATCCAAATTGTTCTCTTTTTCGTACAGAAAGTCGAGTTCGATAAGTTTTTTCTCGACCAGGCTATCAATAAAGCTCGGCAGGTATCCGGTCGGCCTGAGTAAATTTGAGGTTTCTCGGATGTTGAAAATATCGGTGGTGCTGACTCGCTTTGTATCGGGGTCTATCCCGGTTATTTCTGCTACCTGAGTGACTTTCCGTTGGCCGCCCGGTTGGCGATCGATGTGAACGATCAGGTCAACTGCAGACGAGACTTGGCGATGAATTGAAACAACCGGCAGGTCCGCCGCCATGAGAATGAGGACCTCTAGGCGTTCCAAAACTTCGTGTGCACTATTGGCATGCAGTGTTGTCATCGATCCATCGTGCCCAGTATTCATAGCTTGTACCATGTCAAGTGCTTCGCCGCCGCGGCACTCACCAACAAGGATGCGATCGGGTCGCATGCGAAGCGCATTGGTCACGAGATCTCGTATCGTGTATTCGCCTACGCCCTCTACGTTTGATGGTTTCGATTCGAGAGTTACAACGTGTTCCTGATGAAGACGGAGTTCTGTAGTATCCTCAATCGTTACAATTCTTTGCTTGTAAGGAATAAAACTGGACAAAATGTTAAGAAATGTCGTTTTGCCGGATCCTGTTCCACCGCTGACAAGAATGTTTCTGCCATCGATCACAGCCGATCTTAAAAAATTTGCCGCTGCATGAGAAATGCTGCCAAAGTCGATTAGGTCGTCCATGGTTAATCTTTGCAGCGGAAATTTGCGTATGGTGAGGCATGGACCTTTTATTGCAAGAGGTGGGATGATCGCGTTGACTCGTGATCCGTCTGGGAGCCGCGCGTCCACTAATGGTTGGCTTTTATCTATGCGTCGGCCCACCTGCGCGACGATGCGTTCGATGATCGCCTCCGTCACCTTTTCAGATAGAAAGCGTCTCCCAGAGTTTTCTATGATTCCGTCGCGCTCGACAAAGATTTGATCGCTTTCTACCACCATAATTTCAGTAATTGTTGGAGCTCGAATCAGATCCTGCAGTGGCCCGAAGCCGAAGACCGTATCTTTTAGGTCTTTCTTGATCGCGCGAAGGATGACATATTTGCGTAATTCGGCATGCAGGTGAGGTCGAACAAGGTGAAATGTGTTGTTGAATTGTTTTTCTAGCTTCCGTACCCGTCCAGTCACATCACTGATGATATCAAGCTGGAGCTTATCACGGATAAAGGAAAGCAGGCTGTGTAATTCCGTCTCACGTTCCGGCACGAGTGTTGCGGGAACATCGAATTCGTTGCTTGTTAATGCTGCGAGATCGAATGCCACATCCTCCTCATTCGTCTCCAAGATCAATTGATTGATTAGCTGATCTTTGAGTGTGAGTCCTGTGATTTCCTCGAGGAGCACCTCGTTTTGATTGCCAAAGAGATTCATGTCTCTGCAAACGTCTTCAATATTATTTTCAAGCAGGACAATGTGATCCTGAGTCGCACTTCGATCACCCTCGAAGGCGTAAATATCAAGTCGCTCTAATAGTTTCTGGTGGATGTCAAGTTCTAGTTTTGCTAACTCACTTCGGAGGTGTGATTCAATCTCGGCTTGGCTGAAACTGGATGCCGAATCGACTTGGAAAGAAAGTGTGTAAGGCCAAATACGAATTTTCGTTCCTGGTGTAAATAAAGCGGTCTGCTCCCCGAGGATCTCAGTGTCGCCAACCAAGCAACTATTGATACCAAGATTCTCTAGTTCCAGTTGGTCGCCATTCATTCGCACGATCGCGTGCCGACGAGATACAAGAGGACTTGTCAATACGATGTCGTTCTCTTGGTCGCGACCAATGCGAAACTCCGAGCCCTCCAGGTCAACCATAGATCGTCGACTTTCACTGATTCGATTAAACCAGACTTTCATTCGTGCTTATTCCTGCTGTTTTCCATGGCGACCGATATTTTACTGCTTGCCTTTCGGGGCGTAAATTTTAACTCGTAGTGGTTTAAAATTATTTCTCGTCAAATGATTTAAGAGCGCTTTCATTTGCTGGCTTGTCTCTCCTTGCTCATTGGTTGCCTTCAGCGTAACCATGTTTTCGTTGCTGCTGCGTACCCCTTGACTATTCGAGATTTGCCGAGAGCCAAGTCGATGGCCAATAGCGAGCACTTCGAATGGTTTTGTCCAGTTGTCGTTGCCGTCGTTAAGTTCTCGATTGTTCTGAGGACTCAAATAAAAGGCCAATCTAGTGCTGCCTGGTACTATTTGCGAAGTAACGGTCGTGCGAGTATCGATCGGAACTGAGATGGCGCTTTCTTTCGCCACTAAATCAAGTTCATCCGGAGCAGTTCTAAAATCACTTCGGAGAAGAATTCCGCCCACCTCTTCGTAGTTGCGATTTGCAGTGCGGCCTACTACGGCATCAAGGTCACCCCAAGGAAGTGCGTACTCCCTCAAGTTTCCAACATTTTCATTCGGTATCTTAATCTCCTCTAAGTGTGTCTTCGTGATTCGGGTCCCTTGCCTGACATCGGCACCCTTCCGTACACCGATAAATTTGGCATGATCAAAATCTCGATTTGTCTTCAAATAAACCATGTTAAATGCGAATCCGATAAATCCAAGCAGAATTGCGATGACAAGTCCTTGAATGCCCTTCATAAGAATTTCCCGCCGTTGAATAAACTGATTTGTCCTAAAATCTAAAATCGATACTTATGATGCCTTGAGTCGATCCTGAGTGTGGTCTCTGTTTTTTTTCGCTCGGTCTTAAGTGGATGTCTAGTGCGTATTCATTATTGTTTTCGGCCTTGCGATAAACCGCCGTGGAGCCTCGGTCGGTCACTCGCCAATCATCGTCTTTTACCCATCCTTTACTCGCGCAGTGATTATCAAAAAACGTCATTTGAGTCGCAACAGGATGCATGTTCTCAAAAGCAATAATCGAATTACCGTCGCGCAAGCTCATCTGCATGATTTTTTGACTTCCCGCCGGCAAGAGAATTGAAAAAGGTTCGAGGCTGCTAATATTTCCGGGATGCTTTGTAATAATCTGAATACTCCATTCGTCATTTGATTTTTGAGTTGCAAAGCCCCACGCGACAGTTCGCATTTCTGCATGTTCATCGTTAGCCACTGACTTCGCAGAAGCAGGTACCTTTCTAATGCCAACAACGGCGGGCATGGCATCTATGCCGTTGATTGACCGGACGATGAATTTTTCATCAGATGATTCTATGTCATTGTCTTGGTCGAGAAGTGACCGGATGACCCTTTGTTCCTCCTCAGATGGTAGATCCGCAGGTAGTGAGCTCTGTTGTGTCGCAACTCGACACAAATCCTTCAGTCGTAATATTACAGATTCCCGATTTCCAACAAAGCTTGAGCACTGCAACCCAACCGGCTGATCGCCAAACTGAATGTCAATGGGATCAGCTGAAGATTCCCCGAACGCGGTCAAGAACGAGGCACGGTCTATGGGTTTTTGTTCTCCGGGGAAGTAAAGATCGATAAGTTGCCTGCCAAGGGATAAAAACATCGACAAGATGATCAGGGAAAGCATCGCTTTGATGAAGAAATATATTTTCCGTTTCAGGTCCGATTGACGCATCGTATCGTTTTCCCGCAGCGCGTTAAGAGCATCGGCATTCCCGCAACGCGGTTCAGGGCGTGACGCGTCCTGATGGTGCTCGTTGAAACTCATAATACATGATTGTAGTTGAACAGTCCGCGTTCGTTGATGCGAGGCGGTTGCAAATGCATTAGAAACCTCGCTGATATGCATCCAGACTGTCGATTACAGGATCGAGAATTCGTTTTCGTCGTTCTAGCTCCTTCATAGCGGGGCCAAGAAATATTTTTGCATCCGACATCGCCATCGTGTGGTTTCGAGTCATCAAGGGATTTCTTTGAGCAATAGGAAGAGCTAGGTAATCATTGCCGTTTTTAATTATTGATTGCAAATGATTGACATGGCAAGCTACAACGCCAATGGCAGTTCGGTAAAAACTACGGTAACTCCCCGCAAGATGATAATGCAGCGTGCCTCCGGGGTCCGGATTTTCCGGATCCTCGCAAAGTCTATTTGGGTCATCAGTTACCTTGTCGACGAGCGGTGAAATTAATTTGTTCCAGTCGGCTTGATTGTCCGATACGATTTCAAAAATCGTTGGCATGAACCCTGGCGGATCGGGCATGTTCTTCCTTTCGCACCAGTGGTTCCGATACTCAGCTACGGTTCCTGCCCAGTCATAACCGTCATTGAGATAATTCCCCCGATATACCCAGTCATAACGTTCAGGGTCGTGGTATCGCTGCATGTTTTCGGTAAGGCGAAGCGTAGCTTCTATGCCGTCTAACAGCGATGGAGTCACATTGTGTCCCGCAAGCGGGAGCAGGTTCGTGCTGCCCAATGCGCGATGATAGTCGGATGCGGTAGAAAGAAATCGTTGGAATCCTAACTCGCTTGGATGAACAATAGAGCCGGAGAGTGATGGTAAGTTGGGCCCAGGAATATCTGTTTCAATCGGTGGTTTCTGGCGTTGTGCATTTCCCGGTGATACGTCTGGTTCATACAGCACCTTTGTGCGACGGCAATTCAAACAAGGTAAATTAGTTTCCCAGTAGGGCAGTGTATGAGCTATGAGTGCATGATTCGGATTAATCTGCATCATCTGCAGTCCGTTGCGGAGCAAAGGAAAAAAACGACTTAGACTCGCATCGTTGTGATATGCATCTTTTCTGGGATCTAATAAATCCGCATCGACCTTGAGAGACATAAAATGATGGCGGACCGACTCTGCGGAAACCTGTCCCGGAATTTCCAGAGGTTTATCACAAAGCTTTAGACTGGTCGTAAGTCGTTTTTCAGATCTTTCGATTGCGCTGGATTCATCTCCCGAAAAACCCTTGTCAGTGACATTGGAGGGTTGTCGCCAAAAGTTGTTATGATAAGCCGCGGAATCCATGGCCGTCCGCTGGTCGCGGTTGCGCCAGGCCGCTTCGCGAGCTGCACCAAGCGATCGGAGTTGCCACATTCCCGTAAATCCGGCATTGATCAGCAGCGCAAACAACAGCAACACCAGAGGCAGCCCCAAAAGCATTTCTACCGGCGCCAGCCCCCGCCGAATTGGTTGGCTCGCACTGAACGAAACCGGTACCCGAGATGGTTCGGGATTATCGTCACAAATTCGAATTGCGCGTATCATCACATTAGTTTGAACACCGCGTTCCACAAGAAGTTCCGCTAGCGTTAATTAAAGGATAGAAATCGTAAAAAACCACCGATTTTGCCTGCAAGTTGGCCCTGGCAATCTTCAACTAAACCCGCATATTCCACCTTCAGTAATGGGGCGGTTTCTCATCTATCGGCGGGTCGGTTCCGGCACTTTTATCAATCTGTCCGAGACGAGTAGCGAGTCTTTCTATATTCCGCCTGAGGGAGTCCAGCTGAGATTGTTGATCACGCAGTACCTCACTTAGCTGGTCGGTGGCTTGCTCTTGAAAAGACAATTTGGTTTCAATGCCAACCAAGCGTTCATTTTCCATCCATTACCCTTTTTAAAAAATTAAAGCGGCGACTAAAAGTCAGCTCAAGTAGATTCCTGTCTATTAGAGATATCGATCCACCGCATCGGCAATTTTTCGGCACCGTATCATTAACTGCTCGAAGCTATTAAAAGTTAACGATTGATATCCATCAGAGAGCGCGTTTTCCGGATCAGGATGTACTTCAATAATCAACCCGTCTGCTCCGGCGGCGATCGCTGCGGCCGACATGTCTGCGACCATATATGCATGCCCGGTGCCATGGCTTGGATCCACGACGACCGGAAGATGCGTCTTGTGGTGCAGATAAGAGACCGTAGCCAGCGGAAGCGTAAACCGCGTATGACCTTCAAAGGTCCGAATGCCTCGTTCGCATAGGATGACGCGGCTATTTCCGCGATCAAGGATATACTCCGCTGCCAGTAAAAGTTCATCGACTGTGGCGCTGGGGCCACGTTTCAGCAGCACGGCGCGATCAGTCGTACCGACGGCCTCGAGTAGGCGGTAGTTCTGCATATTGCGTGCACCAACCTGCAATACATCGGCATAACGAGCCACGAGTTCAACGTCCTCGGTGGCGACTACCTCAGTCACGATCGCAAGCCCAGTTGCATCGCGGGCAGTCTCTAGTAACTGCAGCCCCTCCTCTTTCATGCCTTGAAAACTATAGGGACTCGTGCGGGGTTTAAAGGCACCGCCTCGCAAAGCGTGCGCGCCGCTTTTTTTAATTGCCCTGGCCGTATCAATGATCTGCGTTTCGTTTTCCACGCTGCATGGACCAGCGATCATGCCAACCTGCTCTCCTCCAACCTGCAGACTACCCGCTTCAACGATCGTACGTTCCGACTTGACCTCGAGGCTCGCAACCTTGTAGGGCGCAGAAATTGCCACGACATCCGCGACGCCGTCACCGATTGCCAGAGATTCTTTTGTGCCATCGCGTTTGACCCCGATGGCAGCAATCACGGTACGTTCGGCGCCGACAATCACATGCGCTCGCAGCCCCAGGCCTTCAACCTGGGCGGTCATGTGCGATATTTGTTCCTCGGTCGCGTTGGCTCGCATCACCACAATCATCTTTTTCTCCAAAAAATTATGCCTAGCAGAAAGTCCAGGATCGATCAGCCTTAATATTAAACCAACCGGGCCTGTCTGAGGTAGGTCCCGAGATCGATACTAATCGGAGGCAAAATCAGCCAGAAAATTAGAGATCGCTCTCTGCACATCCGGCTGCTGCATGACGATCAATGCGGCGGTGCGTTCCTCCACTAAGATCTGGCCCTCACCACCGCCGCTCACCCAGGAGTCGGGGGCTATCCGTTCGGTGATCATTCGAATGAGTGTTTCAAGATCTACATCTATCGTCGGTGGAATTGGATAAACTCTCAGCAAAGGTGCCCATTCATGAGCTTTATCGCTTGCGATAATGACCGAGCGATCGTCCATCACTTGGGCATCTAGGCCAAGTGGGCCGAGGCTTTGGTCGATAAACTCTGCGAGCGTCTGTTGGCCCGCTTTGACCTCGATGGGCTGCGTGGATGAAATGCCACTCCGTAATAGACTCAACTCATCCAAGACAATTCGCGAACCGAGGCGAGATGCCAGCCGCTGCAAAAAAGCATCGAGCGGCAATGCTTGCCGTGCGTCCCAGTTAACGATCTTGTTGAGCGGGCTTTCTTCTCGTGTCGGATTATTGACCGTTGTATCTGCGATGGATCCCCTGCGCAGATTTTCCAATAATGTGAGTAATCGGTGCGTCGCACCATGTCCCGCGTCTGTTTGCACGATACAAAGTTGGTTTCCCTTGCGATTAACAGTGGTAGGCAAGTCCGCCCTCTGATTCGTCAAGGGAACAATTACTTCGCAAATTATCCGCTCCATCGTCTCAGCGTCCTGTGCCTCAAGGGAATAGCATTGCTCGGAGAGTCTTTGGTCCGTAATCTCGGGTGCAGAAATAAAAATAAAATTGTCCGAGGGAATCGCCGTCAAACCGAGCGGCTGCAGAAGCTTATACAAGTTGTCGCGGACGGAACTACTCTCACTGTTCAGTTGAACATGCATTTCGGGCGAAATACCGATCCGGATCAGTGAGGCCTGATCGATCACTATTTTTGTGTTTGATAGATCGGCAAGTATCGCCACCGCACTTTGCAGAGACATGTCGGTAAACCGAATTTCCAGTAGTGGCAGATCTAATTTCTTTTGCAGCAATTCATTTGGCGGGGGTAGCGGCAGGCGAGAGTTCGATGCCAAAGGTAGCTCTTGCGGGGAGAGTTCTGCGGGTGAGTCCTGATTTTCAGCGAGCGTTGAACCATGCCGGATCTTCTTTTGCTCGTTTATTTTCCGATCTTCTAATGAGAGTTCCGTGTTCGGCGGAACAACTTCGTGGGGTGTGGAGATGGCTTTGTTCATCTGATCCAACTCGGTGATCGTCGCCGGCAGAGAATTAAGTGGCGACAAAGGCGGTACAGCTCGCACGGCAGTAGCCGGCGTATTAGTCTGATCGGATTCATCATCTGGCTGGACTGGCATCATGTGCGGTGCAACGTTAGGCGTCGAAGGCATTTCGGTGTAATTCTGATCAGGCACTTGCCGCACTGCAAACCACAGACCAGTGGTGAACACGATTCCTGCTAACGCTGCGACCGGTAACACAAGCCATTGCGGCAATTTTATTTTTGGAACCGATGGAGCCCGAATGTTCAGTTCGTCCGATGAGGTGGTCTTATCCGTGCTGTCGCTGCTGGTCAAAATCGATGATGCCTGTTCGTTCAAAGATCGGTACCGGTCTGGTTCCGCTTGCTCATGAACAGGGATGGGATCGACTGGGGTTCGCGTATCGCCAATTTGCACCATACTCTGGCACTTTGGACATGCGAGGATCTTCCCGATAGCCTCCTCCCGCTCTACACGCAACTGGGCGTTGCAAGTCATGCACTCGATGGTATAGGGCTCGAAAGCAACCACGTTCTTGTTCCCTAAATAGCTCCCCGGAATTCCATTTTACCGATATTCGCGTGCTTTGCGAATCCGAATATTCAACGATCCGCCGTAAAGATAGGCGGGATTGTATCGCCCCGATCCGCCGCAGCTGCCCGCGTGGTAATCCAGATTGCAGGGCTATTAGCCGGGGATTCGCGTTTAATGATATAGATCAGTTTTTGCGCATCGTCTGTAAGTCGCACACCTCTCGTCGGATTAGCGAGCTTCAAAATTGCAGTCAGGATGTTCTGAACTGATTGGTGCGTGAGATTAATGCCGAATGACTGATTTTGCGTAATCCCTTCTTGCTCGAGATCTTCCCCGATGATCTTGATCTCGATGCCTGATTCCTGAGCGACTTGCTGGATGGCATTACGAAGGTTATCTCGGCCGAATATGAGTGTAATCGGTTTACTCAACCGTTGCTCCAATGAGAGGGGGACTCGGTTCGCCGTGCTAGCTCGAGGTTGAGAAACTTCATCCAGCAGTCGTTCTGCCACCAGGGCAAGATGGGCTGCAGCAGTCACGGGAAGGTACACCCGAAGCATCGCAAGTCGGCTACGAGGTTGATGCTGAGCAAATCGTGTGTAACGGAACAAAGCCCTTAGCATGTCAGGTGCTACGGCAAGGGTTGCCCGACTATAGTCGCTGATCGACTGGCCAAGCAAAAATCGGTTGAGGGAAGCCGGCGCTCGCTCGAGTCGCGAGTGAAGATCTGATGCCACCACTTTGGGGCGTTTGTCACGAGTGCAAAATAATTGCAATTCGCAAAAGAAAGCTTTGTCGAGATTCAGGCTAAGAAGGCCAGCCTGAATATGCTCACCCGGTCCCAGCAGCCACGTAATGGCGGCATGAAACGGTTCACCATACTGTTTGTAGAGAGTCTCTCGACTGCTGCGAATAAAATTTGAGTCAAAAAGCAGATTAATGTCCCGGTCCCCATCAGTCACCTGCGCCAGGGACGCTAGTGGATGCGGGCTGCTCGCCAGAACATCTAGTCGCTCGTCATCGAGTTGTGTCTCTTCGCCAAGCCAGTCGATGATTTGTTCGATATATTTTTCCTTTCCGACGCAGAAAACCTTTGATTTGCCGGAGGGCTTATAGAACCAGAACTCACCTCGACAATAAATTGGCTCGCCGGCGTATAGCTTGCTCGTGTCCGTTTCCCACCGAGACTCGAATGATTGGATTGATTGGCTTTTCGAAAGGTAGCAAACCCAAACCGTATCAAGCTTATCGGCCTGCGGGTAAAATCCGATGTCGAGGCGCTCAATATCTTCAGCACTGAAGCCTATTTCTTTTTCCAAACTGTGATTTAGTTTCGCGGGCGTTAGGTTGCATGCTTGCAGCACATTCTCCCAGGGTGCCACCACCATGCGATGCGGGTGCGCCGAAAGAACCATCTTCGGTCCGGGTGCCAAATAACGCAGTTCAGTCCGCACGCCGCGCGTTGGCGATTCCCAGATGGTATTCGACGCATCCACTCCTGCTTTCGATCTGCTCTTGCGGAGTGAGTCTTTCGCACCGATCACGGTCTGGGGGATCTGGGCCTGGTTTTCCACGACAATCGAATCGGGATTTGACGGCTGTTGTGACACTGCCGAGCGCTGTGCAGTCCCCTGTAATGATCCTCTCCACATCGCGATCGTCAAACCGACTGCAAACAGAGACGCTGCTGCGTATGCAATGATGACGGGGATCCGCCAACGCGTGAACTTTTTTCGGCCGACGTGTCTCGCGTCTAATTCGGGCAGGGAGATCGCGGCCGCCGCCTGCGTGGCCTCGCTTGATGGTCGGTTCAGTGCCGTGTCTGAAATTCGGGTTTGTATGTTCTCCGATCGCATCGAAGGTGTTGCTCGAGCATCGGATACGCGGCGAATCTGATCTGGTAGGGGGGCTGAGGCGTCCGGGTAAGCGGTGCGAATCTTCTTGAGCTCCGCTGTTCTTCGGCCAGCTGCACAGCGCATGTACTGTTGTAAAGGTTCGGGCAACCCCCTTGCTTTCGGTTGATCCGCGATTGAGATTAAGGGCCGCAGGGCTTCGGCGACAGTCTCGCTATGCCGATAACGCACATCGGTACTCTTCGCCATCAGGTAACGGACAATCTGATCCAATTGCGCAGAGCCGCCCATGTCATGAAGCGACATAATCGGTTCATTCGCATGCCGCTCCAATTTATGCTCAATAGTGTCGTCGCCGATAAACGGTACTCGGCCGCAAAACATCTCGAAGATTGTGCACCCTAATGCGTACAGGTCGGCTTGCGGCGTTGCATTTACATGTGTCATCTGCAACTCTGGCGCAGCGTAATTCGCCATCGACGCTTTGAGCGGACCACGCTGAGAATCTAGACTCAAATAGGGTGGGATCAGCAGAAGCTGTGCCATACCCTTTGCCGGAATCCAGATCGTATCGGGGCATACTTGTCCGTGAGCCAGACCCGCAGCGTGTAAATATTGCAGATCTGTTGCTACCGCTGCAGCAATTGCAGCGGATTGGGAAGCCGATAGACGCGTGCCGCCTGCCAGGATTCGAGAGAGGGATGTGCCTCCGCGATCCAGAAGAGTAGCCATAGCAACCTGATCGCGGAGCAAGATTTCGCAGGGAGCGAACAATAAGTGCGGAATGGCAAAGATCTGCTCGCAAGCGTCAACAAATGCTGCCGGATGACCGTGGTCCGCGGACGCATCGAAGTCAATTCCTAGCAGGATCACCCGCTGTTTGCTAGGAATATGTCGAGCTCGCCACTGATTTTTTAGCGGGCCGTTGTCGATTGGCTCAACTCGTAAAAAATCCCCCCAAACAAAAGCGGTATAAGCTCCGGTCACGCATCCGGCGGCTTGATAGCGCGAAATTTTTTTCTGAGCTATGAGCCACTCTGCCACCGCATCGGCATTTTGGCCGAGTCCTGTCGATGCAAAAGACGCACGTAGCGCCTCTACTTCCGTCGGGCCCAATATTTGCGATTCGACAAGCCGCTGCCAGAAGGAAGATACCGATTGCATTCGGATACCTTATCACGATAAGGTTAATGGATAATACGTCCGCCGACATCGTGCTCCATGGTAACTTCCATGGGGGCGAGGACCGACGGACAGACCAAGCATATTTTACCAACTGGAATCAAAGATGCAGGCACTCGATTCAGCGCAATTGTATTTTTCAAGGGCTGCGTCCGCGTTGGAATTATCGGATCGTGTTACGGCAATGCTGGCCGGGGCGTACCGGGAAGTCCGAGTACAGTTGCCTATCGAAATGGATGATGGGCACCTTGCGACCTTCAGCGGCTATCGCGTTCAGCACAATAACGCCCGCGGACCAATGAAGGGAGGTCTACGCTACCATGCGGAGGTTGATCTGGATGAGGTTCGGGCCCTCGCCTCGTTAATGACCTGGAAAACGGCGGTTGTTGATATTCCCTACGGTGGCGCCAAGGGTGGCATCGCAGTAGACCCCCATCGCCTCAGTTCGCGAGAGCTTGAGCGGTTGACTCGAAAATTCGTTGCACGCCTGCACGAGGTGGTCGGCCCAGACACCGATATTCCTGCTCCGGATATGGGAACCGATTGGCGATCGATGGCCTGGTTCATGAACGAGTACAACAAATTCGAAGGATTTAATCCGGCTTGCGTGACCGGCAAACCCGTTGAACTATTCGGGATTCCGGGACGGGAGGAAGCAACCGGACGGGGTGTAGGAACCCTGGCACTCAAAACACTTGGTCGACTCGGCAGGCAGGTCACTGGAACTCGTGTGGCGATCCAGGGCTTCGGGAATGTTGGTTTGCACACGGCGAGATTCTTACAGCTCGCTGAATGTCGGGTAGTGGCGGTGAGCGATTTGTCCGGGGCTTACTATAATCCGCAAGGCCTAGATATTGCCGCAATGGTGCAATATGTAAACCAAGGAGACGGCTTGCTCCGTGGATACACTGAGTGTGAGGTGATCGGCGGCGATGAACTTTTGGCATTGGATGTGGAGTTGCTAATTCCAGCGGCGGTTGGTGGAGTTATCACAATGGATAATGTGGATTCGATTCGTGCCCCAGTGATTGTTGAAGCAGCCAATGGACCGATCTGGCCACACGCTGATGATCGATTGACCGAAGCAGGAGTGACGGTGCTGCCCGACATTCTGGCCAATGCTGGAGGCGTCACCGTAAGTTACTTCGAGTGGGTGCAGAATCGCCAGCACTACAAATGGGGATTGACGCGTGTGCGACAGGAATTAGATCGCGCGCTGTCCGGAGCGTTTGAATCGGTCTGGCAATTGGCGACCGATCGAAAAATCAGCCTGCGGATGGCGGCTTACATGCTCGGTATCGATCGGGTTCGCGAAGCGGTGGAGATGGGCGGCATTCGCTAGAATCAATTTTAAAATTTGACCGAGCGAGCCACCGCCGCAAGCCTTCGCTTCAAATCCGCCAGCTGAAAATGGGCGTCGTTCGGCTGCGATGGGGTTGCAATATCGCGTCGCAGAACATGCATGCCGGCAATTGTGGCATCCAACTTCCCCGATATTTCTTCGCCTTGGCGGAAATAGTCGCGAAGCCAGAGAAGAGCCCCGACCGAAAGAAATAATTGGCCTGCCCACTCCAATGAAAGTCCGCTGTGTCCGATCGATTCAAATCCTTGAATCCATGGACCGCTTACCAGACCGACACCGACGATTAGCAGAATAGTCGCGGGTGTCCGCGGTAAGGCGTTTTTTATGGGGCGTGTCATTCGACCGAAAGATCTCGATGGGGAACCCGTTCGGTCCATCCTCAATCGCGTGCAATTTTCAGCCGCTTCACGTGTCCTAATGCCTGGAGGATCTTCCCGCGTGGTTGACTCTCGCAGGCGACTGCTCTCGGCAAGTAACTGACGGACCTCGACGAGCTCCCGCTCAAGCCGCTCTTCCCAGTCATCGATCGACGGTACGTCGAGTTGCAGATCGGTGTCAGCATCGAAAACAAGCCGGCTACCGCACTTTGGGCAGAGTGGAGTGGGTGCGTCTGCTAGGGGAACATTGCCACGGTAGGCCTCGACGGCAGGCGGAGCGGGTGTGTCGCGTTCCGTTTGACAATAACAGCACCACATGAGGATCTCGGCGTCGGGGCCCAGGCTTCGAGAAAAGGAGGCACAACTCCTTATCTTTTGTCGTCGAGACAGCACTGCCACCATCAGTGAAATCAGCTCGAAAATCGGTGCTAGCTATCGGTTACTCTTTATTGGCGACCGCAGCTGCGCCTTTGTCGCCTGAGGAAGGCCAGTCTTGCCGGATCCAGTCCACGATCAGACCGATTTTTTCCTGGCTTAATTGGCTTGCTGACGGATTATCAGGTGGATCGTATGCGGGCATGCGGTCATTGTGATCACCATAAATGTGCTCAGGATTCGATATCATTTTCATCATCCACTCCCGCGAGCCATAGTTCGTCAGATCTGGACCATCACCACCATCGTCAATTTCATCACCCCAGCGGTGGCAGTCAGAGCAGGCCCCTGAATCAAATGCTTCCATAAATGCCGCACGGCCCGCAGCGATTTGGCCGGAGGTCTCAGCCTGTTTATCTAATTCGCTTTGATAGGGTAATTTTGCATCTGCTGAGAGTGCATTGATGATGTCTCTGATCTTATTTTTACCTTGTGAATCCAGATCGGCTAAATCAGTTTGGACAAATTCAACCATCCCGAACTCCTCGTCGGCGATGTTTGTATTCCCGTAATACGGTGCGTCGCTGACCGTCCACGTATTCCGATCGATGTGGACCTTGGCTACCTGGTCCGGGTCTAAAATACCAGCAAGCCACTCTCGACTGGCGAATCGATAGAGGTTCGGCGCTCCATTCGGCACGTGCTCGCCTGTTTCGGGAGCCAGCGGGTGAATGGTCGTAAAGACGGGTTCCGCACCCTCCCCCGAGTAATCGTGGCAAGAGGCGCAATATCGTGCAAAAAGTTTTGGCCCCTGAGTTTTTGGATCCGCCCTTAAAAGTGCAAGGGCACCTTGAGGCGGAATGCTCGGAAGGTATGCTTCAGCCTGGGGATCCCACTCCACGGCCAATTCTTTTACCCTTGTGGCTTCCACCTCCGCAGCATGCACCGCACTGATAAAGTTTTCCGAGGTGCGATAACGTTGGTAGCGGACTAATTGGTCTTGCAAAATATTGTTTTTGGCCTTGTCCGATCCGGCAAACACTGCAAGTTGCTCGGTCTGTTCTTTATCAGAATACGGACTCCCCTGCCCATTTTTCCGTAAGTCGATTGCAATTTGATCGAAAGCCGCCTCAACTTCCGCAATCTGACTTCGATCCACGCGGGCCGCATAGTAATCTTCATCCAACGCGAGCAGCGTCAAGACTCCCGAGCCGACCATTACTAGAGCGATGAATGCAATGTTGAGGCGATGCCCCGTCCGTGAGCGACCCACAAAGGGCATGAGAAACATGAACATCACTAACAGGCCCGGCAGAACCACGGCACCTATCAATTTTCCATATTCACCGGGGAAATATTTTAAGAACTGAAAAAGGAACAAAAAGTACCACTCCGGTCGGGCCGCAGCGTAGTTTTCTGCCGCATCGGCCGGAGCGCCGAGTTCGGCACGGAATTGCCAAGAGAGGAACACGATCACCAGCAAGACTGCCAGACAGGCCACCGCATCTTTTAGCACCTGATCGGGCCAAAAATCTTGTCGGAAGCCCTCGCGACGACCGCTCAGTTTGGCTGTGATGCCATGCTTGCGAAACAACGCAAGGTGGACCACAAGTAGTCCGATCAATGTGGCAGGCAGCACACCTGCATGAATGGCAAAAAATCGTGTGAGTGTCTGCGTACCATAATCGGGACCGCCGACCGCCATCTCTGGGATTTCTCGCCCGACGCTGCCGGCAATTTCTGTCGCGACCTTTGTTGCCCAATATCCCTTCTGGTCCCAAGGCAAAAGATAACCGGTAAGTCCGAGGCCGAAGACGATGAGCATCAAAAGTAATCCGAACCAGAAGTTCACTTCTCGCGGTGCTTTGTAGGCACCGTCAATGATCACCTGAAGCACATGCAGCAGCATCAGAATCATCATGATCTGTGCGGCGTAGTGATGAATGCCTCGCAGTAACCACCCGCCATGAACGTGATACTGGAGGTAGTAGATGCTCTCCCAGGCGGTTTGCGTGCTCGGGCTGTAGGCCATCCAGAGAAATATGCCGGTGACTACCTGCACGAAAAACACAAACACGAGAGTGCTGCCCCACACATACCGCCAGCGCGAGCCGCCCGGAATATTTTCGTAGAGCGACTCATGAACGATTGCACGATATCCGGTTCGATGATCGAGCCAGTCGAGTATTGGTTTCATGCGTGTTGCCCTTTTGAATCGGGCTAAGAGGGGATTTCGATCTGTTTGCTTTTGCCGACTTCAAACCGCTTGTAGTCGATCCAGACCTCATCCTCGCCGCGGATCTCCACCGCCAATTCATCCAATCCACGGGGACTTGGTCCATAAAGGGTTTGCCCATCTGCGGCAAAAGCGCTCGTGTGGCACGGACACTGATATTCTCCCGTGTCACCGTTGTAATCGACCGCACAGCCAAGGTGGGGACACGTGACCGAGAAGGCCCGTGGAGGGTTGCCCTCACCCTGCGGCGCAAGATAGACGCCGGCAATCGGTTCCGGAGAGAACTTGTTCCACGCATCTCTCCGCCCAGCGATTACCTGAAATCGACGGGGGCTGTCGCTTCCGGCCAATGCTCCGAGCGTGGTGATTCGAATCATCTGCCCGCCAGTTTTCCGATTTTTGCGGAGCGGGCTCGTCAGCACCAACAGGCCGGGAAAAAAGGGGAACAGAGCGACGAATCCGCCAATCGCGGCGGCGAGTAATCCCTTAACCAATCCTCGCCGATCTTCGCCGCTAGAGTTCGCGGGTGATGGATCAGTTTGAGGGGAGGTGCTCATATCCATGGAACTTGCGTGTGGCGGGTTTTTGGATGGCAACTGGGATACTATTATTATAACGCGCAAAACGCTCAAAGGTACTCAGCGGGGAATACGGAAGCCAACGATTCAGACGGCCGCCTGCATTGCATCGCGGACCGCAGCAAGCACTTTGGGCTGTGCGTCTTCAAAAGGGCCCTCAATGCCCGCGCCGGCAGCGGCTCTATGTCCCCCGCCTCCGAATTGTTGCGCAAGCTGCGAACAATCGACGCCGCAGCGACTGCGGAAGCTCAGTTTGAAATTCCCCGCGTCTTGTTCGACCAAAATTACCGCAAATTGGACACCTTTGATTGCGAGGGTCAGATTAATCAAATCTTCGGTATCACTTGGTACCGCCCCAGCTTGCTCAAAGTCTGAGAGCCGAATGAACGTATGAGCCATGCGTCCATCGAGGTCGGTTTCGGTGCGGGCCAACACCAGGCCACGCAGGCGTAGACGACCGACGGTATCCTGTTCATAAATATCTGAATAAATCTCTTGGGGAACCGCACCGGCATCGACAAGCGAACCGGCCACACGTAATGCATCGCCGGTCGTCGATTTGAATCGGTACCAACCGGTATCTGTTGCTTGCGCGGCAAACAGAGGCGTCGCTATCTCAGCGGTCAGTGGCACACCCAGTTCGTTGGCCGCTTCCGCCACTAACCTGCCAGTTGCCTCGGCGGTCGTATTTTTAAAGTACTCGGCCCCCAAATCGTCCTCGCTTACATGATGATCGAGCACCATCTTTACCTGGCGGTCCGCCCGCAATACATCTCCCATTGGGCCAAGTTGTGCCCAGGCGCTCGTATCGAGCACCATCATCACTTCAAGTTCACTCAGTTGATCCAGTGTGACATCGCCACCGAGATGTTCGATTCGCTGATTCGGGTCAATAAAGCTCAGGTTCGGCGGCACGGGGTCTCCGGTAACCACGCGGACCTGTTTACCAAGCGCCTCCAAGACGAGCGCCATTCCCAGGGCACTCCCCAGTGCGTCGCAGTCCGGCCGGATGTGACTGGTCACCAGAAAAGTGCGATGTGATTCGATGATGTTGCGAAAACGCTTCCAGTCGATGGTCATGGTTTTCCTCAGGGTTTGTTGGCTGCCCACCAGACGCGAACTTTATCGACGTCCTGGGCAAGTTGGTCCTTGAGCGAATCAGCGCTCTCAAATTTTCCAGTATCCCGCAGTCGCATTACAAAGTCTACCTCGAGCGGCATGCCATAAAGTGTTTCGGAGCAATCGACGAGATGAATCTCCACTTTCTTGTGCATTTCGCCAAAAGTCGGATTCGGACCGATATGAATCGCTGCCGCCCGTTGCCTGTCGTTTGCCCAGGCTATACCCGCGTACACGCCATCGGCGGGAATTAGCGTATCGATTGCCTCCAGGTTGGCGGTTGGAAAGCCCAGTTTACCGCCCCGCCCTGCCCCATGGGTGACCATGCCTCGCAAACGATATGGTCTAGTGAGCATGCGGGCTGCGGTGGCAACGTCGCCCGCGGCTAGTAGGTTGCGAATGTGGGAACTGCTGACTGGTTGCCGGTCGACCGATACCGGTGGCACCACCATCAGTTCCATATCATTGCTGCGGCAGAGTGCGCGAAGTGTTGGGATGTCTCCCTGGCGATCGCGGCCGAAATAAAAATTTTCACCCTCGACCACGGCCTGTGCTGCAACGGCTTTGCAGACAATCTGCTCGAAAAAATCTTTTGCAGTGAGCTGAAGCAGCGGCAGATCAGTCGGGTAAGCGATCACTGCATCGACTCCAATCTCGGCGAGCAGTTCGGCTTTCCTTTTGGTCCATGTCAGCGGGGGCGGAGTCTGTTCGGGCCGTAGCAGGCGGACCGGATGGGGGTCAAAGGTGAACACGATTGCCGGCCCACCGCCCCGCCTTGCCTGGGATTTTAGTACATCAACAATGGCGGCATGCCCGAGGTGTACGCCGTCGAAATTGCCTATCGTCAGCGCGCCGCCGCGAAGCTGGTCGGGGAGTGCATCAAGTTGACGGAAGATTTCCACGTCGGCGGCTTTAGTGGGGGAAGCGGATGGGGTGTCCGAGATGTATTATCGATGCGAGTTATCCCACGTGCAACCGCCTCGCCTGGTCTCACCGTCGTTCAATGAAGTACATGTCGCTGAATCGCCAGGTCAAACCAGCGCCGATCCAATAACTCTCGAGATTGACGCTTGTGTTAGCGCCAAAGTTATGTGATACACGGGGCATGCCGCCGGCAAAAAAGTCGAAATCAAGGCCGGGCAAAACATCCACGGCGCCCACCCCGAACGTAAATCTGTTCTCATTGATTACACCAAATTGTGCTTGTGTATATTTTCGAACGTTGTCGACACCCGGGATGCCAGTCGTGCCGACATTGTCATCGATCGGATTTTCTGCGAAGTCATACCCGGCTCGGATTTTTAGCCGGTCATTCAATTCAAACTGCATCCCGAGTTGCAGGATCCACTGATTGCGATATTGATTTTTCCAGAAGTCGGCAGTGTCCCACATGAAGTAAAGCACATCAGCGGCAAGCAAAAGGCGACCATCGACCAAGCTACTGTTCGCAATACCGGCCCCGAATTGCTCGGGAAGCCCAAGATGCACGTCAATGCCTCGCGTTCCGGGGATCAGCACTTCTTGATTATGAAACGTAAAGTTCTGCCGTGTTTTCCAGTACAGGCCCACGTTCGTCTCATCGGAGACATCGTAGTCGATCCCCAAGTTTGCTCGGAGTGCATAATCGTTCTGCATCGCGGAACGTGCGACGTAGGGGCCTTCTAAAAATGCGGTCCCTAAAAAGATTCCCGCGCCAATCGCCAAGTCGTCAGTTAGTTGGAACCCGACGCTCGGTGCGAGTTCAAGGCAGAGCAGATACGATGATGTGCCGTTGGCCGCCGGAACGTGTAGAAAACTGGTGCCCAAACCGGAAGCAGAAATCAGGGCAAGTCCAACATGCATGTCACGGCCCCCGATTTCCATTTGCTGAAATACACCGATATTGGGAGCTAAAATGCCGGGTGTACTCGATTTGGCTGAAAAAGGATCAACATCAACCGGTGGCGGTAGACTGACCCGTTGGTCGAGGTTGAAAGTTGGTTCGGCCCAGGTGCCGGCCAGGGTGAATTGTGTGCCCTCGTATTGCGTGAGTGCGGCAGGATTAAAATTGATCGCCGAGAGGAAATCCTGCGGCCGCGCTACACTGGTTCCGCCCATGCCTCCCGAGGCAGGCATCAGATTGTTTCCGCCTGATACCCCATACGGCTGCGCGAAAATTGCCGGTGCATCCAGAGCTGCAGTAACGCTTAAAATAAAAAAGAAACAAAAAAAGTGACGCATCTTTGAGATCCTGAATCGGCAAACGCATTCGGTCGTCCGTGACCGCAGCCCAGTCATAGCGAATCAATAATTCAGGTATCGGTGCGTTGTTTTCACACGCAAAGCGAAAATCTCTTACCGCATAACGTCACGCTAATTGTCGTGAGTTCCCTCTCTTGCCTGCCCGCCGACAGCACTGCCAGCTACTAGCTCTCGTTGAAGGTCACGTCCTTGGTATATCCGAGTTGATGCAGCACCTCAAGGATTTCGCTGCAAGTCGGGAACATCCGCTTTGACTTCCGTTTGTAGTCATCGAGTGCCTGCATGAATTCCAACTCATCATAGTTGTAATCACGCTCGCAGGTGGTGGGATCAATATTGCGCCGCCGACCAGGTTTTAAAGTTTCAGCCTCACCGTCAGAGAAAAAGGAAGATTTGCTCGAATCTTGTCTTAGAGTAGCCGTGCACATTGTATTGGTCTCCGGGGGAATGTTTCTCTAGTTGCCATGCGGCGACAATCAATCCTTACCGATAGATGGTGTTAAGCGAGGTAATCTCGGGAAAAAATTCCGATGAGTGAAGCGGCGAGGGCGCTTTTAATCGAAGAATCGCTACAGCCGGTGTGTCTGGGGCGGGTTGTAGCGATTGTGCTGGTGCGTTTTCGTCACCGGTTGCGATCTGGAACCGGTGGCAACTGGCCCATGTCAACGGAGCCGCTCGGCAAGCTGCGACTCACACTCGCTTAGCGGGCAGCGCCATTGCTCCAGACTGTCGCGGTCGCGAATCGTTACCGTATCATCATCGAGGGATTGACCGTCGATGGTGATGCAAAATGGTGTACCCGCCTCATCCTGCCTGCGATAACGACGGCCAACGGCACCTTTTTCGTCATAAAACACGTTCCAATGACGTTTCAGGGCGCGATATAGCATACGCGCCTTCTCTGGCATGCCATCTTTTTTGACCAGTGGAAAGACCGCCGCCTTGATTGGGGCAATCCTGGGATGCAGTTTCAATACCGTCCGTGTTTGTAGTTTTCCTTTGTCATCCGGTGCTTCGTCTTCGCTGAACGCTTCGCAGAGGAACGCTAGTGCCGCTCGGTCCGCTCCGGCCGAGGGCTCAATCACATGGGGCAGATATCGATCGTTAGTGACTTCATCACGGTATGTAAGATCTTTCCCGCTACCACGATGCAGAGGTTTACCATCAGGTCCCTGCTGAACCTCAAGAGGTCGACTTTTCTCGTCGAGCTTTCCTTCCATGTGGCTGCGCAAGTCAAAGTCACCTCGATGTGCGATACCCTCCAATTCGCCGAATTCTCCAGGTGGAAGGAATGGGAAAGCGTATTCGATGTCGGCAGTGCCGTTGGAATAGTGACTCAACTCATGTGATTCATGTTCACGGAGAATCAGTCGTTCCTCCGCAAGACCAAGCTCGCGATACCACCGTAGACGCCGATCTCTCCAATAGCGGTACCAGTCAGCCGAGGTATCGGGATGGCAGAAAAACTCGATTTCCATCTGTTCAAACTCGCGGGAACGGAAGGTGAAATTTCGCGGAGTAATTTCATTGCGGAAACTCTTGCCGATCTGAGCGATGCCAAATGGAATTTTTACGCGTGTGCTGTCAATCACATTCTTGAAATTGACGAAGATCCCCTGGGCCGTTTCGGGTCGTAAAAATGCCGCATCCTCTTCGCCGCCAAGCGCTCCGACGATCGTCTTGAACATCAAGTTGAATTCCCGCGGGGGCGTGAGCGTTCCGACGACTTTGGCATCGGGACCGAGCACATGCTCAAAGTCATTAACGTCTGTAAGGCAGACCAAGTCGCCATGCCAAGCAATACGATCGGCCTGCTTATTGCGGAGATGAAATAGCTTGAGTGCTCGTGCTTGTGTCTGCTCGAGTCCTTCTTCGCCCCCTTGATCGCAGGCAATAAACACCTTTCTGCCATCATACTCGGCCCAGCGTCCTCGGAGTTGGTCATGGCGATAACGTTTTTTCGATTCTCGGCAATCGACCATGAAGTCGTGGAACAAATCGTAATGGCCTGAGCACTTCCAGACCTGCGGATGCATGATGATGGTGCAGTCCAGCCCGGTCATCTCATATGCAGAGGGTGCTCCGGTAGGCGGTTCCAGTTCGTCATGACTGGTGACCATGTCGCGCCACCAAGCCTCCTTGATGTTCCGCTTTAATTCTACGCCGAGCGGACCATAGTCCCAGAACCCCTGCAGGCCACCGTAAATATCACTTGACTGAAAAAGGAAGCCGCGTCGCTTGCAGAGCGAAACGAGTTTGTCCATATCCATCGAAAGGCTCCGCTGATTGCCCTGGATTGCCATTGAAAAACGATCAGTCTAATCATCAGCGTCCCGCTTCGGCACCCGCCTCGTCGATTTGCCCATGACGAATCATTCAAGACGTGATGATGTGCTTCGGGAAATCTGAAACACGTTCGCAGGCGAGTTGTTCCATCACTTGCTGCAACTGCCGTTTGAGCATAAACATCGTGTGGTGCCCCCCCTTTTTGCCGAGTGCTGCCACCCCATACATGAACGATCGGCCCAGAAAGACGAACCTCGCACCGCTTGCTAGGCTACAAGCGACATCTGGACCGGCTCGCACGCCCGAATCAAGCATCACGGTGATCTGATTCCCGTACCGCGCGGCTAGGTGCGTCATAGGCTTGATGGTTGATTCTCCTGCATCAAGTTGTCGTCCGCCATGATTCGAGCAGATAATCCCGTCGGCACCTAACGCAATCACTTTCTCAGTGTCTTGCTCCGTTACAATTCCTTTTACTACTAATTTGCCCTTCCAAATATCGCGGATCGCTTTGATTTTTTCTTCATTTAGCCTACCGGCAAACGTACGGTTCATGAAAAGCCCAAGATGTTTCATGTCGAGGCCTTTGGGTATGTAAGGTTTCATGGTGGCAAACTCAGGTTTGCCGGCCGAGAGTTGACCAGCGCACCAAGACGGATGGGTTAACATCTGGCCAATATTTCGAAGGGTCATGCGAGGAGGAATAGAGAGCCCATTTCGAATTTCCTTGGGACGGTAGCCGAAGGTAGGCGTATCGGCCAAAATCACGAGCACCGGCAAGCCTGCATCGGATACGCGGCCAAGTATTTTGTCCCGCAACTCATCCTCCACGGGGTGATAGAGTTGGAACCAAGCCCGACCACCTGTAATTTCGGCGATTGTCTCAATGCTGGCGGTCCCGACGGTGGACAGACAGAATGGAATATTGTGTGCTGTTGCCGCCTCAGCTAAGTATTCGCACGCGCGCGGCCACATTAGCCCCTGCAATCCGATCGGCGCAACCCCGAATGGCGCATCGTACGATTCCCCGAATAATTCGGTTCGTAGATCGCTACCGGCATATTTACCGATATAAAACGGGCGCAATTGCACCTCGCGAATATCCGCAGTGTTACGGTGCAGGTTGATGTTCGAGTTACATCCCCCCTCCAAGTAATCGAAAGCAAACCCGGGTACCCGCTTACCGGCTTTCTTTCGAAGGTGCTCAATCGACGGGTAGTTGGAATTAAAATCCGCTTCCATCGCTGCAGACTCCTTACGGGGATTCACCGCGAAGGGTCAGAAAACGTCCGTACGCGTCATCCCACCCTTTTGATTTTCCTGGAGTATAACGAATTGGACTCCAGGAGGCTGATACGACTTGTCGAATCTGGGCGAGATTCGCTACATCGCCACTACCGAGCGCTTGAGTCAGTATATTTCCGGCGGCGGTAGCCTCATCCGGGCCGGCAATCACTACGCGATCTAATGCATCGGCCGTCATCTGGCACAGCAGCTCATTCCTGCTTCCGCCCCCGACAATGTGGAGTACTTCGTAGGTATCGCCGGTCACGCTCTCCAAGCTCGCCAGCGTCCTGCGGTAAGTCAGGGCCAATGTCTCGAGGCAGCTTCGGACTGCCTCACCGGCTGTAGCGGGAATCGGCTGCCCCGTCTGACTCGCGTAAGCGGCGATTTTCTCAAGCATCGCTCCCGGCAGCATGAACGGCGGATGATCCGGGTCTAGGATTGTCTTTAGTGGAGGTGCCGCCTCTGCCTCGGCCGTCAGTTCGGCATAGGAAAAGTCACTGCCGTTGTCCGCTAGATCTGCGCGGCACTGCTGAACCAGCCAAAGACCGATGATATTCTTGAGCAATCGGACTTTTCCCTCCACACCCCGCTCATTAGTTAGCGGCGCATCGCGAGCCGCATCGCTGATGATCGGCGCATCGAGTTCTACGCCCATGAGCGACCAGGTTCCGCTTGAAAGATAGCACCAACCGACGTCTGTTGTGACCGGTACCGCGGCGACCGCAGAGGCAGTATCGTGCGCTGCCGGAGCGACGACTTGCAGCGTAGCTGGGAGTCCTGTGAACTCGGCCAACGCCGGCAATAACTCGCCGACCACGCTGCCGGACGGGATTTGCGGCGGCAGTATATGTGTGGGCAGGCCCAACTGCTCAAGCAACTCGGTGGCCCATGCTCCGTTGCGGGCATTGGTCATTTGGCTCGTCGACGCAATGGTTTCCTCGACAGTGCGGTTGCCGGTGAAGAAGTAGTGGAATAGATCGGGCATCAAGAGCAACGATTCAGCTTGCTCTAACAGTTGCGGTGCAGAGTCGTGACGCGCGGCAATTTGAAAGAGCGTATTGAGGCCGAGCAGCTGAATGCCAGTCGCCTCATAAATTACCTCCTTGCCAGGGTTTTGCATAAGGCGATCAAAAGCCGCATCGTGCGCCGAATCGCGGTAGCAATGTGGCAGTCCAAGCAGTTCTCCTCCTGAGCCAATCAGCCCAAAATCAACGCCCCAGGCATCGACCCCCAGTGACATTAACGGCACGCTCTTTTCTTGCGACCAGTGACTCGCCTTGCGTAGACCCTCGAGAATACCAGACCAAAGACCCGTTAAGTTCCAGTGCAAACCGGTTGGCAATGGCAGCGGCCTGTGCTCGAAGCGATGGAGCGGTTCAAGTTGCAGAGTAATTCCATCATGGTGGCCGACGATCACACGGCCCGATTCGGCACCAAGGTCGACGGCGATGTAGGCTTTTGTTGCCCCTCGGCTAGGTTCAGGCATAACAGTTCTCGAAATCCAAAAAATCGCTCAACTTTTTCGATTTTTCCATTTCACTGCCCCCTTGGGAATAGGCCCCCATCACGAGGTATTTGCCAACATGAGTTGCTCAAGTGCCCTGCGGAATCAGGACGTTTGGGACCTCGGGATTTGCCAGCCGGAACCAGCGACCAACCTTTGTTGAGTTCTGGCGTTAATCGCTCTTTGGGCGTTGCTACCGGTGGTTCTCCGACGGCAGATGAGTAACAGTGGATCAGTCGACCAAAAATCAGGTTTTTGTGCATGTTTTTTCAATTTGCGGTGGCGGTAGCTATGTAGCTAAGCTTTTCGCCTCAAAGGTCGCCTCAAAGGCCCTTTGGGCCAAAACGCCATTTTTCGGTTTCATTGAACCCGCTTTTTCGGTAGCATATCAGCATATAAGACGGGTGATGCAAAGCATTGCCCGGAGTGTCTTTAGGAGGATTTTATTAGACCTCGCCAGACGCAAAACAGAGTTCGCGGTTGCTGAAACCACAATGGACGGGAAGCTTCATGACGCAAGCTTCAATTCGCAGTTATTTAATTCGATGGGCATTCATGGTCCCATGCGGCGGGCTCCTTTGGTGCACGCCGCCTGCTATCGCCGACCACTGGCCAACCCGTCGTTACGATGCAGGCCGGGCAGCGACGAGCCCCGACATTTTGCCCGAGAAGCTTGTTCGCATCTGGGAGTATGATTTTTATCTTAGCCTCGACGAGTCGCCTGGGGCTAAGGATGGGGAACCCCCGCCTAAGAAAACACCCCAAGAGCTTGACGATGCTATCACTAAATCGAATCTCTTTTTTGAGGAGACTGCCCGGCCGTTGCCTCGAGCAAATACCGGTGAGGAGATTTACGAACCGATCATTCATGGTGAGACGGTCGTACTGATTCACCCGGATACGGGAAGGATCACCGCCTTAAATGCGGACGATGGTGAGCTGAAATGGGAGCATTCGCTCGAGACTCCGATCCGTTTCCTGCCGGTTGCTACCGACACGGGTCTGTTGATTACCGCATGTGAAAATGGAATAGTTCACTGCCTAGCCCTAGCCGATGGCGAGCCGAAGTGGGAGTTTGACGCGGTAGCAGCTTTGCGGAGTAAAGGATCGGACCGAGCGGAATCGTCGTCATCCATGCCTGTTGCTAAGGGGCCGGTGGTACAAGGTGACAAACTCTATTTCGCGATTGGTGGCTGGCCATTTTCAGGCGTGTATCTGTTTGATGTGACAATCGCTGATGTACCGGATGGCGGCGAGCCGCTTTTCCGGTTCACTGAGATTCCCGATCATCGCAACCGAGGATATCTCGCAGCAGCAGGCGATAATATTTTCATTCCCCAAGGCAGTGATTCGGCCATTGCGTTCGACGTTAAAACTGGCGACCTCAATCCCCTGGAATACGAGACGTTAGGTTTTATCGGTGAGGATCTGTCTGCGGCGGGAAACTGGTTGATCCAAGGCAATCATCTAATCGACCTGACGACCATGCAGAGTGAGCGGATCGGCGATGGAGGTGGTATTTTTCGTCTCGGTGAACTTGCCACCGAACTTTTTTTCGCCCGTGGTAAAAAAATTGTGGGTGCTCGGTTATTTGGAGCAACGCGCTACACGGCCCAATCCGAGGCTGCCGGTGGTGCGCCCTCGAAAACGGTGATGTGGCAGATGCCGCAGCGTGTAATCTTCGATACCTTTTCGGATACGCAAAAAGAGCGGTGGACTGCTGGGCCATTAAAGGCTGATATGGTTGTGGCTGGTCGTGTTTTCGGTCGGTGGGGCAATGCACTTTTTGCGGCCGACATTCCGGATGAAGGCGAGCCGCCGGTAGTGTCATGGAGTACCGTGATTGACGCGGTGCCGATTTCGCTTGCTGCAGCGGACAACAAATTATTCGTGATGACTGTGGAGGGCAAACTGATTGTGCTCAGCATGGAAGATACGATCCATGGTGCCGACGTCGTCGTGAACGAGGAGGCGGCGGAGGACGAGAAAAAAGCAGATGCCTCGATGTACACCGTGCTTGATGATCATGCTCCGGAGATTACCGAACCGTTAGATACAGAAGTTAATAGTGAGCCTCAAGTGGATCTTGAGGCGATGCCGCTGTTGAATCTTCCGCCCGATGAACTGGCAGATACCATTTACAGCGATTCGCCGCCGGATCTGATCGATCCGATACTACCGTCCGATACGCCATTGAATCCCGGCATCAACTACCCGGATAACTATCCGTCCGATCCATCCGGAGGCGGGGGCGGTGGTAACTCTCCCGTGATTTCCGGAGGCGGAGGCGGAGG
>DLCF01000072.1:0-44665 GCA_002480485.1 Planctomycetaceae bacterium UBA7805
CCCTAAATACTAAAGCTGAAAATAAATAAAGATATTAAGAACATTCCGGACAGTTGGTCCGTCAGAGAGGAAATGGTAGATGAAAATCCATTGTGATCGAGCAAGGTTTCTGGAGGCATTTCAGATTGTCGCGTCTGTAGCTCCTTCGCGAAGTCCTAAAGTCGTGCTTCAGAATGTGAAGTTAGAAGTTGACGAGAGCTCTGTTGTATTATCAGCCACTGACATGGAGGTGGGGATTCGATATGGAGTTGAAGGTGTTGAGGTGGAAACGGTGGGATCAACCTTGCTACCGGTGGGACGGTTCTCGAGTATTTTGCGAGAGGCCCCCGACGATAAACTGGAAATTGAGGTGACCGCAAAAGGTGTGCGAGTCCATGGTCAAAGAAGTAACTTTCTGTTACCTGCCGCCAACCCGGATGAATTCCCAAACGTTGCCTCCTTCAATGATGAATCTTATCATGAAGTTCCCGCGGGATTCTTAAAAGAAATTATTCATCGCACCATTTTTGCAACAGATAATGAAAGCAGTCGGTACGCACTCAGTGGTGTGTTGTTTGAATTAAATGATGACGACTTAATTGCAGTGGGTACCGACGGTCGACGACTCGCAAAAATGCAAGGCCCATCACAATCGGTGGGTGGTCATAAAACGGGTGATGCAACCACCATTATCCCAAGCCGAGCTCTCCAACTCATCGATCGGGCGTTGTCTGATCACGAGGCACAAGTTAAGTTTTCTGCCCATTCAAATGATATTCTTGTTCAGTGTGGTGATGTAACTATTTATTCCCGTCTTGTGGAGGGCCGTTTCCCTAAATGGAGAGATGTTTTTCCGAAGCGCGATGAGAATATGCGTATTGAACTTCCTGTTGGGTTATTCTATTCGGCAGTACGTCAGGCGGCGATCGTCACTAGTGAAGAGAGTCGCGGAATTGATTTTACCTTTGGTGAGGGCAATGCCGTGTTGGCGGGAGAGGCCGCAGAGACCGGACAATCTAGAATTGAGTTACCCATTGAATACAACGGTAGCCCAATCACATTAATGTTAGACCCTAAATACATGAGTGATTTTTTAAAAGTGCTTGATGCAGATAAAACCTTTTCTTTGGAAATCAAAGATGCAAAAAGTGCAGCTGTTTGCACAACCGATGATGGTTATGGGTATGTGATTATGCCGATGGCTCGTGATCGATAGTGCATTGCATAAATTATGAATAAGAAAAGAGGCCCAATACCAATCGGCAACATTGTGGCAGATCTCCTGTCACGTAAGGGATTAGGGCAACCTCAAACTCTGGGAGAAATTGAAGCGATTTGGGGAAAAGTGGTTGGCGAGGCAATAGCGCCGATGACTCACTGTGGAAAAATTCACCATGGCAAACTGAATGTAGTGGTGACAAACTCCACAATCATGCAAGAGTTGATGTTCCAGAAACAAGAAATCTTGGAAGCGTTCAACAAAAAAATGCAAAGGGATCTTGTTCAAGACATTCGGTTTCGGGTGGGACGATTACCAGGTCAATAGTTTGGAAGCAGTTATCCATCTATTTTTTTATTACCTATTTTATTTACAGAAAATTCAATGCCAGAAGAACTCCCCCAAGAAGCTGAAACAAACGATGGTTTTTCTATCGGGAAAGGCCAATCTGACTATAAACCAGAAGATTTACAGCACCTCTCTGATCTTGAGCATGTGCGTGAGCGACCGAGTATGTATATCGGCGATACAACCTCACGCGGACTTCATCATTTAGTATTTGAAGTAGTAGATAACTCAATAGATGAGGCGATGGCCGGTTATGCAACCACAGTAAAAGTTCAAATAAATAACGACGGTAGCGTCACAGTTGAAGACGATGGCCGTGGGATTCCAGTTGGCCGCCACGAACAATTGTCTGAGGAATTAGGACGGGAAACATCAACCCTTGAGGGTGTGATGACGGTGCTTAAGTTCGGTGGAAAATTTGAGAAAGGCGCTTACCAGACATCTGGTGGACTTCATGGAGTTGGTGTCACAGTAGTTAATTTTCTCTCTCAGTGGTGTGAAGTTGAGGTGCGCCGCGAAGGGCATGTATACCAACAGGAA
The DNA here is from genome assembly GCA_002480485.1 of Planctomycetaceae bacterium UBA7805. Classification (GTDB taxonomy): domain Bacteria; phylum Planctomycetota; class Planctomycetia; order Pirellulales; family UBA7805; genus UBA7805. Next base: position 2,087 of record DLCF01000072.1, read on the forward strand.
TATGAGCGCGGCATTCCACAGGGTGAGGTTAAAAGATTAGGTGCCACGGAAAAAATTGGAACAAAAACCACTTTCAAACCAGACGCGAAAATTTTTCAAACGACTCAATATTCATATGACGTCCTACATAAACGATTACAAGAACTAGCTTTTCTGAATCGTGGTGTTCGAATTGTTTATCGGGACGAGCGAACCGACGAGGGAGAAGAGTTCTTGTATGAAAATGGGATCATTGAATTTGTACAACATCTCAATCGGGCGAGTGAGCCACTTCATTCTGATGTGATTTATCTCTCTGGTGAATCAGACAATGTCGGTTATGAAATTGCATTGCAGTATTGCGGTGAATTCACTGAAAATGTTCAATCTTACGTGAATAACATACACACTCACGAAGGAGGAACGCATGTCTCGGGATTTCGGTCGGCTCTCACTCGATCATTGAATAGTTACGGTCGCAAGCAGAGTTTATTTAAAGACATCACCCCATCGGGGGATGATTTTCGAGAGGGAATTACTGCCGTGATATCCATGCGGGTTCCTCATCCGCAATTCGAAGGACAGACAAAAACGAAATTGGGTAATAGTGAGGTGGAGAGTGTGGTGCACACAGTGCTCGGCGAATTCCTTTCAAATTACCTGGAGGAGAACCCGAAAAACGCTAAGAATCTTGTCCGAAAGGGCATTTTAGCGGCCGAAGCACGGGAAGCGGCACGAAAGGCAAAAGCTCTTCTACGTGAGCGTAAAGGAGTTTTGTCGGGAGGCGGTCTACCCGGCAAGCTACGCGACTGTAGTAGCAAAGAAATGGAGCGCTGTGAGCTTTATCTAGTCGAAGGTGATTCTGCAGGTGGTAGCGCTGAAGGTGGTCGTTTACGGGAGTATCAAGCAATCCTTCCCTTACGTGGAAAAATTATAAACGCCTACAAATCCCGCGAAGATAAAGTGCTCGCTAACGAGGAAGTCCGCAGCATGATATCTGCTGTCGGGATTGGTATCGGCGAAGATCAAGATCTCTCCAAGCGGCGGTATGACAAGATTGTGATTATGACCGACGCGGATGTGGACGGATCACACATCCGGACACTATTGCTTACCTTTTTCTATCGGCAAATGTATGACCTAGTGAAAGAAGGGAAGGTGTATGTGGCCCAACCCCCTCTCTTTCGAGTCAAGCAAAAGAAAAAAACATTTTATGTGCAAACCGAAGAGGAAATGAAAAACCAATTAACTGAATCAGGATTAAAAGACTCAACTTTTGACCCCCGAGACGGCAGATTAATCTCCGGCGCAGAAATGAACAAACTATGTGCCACATTATCGGCGATAGAGGAGCCCCTTGCGGCACTCGAGAGGAGGGGGATTAATCTTAGAACACATGCGGCGAGACAGGATCCAGAAACCGGAAAGCTCCCGATGTTCCATGTATTTCTTGGTCAGGAAGAACATTGGTTTATCTCCCGTACAGACTTAAACACATTTGTAGAGGAGCAGGAAAAGGAAACAGGTCAAGAACTACAGGTAGCTGAAGGAAGTGAAACCAATGGGGCCCCTGAGTCTCGCCGCCTGCATATCGTGGAACTCAATGAAATCCGCACCATCAATACGTTGTTAAGCGATTTGCGAGAGATGAAATTTGAGATAGACGCATTGCTTCCTGTAGAAAAAACCGGAACCGAGGAGGCCCGATACCTCTTACGCCGCGGCGAGACAGAAATCGGAATCGAAGAACTACGTTCACTACTCTCAGCCGTTCGAGCAGCCGGCGAAAAAGGACTTCAGGTCACACGATTTAAGGGATTGGGTGAAATGAATGCCGAGGAGTTGCGGGAAACAACACTCGACCCTAGTAATCGGACGTTGTTAAAGATTCGAATGGACGATGCAAGTCAAGCCGACGAACTTTTCAGAATTTTGATGGGTGACCACGTTGAAACCCGACGAGAATTCATCCAAAAACATGCCCTAGATGCGAACTCACTTGACATTTAACCCCGAGATCGTAGACAGCCGGATTGTCGCTGATCTAATCCCGACGACAGTTCTCAACAGTTTGCGCACAAATTTCTGCTGCGTCTGAAAATAGCGACAATCAGGATAACAAGAATGGTGACACCAATAGAAGCAGCCGTGATTGATGAATTAACGGAAGAGATTATCGGAAATGAAGAGCAAGCACCTGTCATTGGCGCTTCTTTGGTCGGCCTCATTCTTCGCGCGCAAGGAATCAATATTGTTCCGTCATTACAGGGCGGTCAGATTATGCCGACAATGGATCGCGTAAGTCGCACATTACGGCAGGTTTTCTTTAAGACCGAACAAGGTCTAGCATTTGCGTTGCTCGGAATGGCTAAAATCAGCCAACGGCCACAGGTAGGCATCGTGACTTCCGGGCCAGGCGGGTTAAACACAGTTACAGCCTTGGCAGATGCATCAAGAGATTGTGCCCCTGTAGGATTGATTGCCGGACAAGTGCCTCAGGAGGCAATAGGCACCGATGCATTCCAGGGTACTGATATCACCGACGTGGTTAAACCGGTCACGAAATCAGCGCGGCTCATTGAAAACGTGGATCAATTACTTGAATCAATTCCTAGGGATCTCGCCCACGCTGCAGGGGGCAGGCCGGGTAGTGTGCTGTGGGATCTACCGAAAGATGTTCAATTTGCGCCTATCGATTTAAGAGCGTGCCGCGACAAAATAACTTCCTATCAGGACTATCTCGCGAAGCCGGAACTCGACACACAAGCACTGGATGAAGCCATTAACCTGCTATACGAATCGGACAGCCCGGTAATCATGGCGGGATATGGTCTTTCGCTGGCGAATGTGTTCGATGAATTTCACGCACTTCTGGACAAAACCAGATTACCAGTGATACACACTCTGCCCGGGAAATCAGCCGTCCTGTCGAGTTATCAATACAATCTGGGCATGCTTGGCATGCATGGTCTCTATGCAGCTAGTGCAACGGGATACCACTCCGATTTTATCCTGGGATTGGGCGCCCGATATGACGACCGCGCGGTAGGGAATCCTTCATCGTTCGCTCCGAAAGCACAGCAAAGAACTGCTCTGGTTCATGTGGATACCGAAAAGACCCAATTCACGAAATCTCGAGACATCGTACCCAATAAATTAAATGTATTGGGTGATGCGGGTGATGTGGTCCGGTATTTATTGGAGAATCTTGATCCGGGAAAATTGAAGCTTGATGATTGGCATCAACAGATCGATCAGTGGCTGAATAAATATCCACCCCCACCGAGCGAATTCGAAAAGCATGACTGTCTCGATATCATGTATGTGCTTGAAACACTCAACAGGGTCACTGAACAGAGTCATCCTGATAAAATCGTGGTCACGGATGTCGGGAATCATCAGATGTGGTCCAGCCAGAGGATCAACACAACTGGTCCACGTTCCTTTGTTACTAGCGCGGGAATAGGGACCTTAGGGACAGGAATCTCACAGGCAATTGGAGCCCAACTGGCTGCTCCGGAGCGACTAGTGGTTGTGGTGGAAGGCGACGAAGGATACTACAGCTGTGGTCCGGAATTGCGGACCGTTGCCCGGTATAACCTCCCCGTGAAGGTATTGGTTATTAACAACGGAGGACAGTGTATTGTTCGGCAATGGACAACGCACATGTTCGGAGGAAATAACGTGGGTGTTATTGACCATGTAGAAGGTGTGCCTGATATGGATTTTATCGCCAATGCGAATTCCTACGGCGTGCCTGGAGAAACCGTTTCACTGAAAAAAGACATTCAAATTGCCATGGAGCGGATGCTCTCTGCGAATGGTCCTTATGTCGTGGAATGTGTTGTACCCCATGAAGATTGTTATCCCTGGATCAAGCCGGGTTCGGGATTTCCGGAGATTATGAGTGGCGGGAAATAGCCTAGTAATTCGATTTGCAAAACAGACTAGCCCACTCAGCAGTCTATTTCGTTTGGTCGTTCTAGGCGGCCATCTATGCGTGTTGCCTATTTTGCTTGCTTGTATTTGCATATCACAGTCGGCCCAAGCCGACGACCGAAATCAAGCGGCTAGTAGGCCGAATATATTGTTGATTGCGATTGATGATCTTAATGACTGGGTTGGTTGTCTCGGGGGACATCCTCAGGCAGCCACTCCGAGTATTGACCGTTTGGCGGCTAAAGGCACACTCTTCTCCAACGCTCATTGTCAGGCACCCGTATGTCAACCTTCGCGGGCAAGTCTCCTCACGTCGACCTACCCTTCCTCTTCAGGTCTTTACTTTCTGAATCCGGGAATTGAAGCTTCACGAGTGACCAAACAGAAGACAACACTTCCAGAACGATTTGCTGAAGAGGGATATCGGATTTTCGGTGCCGGTAAAATATTCCACGTGACTAACGGCCCAGTATTTAATCGATTAGGAAAATATGGAGGAGGGTTTGGATATTTCGGACCGCAGCCTCAAACGAAAATCAGTCAACCTCACGGTCATCCATTATGGGATTGGGGTGCCTATCCGGACTCAACTGAAAAAATGCCAGACAAGCGAATTGCCAAGTGGGCGGCGGACCAACTAAAAAATGATTTCCATGCCCCTTTTTTCCTCGCTGTTGGTTTTTATCGACCGCACGTACCGATGCTCGTACCTCGAAAATGGTTCGATAAGCACTCCCGAAAAGAGATTCTCACACCAGTCGTACAATCGGATGATGTAGATGATTTATCTCCGTATGCGCGTGATCTCACAAGCCTTGAGCATGTAGCTCCACTGCATCAATGGATCGTAAAGAATAAACAGTGGCACCATGCAATCCAATCGTATCTTGCTTGCTGTTCCTTTGTGGATGCGTGCGTGGGAGAGGTTTTGGACGCTTTAGATCAAAGCCCATACCGCGATAACACAATTATTGTGTTGTTCTCAGATCACGGATTTCATTTGGGTGAAAAACAGCGTTGGGCAAAACGGTCGCTCTGGGAAGATGGGACGCGCGTACCGTTAATCATCGCCGGCCCCGGATTGCCAAAACATCAAACATGCTCACAGCCAGCGGGACTTATCGATATCTATCCAACGTTGCTTGATTTATGCGGACTTCCCCCCGATCCCCGACTCGAGGGTAGTTCCTTACAGCCGCAAATTATCGACCCATCGAAAAGTCGAGCTCCTGTCCGCACCACTTTTGGCCCGGAAAATCATGCAATCCGTAGCCGCGACTGGCGCTACATTCGATATCGTGATGGATCGGAAGAACTATATGATCATCGTAACGATCCCCACGAATGGAACAATTTGGCGACCGATCCAGAGTGTGCGAAAGTGCTTCAAGCACACCGCAAATATCTCCCGTCGACTGAACATCCCATCCTCGGCGAAGGCTCAACCGGACATCTAGCATTTCAAGCGTCGGAGGAAAAGCGCCTCCAGAAAAATTGAACTCCCAGACAGCTATTGATCCACCCGGTTGTCAGGAATCGCCAGATCTATTTCCATCGCCATCGCCTTTGCGTTTGTTTGCCATGCAGCTTAAAATTGTGACTCCAACCCTCTCTTAATCAGTATCCCCATCTTGGCACGATAACATGCAGCTTCGAAAAACCTTTTGGCTTAAATTTCTTTGCGCCGGCACTTTCATTTTCCTCGCCATCGAAGCTACCGTTGGACTTGCTGAAGAAAGTAAATCCTCTCAAACAGGGATCGAATTAGAGGCGGGAGATCGCATCGTTGTTTTAGGCGGTACGCTTGCTGAACGCATGCAACACGACGCGTGGTTGGAAACACTGATTCAATCCCGCTCGCTCGGTAAAAAAATATCCGTTCGCAATCTTGGTTTTTCGGCCGACAGTTTGAATGAAAGGTTAAGGGTCGTCGGATATGGATCTCAAAATGATTGGCTCAAAGAGACAAAACCCGACTGGATCTTCGCCTTTTTTGGTTTCAATGAATCATTTGCGGGTGAAGCTAAAGTGGCACAGTTCAAGCAATCACTGAGAGAATTTGTAAATAATCTGAAGGAAAATACATATAACGATAAGAATAGCCCGCAGATAGTTCTTTTCTCGCCGATTGCCCATGAAGATCTACAGCTGCCAAATTTGCCTGACGGAATTGAAAATAACCGCCGGTTGAAAATCTATTCCAAAGCAATCGAGGATGTGGCGACTGAAACCGATGTTCACTTCGTAGATTTATTCACACCGACACTGGCGGCATACGATGATGATTCCACCCCTTGGACAATTAACGGAATTCATCTCACGGAGTACGGAAATCAAAAGTTGGGTCAGATTATTGTGGATGCTTTACTTCCGGTAAATTCAAAAGACAACAGACCGAGTGACCTCGAAGCTTTACGTGCTGTCATTCAGGATAAAAACTTTTACTGGTTTCACCGGTATCAACCCACAGACGGATACAACGTACATGGCAACCGGGCCGATTTGAAATACATCGATGATATCAGTAATCGAGAGGTCATGAAGAGAGAGCTAGATATCCTCGATCAAATGACCACTAATCGCGATACAGTTATTTGGGCGACTGCCGAGGGCAAAACGATATTGATCGACGACAGCAATCTTCCCCTGCATTACGATGTAAAAACAAATGCGCCGGGAGCAGGTCCCGATGGCGAGCATCTGTTTCTTAGCGGTGAGGAAGCCATCGAGAAAATGATCCTCGCGGATGGCACCGCGATTAATCTCTTTGCCTCAGAAGAGCAGTTTCCAGATTTAATCAATCCGGTCCAAATGGCATTTGATACTAAAGGTCGTCTGTTTGTCGCGACTTGGCCTAGCTATCCTCATTGGAAACCTGGGGATGTGATGGATGACAAATTATTAATTCTCGAAGACACTGATGGCGACGGAAAAGCAGATGAATGCAAAACGTTTGCCAGTGGCTTGCATAATCCGACAGGATTCGAGTTCTGGGGTGGTGGGGTTTTCGTTGCCACGGCCCCTGATCTTCTGTTTTTAAAAGATACTGATGGGGATGATGTGGCCGATGTGCGGATGCGTGTGCTACATGGATTATCTTCCGGGGATACCCATCATGCGGCAAACAGTTTTGTTTTTGGTCCCGACGGAAACATTTACTTCGGTGAAGGTATCTTCCACCGCTCTCAGATTGAGACTCCATATGGAGCAGTGCGAAATCGTGATGGGTGCATCTGGAAGTTTGATCCAAGGACCTGGGAAGTCGAGAGATTTATTCCTTACGATTTCGCGAATCCCCATGGACATATTTTTGACAGTTGGGGACAAAACTTTGTTTTCGATGGCACGACTGCCCATCCGTATCATGCTGCAATCATCTCCGGGCACATTGATTACCCTAACAAACGACGTAATCAGCCAGCGAGCCCGCTGTTATATCAAAGGAAAACTCGCCCCTGTCCCGGAGTTGAAATTATTGCGAGTGATCATTTTCCGAAAGAATATCAAGGAAATTTATTGGTTGGTAACGTAATCGGATTTCAAGGCATTCTCCGTTATCGTCTGGATGAAAAAGAGAGTAGTTTTTCTGGAGTTGAGGAGCCGTTCTTGGTGCGATCCTCGGATCGCAATTTTCGACCTACAGATATTGAGGTCGGACCCGAAGGGGCAGTCTATTTTTCGGATTGGCAGAATCCTATTATTGGTCATATGCAGCATCATATTCGCGATCCTAGCAGAGATAATCAGCATGGTCGGGTATATCGAATCAGTTATCCATCGCGGCCCTACGTTGAGAAGGCAGTCATTGACGGTGAGCCGATCACGATGATTTTAGATCTACTAAAATCCCCGGAAAATCGAGTGCGATATCGAGCTCGAATTGAACTGAGCGAGCGCGAAAGTAACGATGTAATTTCTGCGCTCCAGGAATGGCTTCCTAAGCTTGATCAAAGTGACCCGGATTATCAGCATCATCTGCTGGAGGGATTATGGGTCTTTCAGCAGCATCATCATTGCAATCCGGATCTTCTGAGAGAATTGCTGCAAAGTCCGGATTTCCGCGTACGGTCAGCTGCCGTCCGTGTTCTAGTCGCATGGCGTAAGACGCTTACAGATCCCCTCACACTGCTAAAAAATGCCATTGAGGATCCACACCCCCGTGTACGCCTAGAAGCTGTGCGCGCCTGTAGTTTCTTTGAGGGTCCGGAGCCACTTGAAATCGCGCTACGTGTATTGGATCAACCAATGGATCGTTATCTTCAGTACACGCTTACGGAAACGACTCGTCAGCTACAACAAAAAAATCCTTAAATCGATCGCCCAGCTACTCAAGTATCGGAAAGATTGCGATGGAAAATCCGAACTACTGCTCTATCTGCCAGGTTTCGATTGATATGGGGCCGTTGCTCAGCTAAATATACAGCCGCTTGCTCGGGCGTTAATCCACGGCGGTACATCAGCCAGCAAAGGGCCACAGTCGCGCTACGGCCACGACCCGCTTTGCAGTGGACATACACTTTTCCTTCATGAGCGTGATGTTTGTCAATAAAATCCATCGCGCGCTGAATGTCCACTAAGGTTGGTGGCGTAAAATCAACGGTCGGTAGCCACAACTGTTCTATCCCTGCTGTTTGATAGGCTGCGTTAGGACCACGATATTCAATACACATATTGATTACACCGGTGACACCATTTGCCTTGAGAAGCGGAATATCCCTTGGTAAGGGTAAAGCACCAAGGAGAATCGGTGAGTCCTCGATTGCATCCCACCAGTTGCGCATTTTGAGCAGACGCCCTAAAAAAATATTCCACAGGAGTGTGGGAATAAAAAGCAGACGAATAATCTTACTACGCACAGGTTTTAACCTAAAAATAATCGGCGGTAATTCATACAGAATTTGAATTACCGCCGATCAATGGCACGATACAGTCCGCTCCAGACCTGAATTTTCCGGAGCATTTTTCAATGCAGCTTACTATTTATGCACTAGCGGACTTGAAATATTCCTTGGAACCATCCCAGTCGGCCTTCATCGTTGCGCTTCCAGGTTCCCATCCAGCAGGACATACCTCACCATGTTCAGCAACATATTGAAAGGCCTGAAGCACACGGAGCGTTTCATCCACTGATCGCCCTACTGCCAGATTATTTACTGTGGCATGCTGGATAATTCCCTTTGGGTCAACGATAAACAACCCCCGTAAGGCTACGCCACCTGGAGCCAGAACGTTGTACCTTGTTGCCACCTGCTTGCTCAGATCCGATGCCAACGGGTACTCAAGTCCTGCAATTCCCCCTTCTGCCTGAGGTTTCTCTGTCCAGGCCAAGTGGGTGAATTTACTGTCCACACTCACGCCTAGCAATTCAGCGTTCAAATTCTTGAATTGGTCAACTGCCTGGGAGAAGGCAAGGATTTCTGTGGGGCATACAAAGGTGAAATCAAGTGGATAGAAGAAAAGGACAAGCCACTTTCCCTCATAATCTTTAAGACTGACTTGTTTGAAAGATCCTTTTTCGACCGCTTCCATTGAAAAATCGGGGGCCGCTTGACCTATAATCGACATTCGTTCCTCACTTTAAAAACCTAGTGTTTTGTGTACGTGGGTGACATTTCACCTAACTCGGATACGGAAAAATAGCATGCTACCTGTCCAACATCCGCTGCTACTCAGCCTAAAAAATCATTCTAGAGCGTCAACCCTCCTCGATCGTAACAGGGAACAAAAGAGAATTAAAAAAATCGGGTGCTTAACCAATCAACAGACGTTCTTGCAGTGGATTATTAATCAAAAGATAGTTTATCGATGGGTGTTTTTCATGATGACAATTTCAAGCCCAGCGTTGGGTCAGAACTACGATGAGCAGAGGGTCCCGGCTTATGAACTCCCCAACCCACTCCATGGAGAAAATGAAAAACCGATAGAATCAGCCGAGGCATGGGTACATCGTCGCGAGCAGATAATAGATTCCTTTGAGCGTGAGATGTATGGAAAAAGCCCCACTCAAAAACTGGAACCACAGTATGAGGTCACAGAGGATTGGACACCTGCATTAGACGGAAAGGCGGAACGCAAACAAGTCACAATCATTTTGTCCCGTCAAGGATCCACCTCCAAAATCCGAGTACTACTCTATCGACCAATCGATCATGACCAAACGGTCCCAGTATTCGTCGGATTGAATTTTATAGGCAATGCATCTATCCACCCGGAACCGAGAATCAGAATTCATGAAAATTGGACTATTGGATCTGAGGATGATGGCGTTATTGATCATCGCGCAACGGCTGCTTCACGGGGTAAGAAAAAATCACGTTGGCCCCTAGCGCAAATTATTAACAGGGGCTACGCGGTCGCAACTGCACATTGTGGAGATATCGACCCCGATTTTGATGATGGGTTTAAAAATGGAATTCATCCGTTATTTGTTGATGAATTTCCACCTGCAAAAACCAGCGACGCTTGGGGGACAATTGGGGCATGGAGTTGGGGTCTCAGCCGAATATTGGATTATTTGGAGCAAGAGCCAAAAATAGATCATACACGTGCGGCAGTCATTGGACACTCCAGGCTCGGTAAGACCGCCCTGTGGGCCGGGGCACAAGATCAACGATTTGCTGTAGTCATTTCAAATAATTCAGGATGTGGAGGTGCTGCTTTAAGCCGACGGAAATTCGGGGAAACTGTACACAGGATCAACACGAGTTTTCCACATTGGTTTTGTGCCAACTTTAAAAACTACAATCAACGAGAGGAAAAACTTCCCGTCGATCAACATATGTTGATAGCGCTTATTGCACCTCGTCCTGTGTACGTAGCGAGCGCAACGGAAGATCTCTGGGCCGATCCCAAAGGTGAATTTCTGTCCCTGATTTATGCAGATCCTGTCTACAAGCTATTGGGCACTCATGGTTTACCGATTAACCAAATGCCTGCTCCAGATCAACCGGTGCACGGAACCATGGGATATCACCTTCGCAGTGGACCGCATGACATCACACTTTACGACTGGATGCAATATCTCAATTTTACCGATCGACACTTTAATCCGGATGAGCCTCGTTAATCGCTGGCAGGTTAGAACAAACCCGCTTCAACACACTGATTTCACTGCCCGATACAATAAAGATGCGTGGACGTGCGTAAAAAAATCTTATCCCCGCAAATTACAGGACTTGCCATGCCGTCTCCTTCAAGCTTATTGCTAGAAATTTTTTCAAAGGTATCTCCCGCGCGAAACACGTGAACTTCCCCTGTTTCATCCGGCAAATAAGCCACATCCCCCACCACTGTTGGTGATGCTGAATAGCCTCGTCGCCCCAACCGCTCTTTCCAGAATTCCTTACCAGATTCCGGATCAAAAAGACGAATAATGTTCGCGTCCTGCACCACAAGTAGCCGGTCACCAATTAAGACTGGAGACGGGACATAGGATCTGATGCCTTTTTGCCAAGCGATTTCTCCACTTCCATCAGCCCGCACCGCCATCAAATTATGTTCTGGCCAACCACCGCTAGCGAAGACCAGACCTTTATACCAAAGCATGGTATTGGCGGTCGTTGCAGCCGGCCCTTCCGATTGCCATCGTAAATCCCCACTTTCCGGATTGTAACTGCACACCGTATTGTGCCCGCTTAACAACAATTGATCGACGCCATCAATAGTTGCCACTACGGGTGTTCCGAAGCTGGAGTTATTTTTACGATCAACCTTCCAGATAATATTGCCTGTATCTCTATCCAGCGCAGCCAAGAATCCGGTTCCCTGATTATCACCATTTACAATCACCAGTGATTTGTACAAAACCGGCGAAGATCCATACCCATGTTTTGAGTCGAAGTTACCCGCCCGGGTTTGCCATACAATACTTCCATCCCGATCTAGGGCAGTGACGTAAATACCTTCGTCGATCATAAACGCGACAAATACGTGAGATCCGTCCCATGCAGGCGTAGCAGATGCCTGCGAATTTTTTTTGTGCATATGCATGAACGGGCCGCGGTGGATCTCCTTATTCCAAAGAGGATTCCCCGAATCTCGGTCGAGACAAAGCATCGAGAGAGTGCTGTTTTCGTGATTGGCGTAGGGTAGAAAAATTCGATCCTCTACGACAATCGGACTTGCATGTCCTTTTCCCGGCAATTCCACCTTCCAGATAATATTCGTTTCTTCGCTCCAGCGTTGTGGGACCGACTGATATTTCGCGATTCCATCGTGGGTCGGCCCTCGCCACCAGGGCCAGTCATCTTCATCGATCGAAATGGGATGAAATCCACTCGGCAAGGTATTTTTTGATACCACCGATTGGGCCGTTTCATCGTTGTAACATCCCGAAATAACGACAAACGTGACAAGCAAAATTCTCCAAATTGTCTTTTGAATCATCGCGTATCGATCCATTTTTTGTTACGGAACACAAAAAAATTAGGCATTGTAACTAAACCAATTACAACATCAGAAAAAAACAGTCTTTTGGCATTGGAACGATTCACTACTCTGGTCTTGCATTAATGTCAGCTGTTTCGTTGCACCACGTAATACGAAGTAAGTTAGGGCGGCAACAGACCGGACAGTCTTCTACATACTCTTGCTCTCGCCCTGCGGAGACGTCTAGCGGAATCACGATTTCTTCCCCGCATGCATTGCAAAAATAGGATCCTTCCTCTTGCATCAATTATTACTACCTTTTTGTTGGCTGCGTTTGGCCCCGGAGTAATCAGCAGATTAGAGTTATGACGGCCTTATTTACACTACAACCCGAAACACCGGTCCCGGAGTTGTGATTTGCTACCTACAGATCCGAATTTCGTTCGGTTGCACATATTTGTAGCAAACCATGTTACCAGCACCATTCCCCTCCGAAATAAGCTGACCTTTGTTTTTGTTCGATAAAGAGTGGGAGGATTAATGAAATATTCTAATCGCCATCTTTTGTGTCGAACTCATCTCGTGATGCGTTTCTGCTTTCTGCTAATCGCCTTTGGTTTGTTCGGTGGTGGCGCCTGCCAGCTGTGTCAAAAGAAGCACGTATGGAAAAACCCAATTCCCGCAGATTCGGTCGCCAATCATTGCGAATTAACCACGGTATCGAAATTATTTCTTTCTGAAGATGGTGATTCTTCGACCTCGGATTACCGAAACGCACTTTTCCGTTGTGTCGATCAAGCATATCAAACTGCATCCATCAGCAATTCGCCGGCACAGGCCGTGGATGCCTACTATGAATCAATTGTCAAAAGCTGGATTTTTATTTTCCGCTATCGCGATTTTCCTGAATTCGATGATCAAACTGATAGAGCGTGGGATATTTACCACTCCAGTCTTACCAAGGTCATCGAAAATGGTCAAAGATCGGGTCGCCTGGATCTTCAGCGAGGGTTGCTGGTGAAAACCCCCCTCGGTATGGAATGGTTACCAGTTCGATTAAATGCATTCGTCTGGCCTGCGGAGAGTTTTAATGAGCTGATACCGGTCGGATCTTATTACGATTCGAACTTGAGACATCAGTTTGTTGAGTGTGGATTCGGGTGTCCCGTAGTGGCCCTCCGTAAAAATGAATGCAACCAATCCCAAGTTAATGATTACTTTTTAGATCAGACGCCTTTTGCGGCAACAGCTATTTTAATTCCTGATTTACAACCTTGGCAGACCTTTTCACAAATACAACAGTCCCCAACAATGAGCCAAGGCGGTTTAGTGCTTTATGATCCGCTTAAAGTAGCACACGTTCAATATGGTGGATCAAGATACCGCTTAGCCGCTGACATAACGGCACCTCTTGGATTTTTAGGCCAAGAAAAAAATTGGAACCCAATTGAGGAATATATCCGGCCAGAAACTGACCCGAGCTTGGCTGGACTGCGGATGCTCGAACCTTACCAGCCGGAAAAAATACCCGTGCTCTTTGTGCATGGTTTATTTTCCGACCCCCAAACATATCTGGAGATGGCAAATCAGATTCGAGCGCAAGCTGATTTACATGCCGCCTATCAAATCTGGGTATATCGGTATCCGACGGGCGGAAACTTCTTTTTATCCGCCGCCCAACTCCGCACGCAATTGGCCGCGCTGCTGGCCCAGTGCCGTGCTCAACATCAAAATAATAATTTGGACCGGATGGTAATTATCGGGCACAGCCTCGGCGGTCTTATCGCGAAGCTTCAGGTGGTTACGAGCGGCAATATACTATGGAATAGTGTTGCTTGTGTGCCGTTCGAGGAAATTGCTGCGAGTCCTGAGGAGCGCCTACGTCTTGCCAAACAATTTTTCTTTACCCCGTCCCCGTCTATCCATACCGCAATATATATTGCTACCCCTAACGAGGGTTCTCCTTGGGCTAAACGACCGACAGGAAAATTAGCATCAAAAATAGTGAAATATCCATCACAACAGACACAAATGCATCAGAGTTTGATAGATAAAAACCCAAACGTTTTCAGCGCAATGGTTCGCAAGCGAAATCCCACAAGCATCGACTTAATGAATCCTGACAATGCCATACTGCATGCTATTCAACATCTCCCACTCGCTCCTTGGGTGAACAGCTATGCGATTGCAGGAACCGGCGGATCATTTTGTTCCCGGATGGGGCCTTCAGATGGTGTAATTACGATTGACAGTGCGACCACACCTTGCGCCGGTAAAACGTTTCTTGTTGATGCAATCCATACCGAAATTTTAAAAAATGACACAACAATCGCCATTGTCTCTCAGATTTTGAGGAACAATACCCTCACCGTATCGCCTGCTTCATTGCGTTAATGAAATAACCTCTTTATCGTCACGGTCCCCCGATACCTGACCGAGCAGTTGCTTTGCCCTTTGCACAAAATCATCTGCCCACAGCTTATCCCTATAAAGGTAAGTGATTGATTCGCAAATAATCTTTGTCTGCATCGGATCATTTTTCAATAATCTCTTCGCTGTTTCTAACCGGCGTTCGATTAATTTAGATTCTACAGACACCCTCTTGTCCGCTTGTAGCTTCAAGAACGGGAGTTGATTTTCCGCGGCCTGAATAAAGGGTCCGATCAATCTTTCGCCCTCGAGGGGCTTATAGAGCGAAATTAAAGCTTGCAAACGGTTAGCCGCATTTTCCGGATCAAACGCGGCATCCTCTATGGCTGCAAAATATTCGGGTCCTATTGGAGAGTCGCGGTAGCGTTTATTGAGCAATCGAGCCTGTAGTACCGCGCGGCCCCTTAACTGAATTGCCTCTATGTCGCTCTGGTATTGTGAAACCATTTGCGATCTTGGATCCTGAGGATAATATTCTAGGAACTGAGTGACTTCATCTTTTACTTCAGGTAAGCGATCATTTTGTGCGGCATGCTCTATCCGTTGGTAAAGCGAGTTGGCCGATGCCGGCTGTAAAAAATACCAAGCGAATGTCACTGTTAATAACAATGCTGCCATGAGAAGCCAGGTCGGGGCGGTAATAAAAGGGTGTCTAGGTCGTTCAGACAATTCTCGTTTTTGCCGAGCTTCCTCAGTGGTGATGAAATGGTCCTCGGTGACTTGCAAATTATCATTGTCTGATGCCCATTCTTGCGATTTCTCCGCACCACCACGTTCTCCCGATGTGTTATCGGGTGGATTCACTGATTCAATATCGATTGTTGCGCCGATTTCATCGTCCGGATTAGCAGCATCGTACGGATGGATTTCAAATCCGGACGTCGTGCCGGCTTTTTGCGGTGCTTGATCATTTTCACTTTGGAGAGACAGCGCACGCTGCATGGCCTCCATTCGACGCGCTACCAGCAGCGCATTGGGAAATCGTTGATTTGGTTCCTTTTCCAGAAGTTGCAAAATAATTTGATCAAATTCAGGTGGTGTTTCAGGGGCATATTTACATACGCTTTCCGGTTGCGAGAACCGCTGCATTTGTAAGAGCTTCAGCATTGATTTGCTTTGAAACGGCGGGCGACCTGCCAACATTGAGTAGAGCACACCACCAAGGCTGTAGAGATCACAATGATGGGTAATTCTATTGCCCTCCGCTTGTTCTGGTGCCATATATTCGGCGGTACCAAGAACACCCCCTTCGCTTGTAAAACCTGTATTTCCAAATAAGCGGGCGATTCCAAAATCGCTTAATTTAATTTGCTCGTCTTTGGACCACAACAAGTTTGCTGGTTTGATGTCTCGGTGGATTACTCCGTGATCGTGTGCGAGCTTTAACGCGCGACATAGGTCGATCCCGATGCGGCACACTTCCTGCCATTGAAATCTTCGCCGCCGAAACAATTCGTCTTCCAGGCTGCAACCATCAACGAATTCCATCGCATAATAAAGAAAGCCCGACT
Source organism: Planctomycetaceae bacterium UBA7805 (assembly GCA_002480485.1). Taxonomy (GTDB): domain Bacteria; phylum Planctomycetota; class Planctomycetia; order Pirellulales; family UBA7805; genus UBA7805. The sequence goes on from DLCF01000072.1 coordinate 18,313, forward strand.
GTTGGCCAGATGCAAAGAGCTTTACGATATTTGGGTGATCGAGCTCTTGGAGTGCTTCGATTTCGGCAGCAAACCGGTCCCTAAATCCCTCCTGGTTAGCCAGAAGCGGAGCGAGAACTTTGACTGCTACCCTTTCCCCCGTTGTTTTTTCAATCGCAGTGTAGACGGTCCCCATTCCGCCTCTGCCGATTTCTTTTTCAATATGATACGGCCCGAGTTGTGTCAGTTCCATGTTAAAATCCTAGCAGGTATATAGCTCCGACTGCAAATGGATATCTGTTATCCCCGTGTAACGCGCGATATGCTTCGGATCGTGTAAAAAAATGGACTGTTTCATACGGACCCTGGACTATGCTCTGTTTGCCAACTGAATTTATGAGTCTTTGATGACAACACAATCGGTGACTCTCGGTCGCTCATCCAACCAGGCACGAGCACTGGGGGAATTTGCAATCGATTTTATGGCGGGTAAATTTCCGCCGCCTAAAGCATCAGTCTTTGAGAGACTTGATCTTTTTCACTTGGACAGCGTCTGCTGCGCGGTGTCCGCCTTGGCAATGAAAACAAACGCCCCCACGGTGCTTAAGAAGGAAGCTCTTTCGTATCCAATCCAAGAAAAAGGCACTGGAGCGACCTGTTTCGGATCCACGCAGAGGGTATCGCCTGAGAAGGCTATTTTGGCAAACTGTGCGGCAGTAAGAGAGTGGGATTCGAATGGAACCAATTTTGGTTTTAATCCAGACCAGAATGCAACAGCTGGAGAGTTCGGACATAATGATTTTTATCCAGTTGCCATTGCAGCTGCACAAGCGAAAGGGCTCGACGGTTTTCATGCCTCCCTCGGCATGTTATTGATCGATGAAATTCGCGGCCGTCTCGCCGAGGTATTTAGCCTTAAAGATAAAAAAATTGATCACGTTCTGCATGGAGCGATTGCGTCCACGGCTGTTTATGGTGCGATGACCGGCGCAGATGCACGCCAGATTGAATCAGCGCTCGGGCTCCTCATAGCACACTATGTCCCTTACCGAGCCATTCGATCCGGTAAGCAATTATCCGATTCCAAAGGCGCGAGTGCCGCTATCTCTACCGAAATGGGTATCGTGTCACTCCATCGGGCAGCCCGGGGATTTGCAGGTCCGGCTGATATTTTTCGAAATCGTCAGGCGATTTTCTGTCTCGCGAACCCACCGGACGCCGAAAACGAAAGTCCTTTTGACCTTACGCTTACTTGTGGCGGTGAAAAATTTGCGTTGCTTGATATGCATTTCAAATTGGGTCTGTATGAACATCAGTCAGCCGGCGCAATACAGGCGGTGATCGAATTACTTCAAAAGTATCCGAAGTTGTTGACTGACGGACGTTTTCCCGATCACATTGAAATCACGATTTATGAACCAGCCTTCAGCATTATTTGCGACCCTGCCAAGAAAAATCCACAGACCCGTCAAACAGCCGATCACTCAATGTTGTTTATCATTGCGTCGCTGTTGGAAAAAGCGTATCGGTCCCAGGCCACGTCTTGGGAAGATCTGATGTTGCTTCCAGCCGACTATACAATGGATCAGATTAATAACCCAACTATCCGCTCACTTATGGATAAAATACACGTGCGTCACGGTGGATCATCCTTTGATCGAAAATATCCAAAAGGTATCCCGACATCCATTCGTCTACGGCACAACGACTTAGGTACTTTGGAAAGCGGTTTAATAATGTACCCGCTCGGCCATTCCAGGAGCAATTTTTCAGCCACGAAGGAAATCTTGCACGTCAAAATGCACCAACTCGCATCCCTCGGGGTTGAACAACCGCACGCGATGATGTCTCGCTTTACGGATCTTCGCAACGCGTCAGCCCAGGAGATACAGGCCCTGTATAGCTTTGATATTCTCGACGGGTAAAAATAGGAATGTTTTCATGTACTAAAGGTTTAATAGATGTTCGGATTCATCAACATCAATAAACCGCACGGCGTTACTTCTCGCTTTGTCGTTGATCAGGTTCAACGCCTTGTCAAAGAACATAAAGTCGGCCACTGCGGAACATTAGATCCGATAGCCACTGGCGTTCTGGTTATCGGGATCGGATCTGCGACGAGACTGGTGGAGTTTGTACAGCAAATGCCTAAGTCGTATCGAGGAACATTTTTACTGGGCCGCTCGAGCGATACGCTCGATATAGAGGGGGATATTTCCAAGCTGGCCGGCGCGCCTGTTCCATCCATTGAGTTGGTCCGGCAATCGTTGCAGCATTTTCAAGGAAAAATGCTGCAAGAACCGCCACAATATTCAGCAATAAAGGTAGGAGGCCGTCGTGCCTACGAGGTCGCTCGCAGTGGCAAACAGGTTTCCCTTAGCCCCCGAGAAATCAACATTTACAACATTTCACTCATGGAATTTTCTTACCCTGAAGTGACAATCGATATCACCTGCAGCGGAGGAACCTATGTCCGGGCAATCGGACGTGATTTAGCAAGCCGATTAAATACGTCGGCTGTGATGAAGTCACTTTGTCGCACAGCAATTGGCAACTTTAAAATTTCCGGATCCTTGTCACCGGAAATATTAAAAAAAGGCACTATTTCTCAATCGCTTATACCTCCTGAAGCCGGAGTCAATCATCTTAAGCATGTCGACCTTTCGGAAAACCAGTTCAAAGAGATCAGTAATGGTCGAAAAATATCGATACCGGATTACCAGTTATCGGCCGCGCAATCCGAAAAAGTCGCCGCATTTTTCAACGATAACCTAGTGGCCATCCTTCATTCTGCAGAGTCTTTTCAATGGAATCCACGTAAAGTATTTGCCCCCCCCGTCTCTAAGATCGATGCGAGCGGTAAGGCTTAACTTGGGCGTGTGTATAATTTACCAAACCCACACAACCGGTAGATGCTTTGCACATTTGTGTCACTTATTTTCTATTGTTGGTAAAAAAAATAGCCTCACTACCTTGTGGTGCTAGACTTCCCCCGGTGAGTTTTCGGCATCCACTCAAGATCGTCGGCCGACATTAAGCCAGCGATCGACAAAAGGGATGGACCTGTGAGTGACGTCGAAACGCCGATTGATCTTGGAAGAGAGTTGGGCATGGACGCGCCCTTGACAGTTATCGGGCCGCGTCAGCGGCTGAAGTCAAGACTATTTGGCATCCGCGTCCATGTTCGAAAATCGCAACATCAAGCAAGATCTTTTTGCTTTAGGTCTTTTGGCACTTGTTATTTTTTTGGTTTTGGCTGTTGTTTCATACGACCGGTCAGACCCATCCTTGAGCAATTCCGCGGGTGCCTTGGTTTACCCCTCCGGTGATCAGACTGCAAACTTGTGTGGCTTGGTCGGCGCGTGGATCGCAGATCTTCTCCTTCGACTCTCCGGGGTAGGCTGTTATTACCTGGTTATTTCATTGGCAGTGTTTGATTTTTATTTATTAAGACGCAAAACGATCGATCAACGTTGGGTCCGATTTTCAGGATGGATAATTTCACTTATTGGATTCACAACGCTTGTTAGTCTGACGATGACACATCTGTTTTCTCCGCTCTGGAAAGGTCCAGAATTGGGCGCAGGCGGGTTGCTTGGAGCGGTCGGAAGCGAGCTTTTACTCATGCATTTTGCGGCGCTAGGTGCTTATATATTGGCAATGAGTATCTTTCTTGCGGGACTCGTAATGTGCACCGACTACGTCGTATTCCGCTTGGTGTTTTCAGGGATCTCAAACCTTTCCAGGGCTGGGCGGCATATCGTTCAGACCATGTCGACGTCCTCACCAACGGAGGAAAGAAAGACTAACAATTTGTCAAAGGAAGAGGAGACGGAAAACCAAAAAGAACTACCAGTTCGTATACGAGGCAAGAATTGCAAACCTGCAGAAGAAGCGTATGTAGAGGACGAATACGAGGAAGAGGAGTACGAGGTAGAAGACGAATACGACGAGGAGGAGCATCCTGACGAGGATGCAGAACAAGAGGAAGTCGAATCTGAGGAGGAGGATGATAGACCCGCACTTCGTCTGCCGCGTCGAAGTAAACGGAAGCGACGTCTCGCATCTGTACTGCGAATTAAGAAACCGGCAACGCCTGATGAACGCGACGTAATGATCGAATCCCTTGAAGCGGCAAGTCAGGAAAGCAGCCTTGAAAACTATCAGTTACCAAGCGTCGATTTATTGCTGCCGTCCGATCAACTAGAGTACGACATTCATGAAAAGGAAGTACGTCGGAAGGCCAAAACGCTTGAGAAAACATTCGCCGATTTCGGATTCAACGTACGCGTTGTTGAAATTGAAACCGGTCCCGTGATCGCCCAGTATGAAGTGGAATTAGAGGCCGGATTACGCTTGGCGAAGATCACTAATCTAGCGGATGATATTGCGATCGCATTGAGAGTTCCTAGTGTACGTATTGTGGCCCCGATTCCTGGGAAAAACACAGTCGGCATCGAGATTCCCAACACAACGCGGTCGATGGTACGACTACGCGAGGTGATGGAGGAGGATCACAATAAATGGCAAAAAATGAAGATTCCGGTTTTTCTAGGTAAAGATGTTTCAGGTAAGTCGACCACCGTTGATCTTGCCACCCTTCCACACCTGCTGATTGCCGGACGAACTGGAACCGGTAAAAGTGTTTGCCTGAACTCTATTATCACCTCCATGGTCATGACGAGGAGACCTGATGAAGTCAAGATGTTGATGATTGACCCCAAAATGGTGGAATTAAGTCCGTATAAGAAACTGCCTCACCTAATGCATCCAGTTGTGACTGACATGAAAAAGGCAGAAGCGATCCTCGCCTGGGCCGTGGACAAAATGGAGGAGCGGTACACTCTGCTTGCCAAAGCGGGAGTCCGTCATGTTAGTTCCTATAACCAACTCGGAGAGCAGGAATTGCTCGATCGGATTCAACCTGAAACAGACGAAGAACGGGATAATATACCACGTCACCTCCCGTACGTTGTCATTATCGCTGACGAAATGGCTGATTTGATGATGACTGCCGCGAAGGAAGTTGAGGGGCACATCATTCGTCTAGCACAGAAAAGTCGGGCAGTTGGTATTCACCTAGTGCTCGCGACCCAGAAGCCGACGGTGGATGTCATTACTGGGTTGATTAAATCAAACCTTCCAGCGCGAATTGCGTTTCAAGTTGCAAGTCGCACTGATAGTCGTGTCGTGCTTGATGAGATGGGCGCAGATAAGCTTCTTGGCAATGGAGATATGCTTTTTCTTTGGCCTGGAACTAGCACCCTACTGCGTGGTCAGGGAACATTTCTCTCTGACGATGAAATTACAAAGGTCGTCGATAGCGTCGCCACCAATGACCCGCAATTTGTGCGAGAGCTCGTACAACTCCAGCCAGCGAATGCGGAAGAGACAGCCGCATCCGAAAATAAAAATAAGGATGCGTTATATGATTCAGCCGTCGATGTTGTCATCGGCGAGGGTCGAGGCAGTGTTTCGCTGCTCCAACGCTGTCTCGGCATTGGTTACGGACGCGCAGCGCGGCTTGTAGACTTCATGGCCGAAGACGGCATCGTAGGTCCCTACAATGGATCGCAGGCTAGAGAGGTATTAGTAACTGCCGAGCAGTGGGCTGCAATGAGCAGCGGAGAAGGCGATGAAAAGGAACTCACAGAAGCGGTTGGTCTTGCTGAATCCGCGACGGCGAACGCTACTGATATGGATCACAGCAAGTATGCCGAACTGCGAGATCACGACGACATGATAGACGAGGATGACGAGGATCAAGATATCGCTGAGTACGAGGATGACGAGACCGAAACGGCCTTTGAAGAAGATCATGAGATCGTAGAAGAAGAAGCAGAGTATGACGAAATCGACGAGGATGATTTCCAAGATGAGGTTGCCCAGGATGAAGAGGAAGATGATGAGTGGGAAGATGAAGAAATAGAGGAAGGCGAACTTCAAAGTGATCAAAAGGCTGATCCTGACACCGAGGAAGCAGAAGAATCTGACGAGTACGAAGAGGATGAATACGAAGAGGATGAGTGGGAGGAGGACGAATACGAAGAAGATGAGTGGGAGGAGGGTGTTGACGAAGTGGAAGAATCTTTTGAGGAGGAAAAAGTGTAAAATGAGGTTCGGTTTCCGAGCTCTACTATTTTCACCCGATTGACACCCCAACGTTCCATTTTTATTCTAGTAACATGCGTCAGATAATTTGACTCGTTAGCCGTGTCGATTTCCTTCCACTATTTTCGGTAAAACGGTTAAAGCGAGAGAGCGAACCAATCATAGCACTGCGGCGAGCGAACCATAGAACCCTGGGGTTTTTCTGCCTCGGGGTTTTTTTATAAAGAATTATGAAAACTATTCAGATTTACGATACGACTCTACGCGACGGCAGTCAGGGCGAAGGCATCAACTTTTCGCTCCAGGATAAGATTCTAATCACTGAACGATTGGCACACCTCGGATTCGACTATGTCGAAGGGGGATACCCGCTCTCCAATGAGAAGGATGCTCAATATTTTAGAGCGGTAGCGGAGAAAGATCTGGGAACCACGAAGGTGACGGCTTTTGGTATGACGCATCGCAAAGGCATGAAACCGGAAGAAGATCCGGGTATGCAATCCCTGCTTGATAGTGCGGCATCCGTAATAACCATCGTCGGAAAAACTTCTGATTTTCATGTGGCCGAGGTGCTTCGGGTAACGAGTGAGGAGAATCTGGAGATGATTGCCTCGACCATTGCCTACTTAAAAGGGCAGGGAAGAGAAATCATTTATGACGCGGAGCATTTTTTTGATGGATGGAAATCCAATCCGGCCTATGCTTTGGAAACAATCCAGAGTGCCATCGACGCTGGTGCCGGCATGGTCGTATTTTGCGATACGAATGGCGGAACAATGCCGGACGAGATAAAACGCATTACCGCCAAAGCGATTGAAGCAATCAATATCCCAGTTGGCATCCACTGTCACAACGATTGCGAACTAGCAGTGGCTAATTCGTTAGCAGCTGTCGAAGCAGGTGCAGTGCAAGTTCAAGGCACGATTAACGGATTTGGAGAACGTTGTGGCAATGCGGATCTGATCAGCGTGATCGCGAACTTAGCTATCAAGCAGGGTGGTTATCAGGTTCTGAAGGGTACTGGTGTTGAACGATTGACAGAACTTTCGCGCTTTGTTTATGAAACAGCCAACATGCGTTACCCGACGAATCAAGCTTTTGTCGGCTCAAGCGCGTTTGCTCATAAAGGTGGGATGCATGTACATGCGGTCCGCCGCGTGACAAAAAGTTACGAGCACATCGATCCGGAGAGTGTCGGTAATGAACGAAGATTTTTATTGAGCGAACTTTCGGGTCGGTCAAATATTATTGCGATGACGACAAAGCATAATATTCAAGATGACCGTGAATTGATGGATCGAATACTGACGCTCGTTGTCGATTTGGAAAACCAGGGTTACCAGTTTGAAGCAGCCGAAGCTTCGTTTGATCTTCTGGTAAAACGAAGCGTTGGGACATTTAAACCACATTTTGAGCGAATAAACTACCATGTGAATGTCGAAACCGACCGCTCTGGTCAAGTCACCACCGAGGCGACCGTGAAATTGTGGGTCGGCGGGGGAATTCGGCACGAAGTTGCCGAGGGAGACGGGCCAGTCAATGCGCTCGATGCCGCATTACGTAAGGCTCTTAAACCTACATTCCCCTGCCTCGATACAATGCGACTGGTCGATTATAAGGTTCGGGTAATTAACTCTGAGGCGGCGACAGCTGCGGCAGTGCGAGTGATAATTGAAACCGAGGATGATGAAGGGGTTTGGGGCAGTGTCGGAGTCAGCGAGAACATCATCGAAGCTAGTTGGATGGCCCTAGTGGATAGTATTGAATACAAGCTCTACAAGGATGAGCACGTGGTATGACTGGCGATTGGCAAGCTGAACTACCAAAGCAATATGACCATCACAGCGCGCAGCAGCGGTGGTACGGATTCTGGAAATCGAAGGGATATTTCCATTCGGAAGTCGATCCAGACCGTAAACCGTTCACAATTGTGATGCCTCCTCCCAATGTGACTGGTGCCCTCCACCTCGGACACGCTCTCAACAATACGCTTCAAGATATTCTTATTCGCTGGAAGCGAATGCAGGGATACAACCCGCTTTGGATGCCCGGTACAGATCATGCAGGTATTGCAACGCAAGCCGTCGTGGAGCGACGGCTAATTGAGCAAGAAGGAAAAACACGCCATGATCTGGGCAGAGAAGAATTAGTGCGTCGTATCTGGCTCTGGAAAGAGGAATATGCCGAAAGAATTTTGAAACAATTAGGGGAAATCGGATGCAGCTGTGACTGGGAACGCACCCGTTTTACCCTTGACGATATTTGCGCGCGGGCGGTCCGTCAAACGTTTTATAACCTATTTAAAAAACAGGTCATCTATCGTGGAAAACGTTTGGTTAATTGGGATACCTTCCTGCAAACGGCCGTGAGCGACGACGAAGTCTTTCACGAAACAATCGAGGGACACTTCTGGCATATTCGATACAAGGTGATTGACCCTCAAGACGGTGAACCGGATTGGATATCCCTAGCAACAACTCGGCCCGAGACGCTTTTGGGGGATACGGCAGTAGCAGTGCATCCAAACCCAACCGCCGCTATCGACAAAATTGAATCTACATTACACAGAAAAAGGGCCGAGGCGACGCCTAAAGATATTGAGGCGATTGATGATGAGTTAAAAGAGTTAGCACTACGTCGAAATTCAATTCTTCCTGTGTTGGAGAAAATAAGTCAAATGGCACGCGAAGGGCGTTGCGTGCAACTCCCTTTATTGGGTCGTAAGATACCTCTGGTTACCGACGAGTGGGCAAAACCAAATTTGGGTAGCGGCTGCGTCAAAATTACCCCAGCACACGACCCTAATGATTATCAGGTCGGAATACGTCAATCGCTCGAGATGATCAATATTCTTAATCCCGATGGAACACTAAATGGTCAAGCTGGTCCTTACCAAGGTTTGACAATCCAAGATGCAAGGAAGAAGGTTGTCGCGGATTTAGAGCGCGATCAATTGCTAGAGCGAGTGGAAGACAGGCAAATAGATCTTGCTCATTCAGACCGAAGTAAAACGCCAATCGAGCCCTTTTTGGCCGATCAATGGTTCATTGCGATGGACGTGCTTGCTCAGTCATCCATCGATGCGGTTCGCGATGGACGCGTGCAAATCACGCCAAAAAGATACGAAAAAGGATATCTCGATTGGTTGAGTGAAAAAAGAGATTGGCCAGTCAGTCGACAGCTTTGGTGGGGACATCGGATCCCGGTTTGGTCTTTGATTCCCGCTGATCGCAACCAGATCAACCAGATCAAATCAACTCTCAGCGAGAGTCCCTTTGCTAAAAGCGATAAGCTCTATTTGCTCGTCGCTGAAAATGAAATTTCTCCGAGCGGACAACCTATCCTCCATGTCTGTCTGCGTGATGACGATCCTCAGGTGGTGAAGCAGTTGGAGGCGTTAGGTTTTTGTCAGGATCCGGATGTACTTGATACTTGGTTCAGTAGTGCCCTTTGGCCCCATTCAACTTTGGGGTGGCCCGAAGAAACCGCGGAGCTTGAATATTTTTATCCGACCGATGTTTTGGTAACTAGCCGAGATATTATCACTCTGTGGGTTGCGAGAATGATTCTCGCTAGCCTTTTTAATACCCAGAAAATACCTTTCCGCGAGGTATACATCCATCCAAAAATCCTGGACGGTTATGGTGAAACCATGTCCAAATCAAAAGGAAATGGTGTGGATCCGCTAGACGTTATTAATCTGTACGGTGCCGATGCATTACGATTTGGCATCGCTCATCTTGCGACAGAGAATCAAGATGCGCGGATGAAGGTTGAATTTATTTGTCCACATTGTGACGGACTCGTGGATCAAACGAAAAAAAATCGTGTGCTGCCCGTGGTTCAATGTACAAAGTGCCAGTCTTCCTTTTCCACACAATGGGCCCGCTCGGATTCGGATTGCGCTCTACCGAGAGCTTCGGTTACCAGCGAACGTTTCGAACTTGGAAGAAATTTCTGTAATAAACTGTGGAATGCTTCTCGGTTTGCCATGTTGAACCTACAGAATTATTCTCCGGCGGACATCCTTGTTGATGATCTTGAACTCGAAGACCAATGGATTTTAAGCCGCCTTGCCACAGTCACTAAACAGGTGACTGAGGCACTCGACCATTTTCGATATGCCGATGCGACGCGGATACTCTATGACTTTTCCTGGGACGAATTTTGCAGCTTCTATATTGAAATTATTAAAGTCCGTCTAAATGATAATCGACACGGTCCTCTTGCTCGACGCATACTGGCACACACTCTTGATACGATCATTCGACTATTGCACCCCATGATTCCCTTTATCACGGAGGAGGTGTGGCAACGTCTTGCAGAATTAGCTCCGAAGCGCGGCCTTAAACCAACGCAAGCCGCGGAGAGTGTAATGGTTGCCGAATGGCCGAAGGCAGAGGATGCACATCTCAATAAAGTGATAGAGACCCGATTTTCATATTTTCAAAAAGTCCTCGCTGGTGTTCGCGAAATTCGCAGCCGCCAACAAATTGCGCCGCGAAAACAGGTATCTTTTTCAGTGCGATGTGATTCCCAGGTGGCAGATTCACTCGCGGCGATGAAACCTTATTTTGAGTCGATGGCAGCTGCGTTGGTGACGGAACTAGGACCTGAGGTGAGTGCACCTGCTTTCAGCGCCACGACAAATTCAGGTGGCATGGAGGTTTTCGTGGATATGGAAGATTTAATCGATGTCGCCACGGAAATAAATCGGAATGAGAACGAATTGACGCGTTTGAAAAAAGCGATTGCGGCTAAGGAAAATAAATTGCGAAACCCATCCTTCGTGAGCAAGGCTCCGAAAGAAGTGGTGGAACGGGAAAAGGTATCGCTTGAGCAGCTGCAGGCCCAAATTAATTTTCACACATCGACCCTGGAAAAACTCCGAAGTCGTTAGTTTGCAATCGCTTTTTGTAAGCGAACAGCTTGGCCACTTTTTTGAATTTTGAGATAAAAAGCAGTCATCCTTCCGTTTAACCCACCGTGGCCCGCTGATGGACGTAAACGTACAATATGGGTAGGTGGGTCACGCTTATTTAAAACCTCTTCCACTGAAAGTTTTCTCATGCCAATGCAAATGGAACTTTCTCGTATCATTATCAACGAGATTAACGATCAGCAAGTGATATATCTCCGCGAGGTCGATGGGGACAGAATGTTTCCGATTTTAATCGGTATTTTTGAGGCAACCAGTATTGATCGCCGTGTCAAAGATATTGAAACACCTAGGCCACTTACGCACGATCTGCTCGTGAACCTAGTTGAGATGATGGGCGGTGAATTTCAAGACATCGTGATTAGCGAATTGCGCGAACACACATATTTTGCATTACTGCGTGTCCGGAAAGACGGCGAGCTTATTGAAATTGACGCACGTCCCTCGGATGCAATTGCCATTGCCGTCACCTGTGATCTACCGATTTATGTCAATGAGGAAGTTCTCAATGATATGTCGAACGAATAAACCACTTATTCGGTAACGCTCCCTGTAGGTTTCCTCATCAATACATCAGCAAATGCGCGACTTAGGGCATCAAGTCCCATCTCCGCCGCGTTACCATCAATAACGAGGTTAATGCGTACTTCGCTGGTGTTGACCATCTCCACATTAATCGACTCTCCCGCAAGTGACTCGAAACTTCGAATCGCGACTCCCGTGTGGCTACGCATACCGATTCCAGCGATTGAAAGTTTAGCGACTTCTAGACTATAACTCGCCACGGCACCATCCATATTCTTTACTAATGCCTCAGCGATACGATACGCCGCGTCAAGTTGGTTCCGCGGCACTGTAAAGCTCAGGCTTGCCTGGCCGTCACTTCCATCACTCTGAACGATCATGTCAACAAAAATATTTTCTGCGGCAATATTTTCAAACACATGAGCTGCGACACCAGGCTGATCTGGAATTTGACTGATCGTGATTCTACCCTGACTCTCGTCGAGTAACACGTCATCAACTCTCAAGCCCTCCATGCCGACTAAATCGCTAGCAACCTCAGTGGCATCCGATTCAGTCGCTTTCCCGATAGCGGTGGTTCTTGCATCGGCGGGCGAGTCTTGCAGTGAAAAAGCACCGTGGACTAGACGGAGTGCCTCTTGGGCCCGCTCTCGATCGACAAGCACCGAAATTTTAATTTCACTCGTTGTGATCATCTGAATGTTGATTCCGGCAGCTGCTAGGGTACGGAACATATGGTCAGCTACACCCGTCTGCCGCGCCATACCCAAACCTACTACAGAAATTTTTGAGACATCCTGGCGACACTCTAAACGCCCACTACCTAATTGGTCCAGCGCTTTACGTACCGCATCCTGCGTGACCGCCAGATCATCGTCGAGAACCGTGAATGACAGATTGGCTCTCCCATCTAAACCGATATTTTGCACAATCATATCGACCGTGATGTTTTCCTTCGCGATTTTTTCGAAGATTGTGAAGCTGGTTCCGGGTTGATCCGGAATTTCTTTGACGGAAACCAGTGACTCGTTCTTTGTGACCGCTGCACCACCCACCGACTGCGTAGGTGATTCTGACTCTGCGACCACCAGTGACCCAGCTGCTTCCGAAAAGCTATGCCGCACATGAATAGTGACACCGTATCGCTTGGCGAATTCAACCGAGCGACTGTGCAGCACACCAGCACCTAGGCTTGCGAGTTCAAGCATTTCGTCATAACTGATTTGAGAAACCTTACGAGCATCTGGAAGCATGCGGGGATCAGTGGTATAGACACCGTCAACATCGGTATAGATTTCACACGCGTCTGCTTTGAGTACGGCAGCAAGAGCGACGGCAGTTAGATCGCTTCCGCCTCGGCCCAAAGTCGTGATATTAAAATGCTCATCAATTCCCTGAAAACCAGCTGCAATGACAATTTTATTTTCGTCGAGTAATTGTCGCATTCGCTCGGTCGGAATCGACTGGATTCGAGCACGTGTGTGGGAACTGTCGGTTCGAATACCGATCTGCGCCCCGGTCAAGCTGACCGCCTCGCCCCCAAGTGAATCGATTGCCATTGCCATCAGGGCGACGCTGACTTGTTCTCCTGTGGAGAGCAACATATCCATTTCGCGAGCTGGTGGGCGACTATTGAGCTGCCGCGCTAAGTCAACCAGCATATCCGTGTTTTTTCCCATCGCACTGACAACCATGACTACTTGGTTGCCCTGCTGCTGTGTAGCAACTGCTTTTCGCGCAGCGGATAGAATTTTTTCGCTGTCCGCGACACTGGTCCCACCGAATTTTTGGACGATAATTCCCATGGATTCATTTGTATTCAAAGACAATTTGAGAAGTAATACACCTAGCGTTAAGTTTTGGGTAGAAGCAATTAAGAAACACTACTTTTACATGGAGCATATTTTATTTCGATCAACATATAAACCTTTCCATGAGCGTGTGACCCGATGAAAGGTGAACGTTTGAAGATTCAGCCGAAATTTCGTTGTAAGCAATAATCTCGTCGGACGGTATACCGGAACCTGCCATTGTGAATGGCACGCGGCCATGGCTATGTGTTTTGGTGCGGACAGGAGTTGGATGATCAGGACAAATTAAAATGCGGAAATCCTTGGTCACCCGAAGAAAATCATAAAGAGGCGCGACAATTTTTTGATCGATTGCCTCAATTGCCTCAATTTTTTTTGCTAGATCACCCTCGTGGGAAGCCTCGTCTGGAGCCTCGATGTGGACGCAAACGAGGTCTGTCGATTGCAGCGTGTCGATTGCCGCTCGGCCTTTCGCACTGTAGTCGGTATCAGTATATCCGGTCGCGCCGGGAACATGAACATTCCGCCATCCGATCAATTCGGCGAGTCCTCGGAGCAGATCGACCGCTGTAATCATCACCCCTTGCCGTTGGAACTTGTCAGCGAATAACTGCAAGTGTGGTCTTCTGCCTTGTCCCCATAGCCAGACATTGGTTGCGGGTTTATTCCCGTTGGCGATTCTTTGTTTATTAATCGGGTGATTATGAAAGAGGGAAACACTTTCGCGCATCCATTTGTTCAATAAGTCGCTGCCTGCACCCCGTGGATAGTGGTTGATCACTTTAAGATCAGTCAGATCATGAGGGGGCGTAGTCCGAGTGTCGGAGTCAAATGGCCAGGCACGGGATTCCCCCCGACAAACTAGTAAATTACGGTAACTTACGCCAGAAATCCAGCGAATCTCGTCCTCCAGTCGTTGCTCGCTCAATGTTTGAAGTAACGATGAAGATTCCGAGGTTGAAATATGCCCCGCCGTGAAGTCACACATCACTTGATCTTGGATAGTGACCAAATTACAGCGGATCGCCCAGTCGGATTCACCAAGAACAATGCCCTGTGCTGCCGCTTCGATAGGTGCTCTACCGGTAAATGCAACCGCCGGATCGTATCCAAGCAGACTCATGTTAGCGACCGCGGAACCAGCCGGTAAATCATCGGGTACATGATTCGCATCGCCCACCATGCCTGTCTCTGCAATGGCATCCATTGCGGGCGTATTTGCCGCCTCGAGCGGCGTCTTACCGCCGAGCGATTCCTGAGGTTCGTCTGCAGCGCCATCAGGAATAACGATCGCGTACTTCATGGCTGGAATTCAGGTTAATTTTCACAAAACTTCTATCTGGCATTTACAGCGCATCAACAACTAATCAAGAATCCGCATGCGCATCGCCGGCTCATGCACCATCTGTAGCCGATTGATTTTTTCGATCGCCCGATCAGCAGCACCTACCGTTGTATGATGCGTCATTATCACCAGTGGAACTTTATCGTCTTTCGATTCATGCCGTTCATGCTGAATAAAGGAAGCGATAGAGATACCCTCCTTACTCAACGCTCCTGTAATCTCCGCCAATACTCCTGGATGATCTTTTACCATAAATCGAAAATAGTAACGTGTCGCGGTCCTGAAGGAAGGTCGCGGGAGTACTCGAGCCGGCTTTTCAGACCACAACTGTAAAGTTTGAAATGTGATTGCGGTCCGGCCTACAATCATGTCGATCAAATCCGCCACGACTGCTGAAGCCGTTGGCATTCTACCGGCACCCATCCCTTGGAACCAAACGCGTCCCACCGCGTCTCCGATTAGACGAATGGCATTGTATGCGCCACCCACGCCAGCCATCGGGGAATCACGCCGGACTAACTGGACTCCGACATGTAACTCGAGTTCCCCGTCCTCAAGCCGTGCCACCGCCAATAACTTTAGCCGGTAACCTAGCTCTTTGGCATACTGTAGATCAATCGGTCGCAGCGATTCGATTCCCTCGCAGGGAATTTCGCTCCAATGCACCCTGGAACCAAAGGCCAAATGGGCGAGCAATGCCAATTTTTGGGCGGCGTCGCTGCCATTCACATCCATCGTGGGATCGGCCTCTGCATAACCTCGCTGCTGTGCTTCCTCAACTGCCTGTGCATAAGAAGCCTCATGTTCTTCCATTTGGGAAATAATAAAATTACATGTCCCATTTAAAATTCCATGAATCGATTCAATGCGGTTAGCGGATAGACATTGACCCACGTTCGTTACGATAGGAATGCCCCCCGCCACAGCAGCATCAAACGCAATCGACCGCCCGAGTTCTCTAGCGCGATCAAATAATTCGTCCCCATGTTCGGCAAGCAGTGCCTTGTTTGCAGTGACAACATCCTTGCCACTTTCTAGAAGTTGCAGCATGATAGAACGCGCTGGTTCCACACCGCCGATCAACTGAACTACACAGCGAATTTCGGGATCTTTAGTGACATCCTCAAGCCGATCAGTCAATACTCCGTCCGGCAGTTTAATATCCCTCGCTTTGTTGCAGTCTCGAACAACAACTTTTTCAAGGATGATTGCCCGGCCGGCATAGCGATTGGTATGCTCGGCATGCTCCAGCAACAGTTGGGCTACACCGGTGCCCACGGTACCTAGACCCACGATTGCAATCTTTGTTGTTTCCATTTCGCACGCCTACATCGTAAAAAGAGCGTTCCATCCTAGGGCCGGCTCATTCGAGTCGTCAAGCGAAGAACAGACAACCATTCTTCGGCTCTTCGGCCACGTTGCCCCCGAGTTAAACTCAACGTACATTAACTTATGACCTACTTTTGAATTCTGATTGGCATGGGGCCGAAGGGCAAGGAATAATGATTGAGAAAGCGCTCGAGTTTTTTAAAAATGTGTTGGAAACCCCCAGCCCCTCAGGCTACGAACAACCGGTTCAGAAGATTGTTCGCGAATACGCAGCGGATTTTTCTGACAAAATCGACAGCGATTCTCACGGCAACGTGATTGTTGTTAAGAACCCGCAGGCACCACTGCGGGTGATGTATGCGGGGCACTGCGATCAAATTGGGCTTATTGTTCAATATATCGACGAGAGCGGATTTATCTATGTTCAGCCCATAGGCGGATGGGACCCACAGCAACTCATTGGACAACGACTTACGGTGTGGAGCTCCAGTGGACCTGTGCAGGGTGTGATTGCCCGCAAGCCGATACACTTGCTGACCGATGAGGAACGAAAACAGGTTCCCAAGATAAAGGATTTATGGATAGATATCGGGGCGACATGTAAAGAGCACGCTGCCGAAAAAGTCCGAGTAGGTGATCCCGTGACATTTTCTCTGTCGTTCGAGATGCTCTCGGATGATTTTGCAAATTCCCCTGGTATGGACGATAAAACAGGTCTTTGGGTGGTGATTGAGGCGCTTCGCCGTGCCGCAGCTGGAAATCTTGCATGCTCACTGTATTCGGTTTCTACCGTACAGGAGGAAATAGGTTTACGTGGCGCGCGTACGAGTGCGTATGGCATAGACCCGCATGTTGGAATTGCAGTTGATGTTACGCATGCAACTGATTGTCCTACCGTGGACAAAAAGACCGAAGGGGATATTAAACTCGGTGGTGGGCCGGTAATCACCCGGGGACCAAACTGTAATCCTGAGGTTGTGAAAAGATTAATCGAGGTTGCGGAGGAAAAGGGCATCGATTACCAGTTGGCTGCGATAGGTCGAGCAACCCCGACCGATGCAAATTCCCTTCAAGTCACCCGCAGTGGCGTAGCCACAGCACTGGTGAGCGTTCCCAATCGATATATGCACAGCGCAGTGGAGACAATTTCCCTTAGCGATATCGACCAGACTGCTGAACTGCTTGCTGGATTTGCACTGTCGCTGCAGGGAGACGAGAATTTCAATCCCTGAGCCAATGATCGAAAAACTGCCAAAATGGCACATTATCGGTGTTTTGGTTTAGACGATACGCTCATACAAAAGAGCATGTAATTACCCCAAGTTGTTTATAAATAATAACTTGGAAATTTTTCGCATCGCTTGGCACTCACATTGCACTTCTAAGGGTTAACGACCCACTGACCCTGCCAAAAAGGCGGGCTTCTAAGCCTGCTTTCCCGCATATTTTCACTCTTTCCGCTCAGGAGGAATTTGACCGTGGCAAAAAAAATGGTCTTCGATGACGAGGCACGACAACCGCTGGCTGCCGGTGTGACTAAGCTCACCAAAGCTGTTCGGAGCACACTAGGACCCCGGGGTCGCAATGCGGTACTCGACAAGGGATGGGGCTCTCCCAAAGTAACCAAGGACGGCGTTACGGTGGCGGAAGATGTCGAGTTGGATGACCCTAATGAAAACTTAGCTGTGCAGCTTGTCAAAGAAGCCGCAACAAAAACCAATGATGTCGCAGGCGATGGAACGACGACAGCCACGGTTTTGACTGAGGGAATATATAAAGAGGGGCTCAAAATGATTGCCGCCGGTGCAGACCCCATGGCGCTCGCACGGGGCATCGGAAAGGCTGCCGAGGCGGTCCGCACGGCTATTCTCGCCCGAGCCACCAAGGTGGATGAAAAGAACAAAAAAGAAATCACTCAAGTCGCCACAATCGCCGGCAACAATGATCCATCAATAGGTGCGGTCCTGGCAGATGCATTTCTAAAGGTTGGAAAGAATGGGGTAATTACGGTTGAAGAGGGGCGGGGTGCAGAAACAACGGTAGAGGTTGTTGAGGGAATGCAATTTGATCGGGGATATCTGTCGCCGCACTTTGTCACCGATACCGATCGCCAACTTGTAGAACTTGAGAATTGCCTCGTACTCATCTACGAAGAGAAAATTTCGAATGCCAAAAATCTTGTGCCGATTTTGGAAGCGGTGAGTAAAGAAAATAAGCCCTTACTTATTGTCGCTGAGGATGTGGATGGCGAAGCGCTTGCCACTCTCGTGGTCAACAAAATGCGTGGGATCCTAAATGTTTGTGCTGTGAAGGCCCCCGGATACGGCGATCGTCGGAAGGCGATGTTAGGTGATCTAGCCGTACTGACCGGTGGAACCGCAGTCTTCAAGGATCTGGGTATTGCTCTCGACGCTGTCAAACTCTCTGATTTGGGTAAAGTGAAAAAGATCACGATTTCCACCGATGAAACAACGATGGTTGGAGGCTCGGGTAAGAAGGGAGATATTGATGATCGTGTGCAGCAGATTCGTCGTGAAATTGAGTCGACTGATAGCGATTACGACCGCGAAAAGCTTCAGGAGCGTCTCGCAAAACTAGCGGGTGGCGTGGCACAGATCAACTGCGGTGCAGCTACTGAAACTGAAATGAAGGAGCGTAAGGCGCTCCTGGAAGATGCCAAGAGCGCAACTGCGGCAGCTTTGGAGGAGGGAGTCGTTCCCGGCGGCGGGGTCACGTTGATGCGATCCGGCGGGTCGATCGATAAGTTGAGCCTTAAAGGGGACGAAGCATTGGGAGCGACGATCGTCCGCAATATTCTTGACTATCCTCTTCGTTGTATTGCAGAGAATGCCGGCCATGATGGGGGAGTTGTGGTTAATCGGGTCGCAAAGCTCAAAGGAAAAAATGAGGGATTTGATGCCGATAAAGCCGCGTATTGCGACTTGGTTGAAGCAGGCGTTATTGACCCGGCTAAGGTAGTTCGAAGTGCTCTGCAAAATGCCGCGAGCGTTGCGGCTCTCTTGTTAACCACTGAAACACTGATTACGGACATCCCGGAACCCGAGGAGCCGGGTGGTGATGATCATCACGATCACGGTATGGGTGGTGGCATGGGCGGCATGCCTGGCATGGGTGGCATGGGTGGCATGCCTGGCATGGGAGGTATGCCTGGCATGGGTGGCATGCCTGGCATGATGTAATTCTCACGATTCAAGGGTGAAAATTCACCACGGACCGTCATTCCAATTCAATTTTTGCGAGCGGAGAAAAAATTATGGGAAAAGAAACACTAAAGCCACTTGATGACCGTGTTGTTGTTGAGTTGGTGGATGCAGAGGAAACGACCGCCGGTGGTATTGTGTTGCCGGATTCAGCACAGGAAAAACCTCAGTTAGGCACCGTCGTTGCGGTGGGCCCGGGAAAAATGCTTGATAGTGGCAATCGGGGCGAACTTTCTGTGGCGGTTGGCGACAAAGTTTATTTTGGAAAGTACGGTGGAGTCGATCAAGAATTAAATGGTCGCGAGGTGAAGATTCTCCGCGAAGGCGATATTTTGGCAAAGGTTGTCGGCTAATTTCGACGCGATTTGCTCTTTTATAAAAATATTTAAAAAGGAACTTCTGTTGTGGCAGCAAAACAATTGATGTTTGACGATCAGGCACGGGCCAAGATGCTCGACGGAGTAGAAAAACTGGCTGATGCAGTTGCGATCACTATGGGCCCGACGGGTAAAAATGTGGTCATCGATAAATCATTTGGTGGCCCGACTGTCACAAAAGATGGGGTAACGGTGAGCAAGGAGGTTGAGCTTGAGGATCCTTTTGAAAATATGGGCGCGAAATTGGTGAATGAAGTCGCCAGCAAAACATCGGATCTGGCTGGTGATGGGACAACCACAGCCACTGTTTTAGCTCGAGCAATTTTTAAGGAAGGGCGTCGTAATATTGTCGCCGGTAGCAACCCCATGGCGGTTCGCCGAGGCATTGAAGCGGCGGTTGATGCAGCTGTTGAGAAGCTGGGCGATCTGTCGCGTCCGGTTGACAGTAAGAAAGATGTTGCAAACGTCGGAGCAATTAGTGCGAATAATGATATGACAATCGGTAGTTTGCTGGCCGATGCGTTGCATAAAGTGGGCCAGGACGGCGTGATTACGGTGGAAGAGGGAAAGACTGCAGAAACTACGGTGGAATATGTGGACGGGATGCAGTTCGATAAAGGGTTTGTGTCTCCTTATTTTATTACTCGTCCGGCGGAGCGTGATTGTGTGCTGGAGGATGCCCTGATTCTGATTTTCGAGAAGAAGATCAGCAACCTCCGGGAAATGGTTCCGGTCCTTGAAAAGGTTGCTCAGTCTGGAAAGCCACTCTTGATTATCGCGGAGGACGTCGAGGGAGAGGCGCTTGCTGCATTGGTTGTGAATAAATTGCGTGGTGTGCTGAATGTCTGTGCGGTAAAGGCTCCAGGGTTCGGTGATCGTCGCAAGGCAATGTTGAGTGATATTGCGATCCTGACTGGCGGAACGATGATCAGTGAAGATTTAGGATTAAAGTTAGAAAATCTTGAATTGGAGCAGTTGGGACGAGCCAAGCAGATAACGGTTGACAAGAGCAACACGACGATTGTGCGTGGTGCGGGAAAACAAGAAGACGTTAGCAACCGGATTGCACAACTGCGTAACCAGATTGAGGCTTCTGATAGTGATTATGATCGCGAGAAATTGCAGGAACGGATGGCAAAACTGACTGGCGGTGTTGCCGTCGTGTCAGTGGGAGCTGGCACGGAAGCGGAGATGAAACAGAAAAAGGCACGCGTGGAGGATGCGCTTCACGCCACGCGAGCTGCGGTCGAGGAAGGCATTCTTCCCGGAGGCGGCGTTGCCCTACTACGCTGTACGGAGTCTGTTCAAGCGGTTCGAAGCAAAGTTAAAGGCGATGAGAAAATAGGGGTCGACATTGTACTTGGTGCACTTGCTGCACCGCTGCGGCAGATTGCAGACAACGGTGGTATCGATGGTTCGGTCGTTGTCGATGAAGTTGTGCAGAAACCGGTGAATTCCGGCTATGATGCAAAAACTGCGGAGTATACCGATATGTTTAAGGCCGGCATTATAGATCCGGTGAAGGTGGTTCGGACTGCTTTGGCAAACGCGGCGAGTATTGCAGCTTTAATGCTGACCACCGAAGCATTGGTGACCAATTATGATGAGGAAGACGGTGATAAGAAACGCGTCCAGGGATCGATCGCCTGACGCGCTCCTATTAGCAGCTTAAAACCTAATAAATAGAATTTCCGTCCACGTTATCCGATTTCAGATCAGGGCCACTTCTGCGTTGTTGGAAGTGGCCCTATTTATAGGGTGTCAGTTGAGAATGGAACGCAGTTTTCGATGAGAGCCGATCTATTATGGTGTCCGCTTGAATTCAGAGCACCACCGATGATATTGATATGACCATGACAGAAAAACGCTGTTATTACGAAGTGCTGAACGTCGCGCAAACAGCTTCAGCGGATGATATTTCGGTGGCGTATCGGAAAATGGCAATTCAGTTTCACCCTGATAAAAATCCCGGAGATGAAGCGGCTATTGATCGTTTTAAAGAGGCGGCTGAGGCTTTTGAAATTTTAAGTGATACAGAAAAAAGGTCTCGCTATGATCGATACGGGCACGCGGGATTGCAGGGCACCGGCCAACAATTCCATGATCTCAACGACATCTTTGAGGCGTTCGGCGATATGTTCGGCGGAGGTATTTTTGGCGGCGGAGGCCGTGGCCGTCGTCCCCGACGGGGAGCCGATATTGAAACAGATTTGACGATTGATCTCTTTTCAGCGGCCCAAGGGGTGAAAAAGCAGGTCACGTTCTCACGGCATCGACGTTGTGAGGATTGCCAGGGCAATGGAGCGGCGGGCGGCACAGCCTTAGAGTCGTGCCAATATTGTGGCGGTCATGGTCAGGTGATTCAATCCAGCGGCATACTAAGGATGCAAACTACTTGTCCCTCGTGCCATGGTGGTGGATCAACAATTCGAGAACAATGCGAGAGTTGTCGCGGTGAGGGTTACCAGGAAGATGCAGTA
Source organism: Planctomycetaceae bacterium UBA7805 (assembly GCA_002480485.1). Taxonomy (GTDB): domain Bacteria; phylum Planctomycetota; class Planctomycetia; order Pirellulales; family UBA7805; genus UBA7805. Next base: position 40,430 of record DLCF01000072.1, read on the forward strand.
ACCTGTGATGTTACAGTTCCGGCTGGTATCGATAACCAGATGCAGATCCGATTAAGTGGCCAGGGCCATCCCAGCTCTCATGGTGGTTCCCCAGGTGACCTCTACTGTCTGGTCAATGTCGAAGATCACCCTCTGTTCCAACGACAGGGCAATCATCTTATTTGCCGAGTACCGATCACTTATTCACAAGCGGTGCTGGGCGGTACTGTCGACATTCCAACACTCGAGGGGCCTGAATCAATTGAAATAAAAAGCGGTACTAGAGCGGGCGATGTGGTTAAACTTCCAAGACGCGGGATGCCCGATCCTCGGGGTCGTCGGGCGGGAGATTTGCATGTTCAGCTCGATATCGATGTCCCCAAAAAATTGTCCAGCGAACAGGAGGAAATGATTAGAAAGTTGGCTGAAATAGAACTTTCTCATGTCACTCCGCATCGCAAGAGCTTTTTAGATACACTAAAGGGGTACTTTGTTAATCAAGATCAGTCACCCTAAATGAAAATTGCACGATAATTTAATGTTATTTGATGGTTAAAGAGGCTCCTGCCGTGAGTGAACCACACGACGAAAAATTAAAAGTCGACCAGGATAAACCAGTGAATCAGGCAGAGGATGATGTGCTTGGTGGATTGGATCCTGAGGCGACCCTAACATTGTCGGAGGCAGAGCGGCGACAGTTGGAGCTGTTAGATGCAAATAACAGGGCACTGCGTGCTCAAGCGGATCTGGAAAATTATCGGAAGCGGGTTCAACGGGAACAACAGCAGGAAAGTCGTTACGCACTTATGCCCCTGTTGCGGGAATTACTTCCTCTGCTCGACAATATTCAGCGGGCGATTGAAGCTGCAGAAAAAAACGAAGGGACAGATCCTCTTTTGGAGGGTTTCAAACTGGTAGCGCAACAACTGCAATCGATCCTTATGCAGCATGATTGCCAGCCGATTCGTGCGATGGGGGAAACATTCGACCCTAATCTTCATGAAGCAGTTTCGCAGACCACGAGTAATGATTTCGAATCGGGAAAGATTGTGATGGAGGTCGCCGTGGGCTACCAACTCCATGATCGCGTTGTTCGCCCGAGCCAAGTTATCGTGTCTACTGGTCCTCCTGAGTGACGCGGGCTTTCCCCGGGGAGAATTTAATGCCGACATACGATTATGAATGCGAATCTTGCGGACATACGTTTGAGTTATTTCAATCAATTACCGATGGGGTGAAAAAGAAGTGCCCGGAGTGTAAAAAATTGAAACTTAGACGGTTATTCGGAACCGGGGCCGCAATTGTGTTTAAAGGCTCGGGATTTTACGAAACGGATTACCGTAGCGAGTCTTATAAGAAAGGCGCTGCTGAGGCAAAAAAAACCAAGGAAAAAAAACCAGCTGACGACAAAAAATCGGCACCGAAAGGCACCGAAAAAAAAGGAAAATCCGCAGATGGAAACGGCAACAATTGACAAGGTTTGGTCCACCCGATGTCAGAAAATTAAAGCTTAATAAAAGTGGCCGATCATGGCGCTGCAACCAAAAGATGTCTAGCCTTCTCTGTCCGATCTGCAAAAGCTCCTTTGAATCAGAGCTGTCATCTTCAATGCCTTTTTGCAGTGACCGCTGTAAAAAAATTGATCTCGGGCGTTGGTTTGAAGAAGATTACAGCCTGCCGATCGAGGGAGATCCAGAAGCCCTAGAAGGGCCCGATCATGCATAATTACCGCCTGCAATGGAATATGTTTTCTGCTTGCGTCGGCACGCCTGGATTGGTCATAATTGCCATCAATAAATGAATGATCCAATAGCTAGAGTATAGCAGGGAGGTGATCCGAAAATGTCAACACATTCGGAAGCAAAACCAGTCCGCGATTGGCAAGAAATTTTTCCCTGGCTTATTCTGTTTCGCTCGGTACGCGTTGCAATTGGTTTTCGCCTGCTATTGCTTGCCGCATTGGGCCTTGTGGGCATGGTGGCAGGTTGGCGACTGTGTTGGAATCTTGTGGCCTACGTGCCGGATGCCACCGGCGTATCGGTACTCGCTGATCCGGCGTTGATACAACTTGGTGCCCGTCACGATGGAACGGTCCCTCCCTGGCCATGGGAGATTTCGTATAGGAGTTTTGGCGATCAAGGGGTGTTAGCGTCTTTAAGTGGTTTGGATTACATCGGCCCGATTGTTGGCACGGCAGCTGCGACAGCTGCCGAACTGACGCTTCCGTTCCAAATGCTATTCAGGCAAGACCTTACATACCGCGGCTTGGCCTATGCTCTGGTGTGTTGCGCTTGGGCGTTGATCATCTGGGGTTATTTCGGTGCGATGATTACCCGGATTGTAGCCGTTAAACTCACGCAAGATGAAATTATTAGTTTTAAGAAAGCAGGAAATTTTGCTCGCCAGAGATGTGCTTCCTACATGTCTGCTCCGGTTATACCACTGTTAGGTATTTTCGGATTGGGGATTCCTATAGCGTTGCTTGGCCTAGTATCGAATTTCGACTTTGGTGTCCTGATTGCTGGGGTGCTATGGCCACTTGTTCTTTGTCTAGGATTTATGATGGCGATTCTTCTGCTCGGTCTGATTTTTGGATGGCCGATGATGTACGCGACCATTAGCACAGAGGGCACAGATGCTTTCGACGCTATTAGCCGAAGTTACGCGTATGTGTTTCAGCGTCCGTTTCATTATCTTTTTTACGTGGTAATTGCCACGATCGTCGGATCTCTAGGTTGGGTCATGATCCACGGCATCATAGATATCCTGGTTTACTCGACCCATTGGTCATTCGATTGGGGACTTTCCTCAGAACGATCCATTCAGTTATTTTATGGAGACATGCGTGAGGGCGCTGCCGGATGGGGATGCAATCTGATTCGCTTCTGGCAGGGTTTTCTACGGACCCTCACCACGGCCTTTGCGGTCGGTTTCCTATTCAGTGGTATGACCGCTGTATATTTGTTACTGCGGCGGCATGTCGATGGTGTGGAAATCGAGGAGGTCAATCTCGACGAGGCGACCGAACACGGTCTTCCAGATCTATCTCCGACTGATGCAACAACATCCCCAGCGGAAGGGCAGGGCACACCGAGAGAGCAATGATTGAAGGCATTGAGTTGTTGACCCTTTGCCGGTTAGCCACATGGGTCTAAAATGAATGCTCGACGGGAGAAATATCGGGCTGTAGCTCAGCTTGGCTAGAGCGCTGCGTTCGGGACGCAGAGGTCGTAGGTTCAAATCCTATCAGCCCGACTCTGCTCCGCTATCTGGTGGCACCAATTCCCGCCGTGGAAAAAAATCTGCGAGTGACTCTGGGTTAGCCAAGGCATCCCGATTGACCACTGCCCTTTGGTGGATGACATCACGGACCGCTAATTCAGCGGTTTTTCCACTTCGTGTTTTGGGGATAGATTTCACTGACAAAATTACTTGAGGAACATGTCGTGGGCTTGCGGAAGCACGAATTTTTTCGCGTATCTTTTCTTCGAGCTGATCGCTCATCGCTGCTTGTGGCTGCAACTGCACAAATAAGACAATTCGACTATCGCTCTCCCATTTCTGGCCGACCGCCACACAATCGACCACCTCCTCCATAGGGATAACATGGGCGTAAATTTCCGCAGTGCCAATACGGACGCCACCCGGATTCAAGACTGCGTCGCTGCGACCATAGATAATCATGCCTCCGTCCGAGGTGAGTTCTGCAAAATCACCATGGCACCAAATGCCGGGAAAACGTTCAAAGTAGGCGTGATGATAAGCGATTCCATCTTGATCACGCCAAAATTCTATTGGCATGGAGGGAAAGGGTTGAGTGCAGACAAGTTCGCCCTTCTTCCCGATTACACCCTCTCCATCGCCATCAAATACATCAACAGCCATTCCCAGTCCACGACACTGCAACTGGCCTTTGCGAACCGGTAAATTGGGATTGCCAAGCGCAAAACAGGACACGATATCTGTGCCACCTGAAATAGAAGACAAACAAATATCGGATTTAATGTGACGATAAACATATTCAAAACTTTCGCCCGTCAATGGCGATCCGGTCGAGAGGATCGTTCGTAGTGCAGTAAGCCGGTATTGATTTGCTGGCCGAACCCCCTTTTTTTCCAGGGCCGCTAGATAGGATGCACTGACGCCGAAAACATTAATTTTCAGCTCTTCCGCCATTCGGAAAAGACTGTCGGCAGTCGGTTCCATTGGCGAACCATCATAAAGAACAATCGCTGATCCACTGGCTAAACCACTTAC
>DLCF01000072.1:44995-46681 GCA_002480485.1 Planctomycetaceae bacterium UBA7805
AGCCAGTTCCACATCATCCATCCACAGGTGGTGAAATAAAATAGTCGATCATTCGGATTTAGGTCCGTATGCAGACGATGTTCCTTCAAATGCTGCAGCAGTGTTCCACCAGCGCCATGAACAATGCATTTCGGTTTCCCAGTCGTTCCGGAGGAATAGAGAATGTACAGCGGGTGATCAAAGGGAAGTGGAAGATACTCAATCGGATTGCTTACGACCCCAACCTCTTCCCATAGATCCGCATCGCGAATATTTTTTAGGTCAACCGATTTACCGCTATACGGGACTACCAGAGCGCGTTGGATCGATGGTAAATGCTCCAGCAACAGCTTGACCTTGGGCATAACATTAAATTGCTTACCCCCGTACTGGTAACCGTCAGCAACCAAAAGAAGGCTCGGTTCAATTTGACCGAATCGCTCGACAACGGCTTGAATGCCGAAATCGGGTGAGCAGGAAGAAAATGTGGCACCCACGGCAGCGGTCGCTAGTAACATCACCACCGTCTCCGGCACGTTGGGCATCCACGCGACAACTCGGTCACCGATGCCAATGTCCTTTTCACGCAGCCAACATGCAATCCGCATTACTTCCGATCGTAATTCCTTCCGTCGTATTTCGCGTGTTTGCTCCTTCTCGTTACGGAAGAGAATTGCAATGTCGTTATCCGTCCCGCGCTCCAAGAGATTTTCGGCAAAGTTAATCCTCGCACCCTGGAACCATTGGACATTCTGCATAGCTGCTGAATTTTCAATAGCAGTCTCCCACAATCGAGCAGATCGCACCTCACAAAATTCCCAAATACCTATCCAGAACTGGTCGGGATTTTCAATTGACCATTTCCACAATCCGTAATAGTCAGAGAACAGTCTGCCGGTTTTTTCTTCTACAAACAGGCGGAAGGCGGTCATTTGACTACCAGCGATCTGTTCGGGGCGCGGTTGCCAGAGAATCGAATTCATCGATCTTTCCGGGACGGCAATAGTTTGTTGGTCAGCTCACCAAATCCAACCCGGTAATCGGCCCCCTGACACCAACCGGTCATCGTCACACGATCCCCGTCTTCGAGGAAAATGCGCTTGCCACCTCCGGGTAATTCTAGAGGTTCGGCACCTCGCCAGGAAAGCTCCAGGAGACAACCGCGCGAATTTTTTTCAGGACCGCTAATTGTACCAGAGGCCAATAGATCGCCCACACGGACATTGCAGCCGTTCACGGTATGGTGTGCTAATTGTTGGTGCATGCTCCAGTACAAATTTTGAAAATTGGAACGCGTGATCTCAACGGACTCGTCCATGGTCGCCGGGGTTAGCGATACTCGTAAATCGATGTCGTAGCTGTAATCGGCGGACCAGCGTAAATAGGGAAGCACTGGTGGATCCTGCGTCGGTAACGGCCGCTGGAAAGGTGCGAGCGCGTCGGTGGTCACCACCCATGGAGAAATCGAAGTCGCGAAACTTTTTGCCAAAAAAGGACCTAGGGGGACATATTCCCATTTTTGGATGTCTCGAGCACTCCAATCGTTTACTAAAACCATGCCAAATATATGGTGAGGCGTTTGGCCAATTTCAATTTCCTCGCCCAAATTTGTCTCCTTCCCGATGAAAAATCCCATTTCCAATTCGAAGTCGATCGCACGACTCGGACCGAAAGATTTCTCGGCGAGTTGACCGAGAGGCCTTTGAA
>DLCF01000016.1:0-13588 GCA_002480485.1 Planctomycetaceae bacterium UBA7805
GATCGTCAGAAAGTCGATCGTATGGTCCACCGTGAATATTCCTTGCTAGCTCCGCCTGCAAATGCCATGCAGCGTTTTTTTTGATAGGACCGGAAAATTCCGCAAGTTCTGCCCAGCTTAACACGATAAATACTTCTGGCGTCAGTTCGCTCTGACGTCCCCGAAATCAGGTGACAAATTAATTATCGCGGAGTTTCACAATGGCATACAGACTTTTCGCAGGGTGCGGATTGCTGGTGGCATGTGGCGTTGCTCTGACTGCATTTACCGGATGCATCACGAGCCAAGGACCGTTTCTCGGTTACGCCGGCATCCCGATCCCCGTCTCTCCTTTTTGGCAGAAAGAAAAAGAGGACGAACATTGGTTTCATGAACGCTATGGCCGCGCCCCTATTCTGGGACCTTTGACGGCCGACACGCCGGACGTCGGCATGGACCCTCCAAGCGACGACGAGGTCTTCCGCAAGTTTATGGAAATTAAAGAAGTCGAGGGGAACTGGCCTCTGCTTTACACCATCCAGATCAACGATGTGCGCATCATCAAGGAAAAAATTGCGGACTACATTGATCCACCGCGGCAGATTCCTTTGATCGGCCCGGCCCAGCTTCACCACGTGCATTACAAGTGCACCGTGCACTACAGCGAAAAAGTGCGAGTTGGTTGGCCGATTCCCCACACGCTGCGGGACGACGATGCGGCGGAGGTGATCTACATCGATAAAGATCACTTTCACATGGTCGGCAACGTGAATACAGGAACCGGCTCCTACTATTGAATAAACGCGGCTTGAATGCTGCCATGCAACCTTTTCAGCACGAAAAGGAACACATAAAACACCTCGCCCAGGGAGTGTGGCTCGTCTTCACCCAAGACAAAGTCGCTCCCTGGGCTTTCGGGATTTCATGGGGCTTGATCGTCCGATCTGTGCCACGCACGGGCCGATGCGTTCATGCAGGGGAGGCATGTCGATGCAGCGAGGGTTGATCCTGTTTCTGTTGGCGATCTTTGTTCCGCCGGGAATGCTCGGCGTAGCGACAGCCAGCGCCGAAGAGGGCGACGATCTAATTGCCCTGGCCAGTGACCATTATGCGAATCAACGATGGGAACTATCGGCTTCCTCTTTCAAGGCATTCCTGAAACAGCACCCGGAGGATAATCGTACCGACGAGGCACTCTATTATCGTGCGGAAAGCCTCCTCCAACTCGGCCGATACCCTGAAGCGATCCGAATCTACGAGAAATTTCTTGACGTTGTCGGGGACGAGGATCCGCGAGCCTCTGCTGCCTCGTTCCGGATTGCCGAAGCCGCCTATCTGGGCGGACGTCACTCTCAAGCGGTTGCCCGATTCGGGCCTTTTCTCGAATTGGCCCCTCCAGGTGAACAGAGGTTGTTAGCCGAGACCTATCTGGCCGGTGCCCTGCTGTCCGTCGCAGAGCGGGCCGATCTGCACAATGAAAAGGAGAGCAGAGCGCAGCACGAAAAACTTCAACAAGCCCGCGAGCTATTCACTTCAGTGCTTCGCACCAAAGACAACAAAAACCTGGCGATAACCTGTCGTTTTGGCTTGGCCCGATGCGAAGATCTGCTGGGCAATCGAGACTCAGCACAGCGTGGTTACACGGCCCTGCTAAAAAATGTCGAGCCAAAAATCGCAGCCCAGGCGCATTACTATCTTGGACGTCTGGCGTTTTCGCACGACGATGCAGCGATGGCGGCCGCCACCTGGGATGTGCTCCTCCAGAAGTGGCCCGACACGCCTTGGGCTGATGAGGTTATCAGCAACATTCCTCATGCCCACCTCTTGTCGGGTGATATCGATAAGGCCCGTCGCAGTCTTCTTCGCTGGCAAAATGTCGACGGAGCAGGACCCTCACCCGGACAACTTCGCCATCTGGCACGCATTGCTGGCGAGCAGGGGGAAACCGAGTGGTCGCTGCAACTCTACGCCCAACTAGCGACCGAACCGCAGCCTCAATCGAGTCGACCCGCAGCGGTCCAGCGACTGGCCGCGGCCCAGGTGAAAGCGGGTCGGGTCGCCACTGCTGCTGAGACGCTTGCGGCGCTGATGCAAGGCAAATCACTCGATCCCACAGCGGCAACGGCAGGATTACAACTGGCAGAGATTTATCAACAACTCGATCAACCTGCAAAGGCTTTGAAAACCTATCTAGAGGTGGCCGACCGCTGGAACGATTCGCCGAGTGCACAAGTGGCTCTCCGTCGCGCGGCCACAATCGTTATCTCCAAGGGAAACTTTGTCGAGGGCGCTGCCATTCACAAACGACTTCTGGCGACCGAGCTGGACGAAAAGCAACGTGCCGAAACGCTGTATCGGCTAGGCTGGGTGCTGCATGACGGAGCAAAACCAAACGAGGCAAAGGCTCAATTCGAGGCACTGCACGCGCACCATCCGGAATCCGCATACTGGAGCGATGCGACTTACCGCCTAGCGGAATATGCGGTTGACTCAGGTGACACAGATCGAGCCGATGCGCTATTACTCAAGCTGATCGACCAAGAGCCAGACACTGAAATCGTGCCGCACGCACTCTACCTTTCCGGCCAAATCGCCGTGCAAGAAGGGGACTGGAAACGGGCGTGCGGTCCGCTCGCCAAGCTGGTCAATCGATTTCCGCGTTCCACGCTGGCACCGCCCGCCGAATACTGGCTTGCTGAATCCCACTATCAGTCCGGGAATTACGGTGAGGCAGAACAGCGTTTTGCAGCGTTGGCTGAGGGGTCGCTGCCGAGTGAACAATCGGCTCTGGTCGCCTTGCGACGTGGTCAACTGGCCGCTCAGCAGGACGATTGGCCGCGTGCCAGGTCAGCGATCAAGCCACTGCTTGCCGACGCTTCGGCACCGGTGCCACAAGATCAACTCTACTACCTGCTCGGTCGATGCCGCATGGCGGACGCTGAAATTGAAGCCGCGCGAACTGCATTTATACGCGCCGCTCAAAGAGACCATTTGGAAAAAAGCGAAACAGCAGCCATGGCGCAATGGATGATCGGAGAAACATTCATGCACCAGGAGCGATACGCTGAGGCGGCTGCTGAATATTTCCGCGTCGTTTCGCTTTATCCACACCCTCGTTGGCAGGCCGCCTCGCTTTTACAGGCGGGTCGCTGTTATGAGCGTCGGCAACAAGTGCAAGAAGCCGCCGGACTCTATCGCCAACTGCTTCAAAAGTATCCCGAAACTGATTTTGCCTCCGAGGCTCGCATTCGTCTGAAAACACTGACGCGTGCGGATCGCAGACCGCAATCCTAAAGGACCTCTGTCGATGTCAAACTTTTTAAAATCGCCGACTCTCTACAAGTGTTGCTTTGCCCTAAGCTTGTGCACAATGGCTATGCTGTTTGGTCATTTTTCGCATGCTGTGGAGCCACCGACCGCGGCAGCAAATCCCGATTTGAAAATGAACACTGAGGTGGCTCCCGGGTCGGACGTCGACAACGTAAGTGCCGGCGAGATTGCCGAGCAAAACCTGTTTGTCATTATCCAGCAGGGCGGCCTGCTACTTTACCCGATACTCTTTGCCTCTTTCATTCTGCTTTTATTCGTGTTCGAGCGATTGATCAGTCTCCGTCGACGGCGCGTGATTCCCCGGCCGTTCGTCAGGCAATTTCTGCATCAACTGCGGGAACGCTCCATGGATCAGGAGGAGGCTCTGGCGATGTGCCGGAAAAACGGCAGTCCGGTCGCCGAAGTATTCGCTGGTGCGGTACAAAAATGGGGACGACCTGCAGTAGAGGTAGAGCAGGCTATTATCGACTCGGGCGAGCGAGTCACGGGCGGATTGCGACGTTATTTGCGTTTGATCAACGGCATCGCCACGGTCACGCCGCTGCTCGGACTGCTTGGCACGGTAGTCGGCATGATTCAGGCCTTCAATGACATCGCTACGGCCGATGCGATGGGAAAACCGGAACTGCTGGCCGCCGGTATTGGGCAGGCGTTGATCACCACTGCCGGCGGTCTCACGGTGGCAATTCCTGCGTTGATCGCCTACATGTTCTTTCTTTCGCGGGTCGATCGTCTGGTCATGGACATCGATGCCGTGTCCCAAGATGTGGTGGCCGAAATTTCGGCCGAAGCAGGGAACCGACCCAAAAAGAGTTCGCGGACCAAAGCAGCCTGACAAGCGACGCCTTACGAGGTGATTTTGAAAAAATAGGAACTTTTCGATGGCACTCAAAACGCATACCGACGAGCAACCATCGCTCAATTTGACACCGATGATCGACATCGTATTTCTATTGATCATCTTTTTTATGGTGGGAACAAAATTTTCTGAACTCGAGCGGAAAATCGGTCTTCAGCCCCCGCAGGTCAACGACTCTGGCGCGCTCTCGGCAGCGCCGGAGGCAAAAACCATAAACGTCTTCCGAGATGGTCGGATCGAACTGGACAACCAGCCAGTGTCGATCACCGAACTGGTGAGCCGCTTGTCGGCTGCGGTAGCACAATATCCGGCGATCGGCGTTCTGGTACGTGGCGATGCCAACGGACGTTTTCAAAGTGTGGCGAGCGTGCTGGCCGCTTGTAGTAAAGCTGGGGTGCGAAAAATGGGAGTTTCGGTGCGTATCGTAACCGCCGGCCAGGATGTCCCGTCACGCAGATAACATTTAACATTGACTGTTAGTAGAGATTCTGGATGAGCCTGATACCGTTGGCTGCCCTGTCGATGCCCACCGGTGCGATCCACGCCGCCTGGATCGTTCTATGGCTTGTGTTGCTGCTCGGCTCGGTCGCCGCTCTGACCGGTCTGCTGCTTACTCGGTGGGGACGATCGCGGCCAATGCGGATCTGTGTGATCCTCTCGCTAATCGCGCACCTGCTGCTGTTCGGTTATGCAGCCACCGTGCGTATCGCAGGCACGCCAACCGGCCTGGAGGGAGAGATTGTCGAGGTTGCGTTGGGCGATGCGTTTCTCGGAAAAATCGAACCGGCGAGGCCGGACAAACCATGGGAGCAGTTTCCGGGTCGAGTAGGCGCAATTCCCCCACTTGAAGTTCCACGAATGGATGAGGCCGAGACACCCGAGACCGATTACCTGCCGGCCGCGGCAGAAACTCCCCCATCAGTCGCGCCGCTTGTCCCTGCTCAACTTGCTGCCCGCCCATCGGTGGCCGCGGCGGCACCGAAAGTCGCGTCGCCACCGGCCTTCGCACCGCGGAATCCGCGCCCCGATACGCCGTCCCCCAAACGCATTGCCGCAAAGCCGGATGAACCGCTACCAACACCAAGGGCCGAAGAGACTCCGACAAATGCGACGGCGCTGGCGGCGACGCTGCGGCCCTCCGTAAAGCTGATCGCTGCACCGTTGGATAGGGCTGCGCTCGCAACGACAGATAAAGAAAATGCGCCCGTCACAGAGGATGATCGGCCGAAACTAGTAAAAATTGAAAAGCCACCAGCCGGCGAGGGTGTTCAACCGCCGCGCTCTCCGGGGGGGCATCAACTCCCGGAGCTTTACAGCCTCCGCGCGGCCGACGATCGTGCGCGGCAGGCGGGCCGTTTTGGCGGCAGCCCAGAGGCAGAAGAAGCTGTTGAAGCCGGTCTCTCCTGGCTCGCATCAGCGCAGGAGGATAACGGGAGCTGGGACCCGTTACGATGGCAAGGCGGTCGTGACCGGCCTTTCAGCGAAAATCATCGTCGAAGCGCAGGCGGACAGGCACAAAGTGGAATCTCTGCCCTGGCGCTGCTGGCGTTTCTTGGCAGCGGACACACCCATATGAGTCCAGGCCCTTACCAGAATCACGTCCGAAAGGGTCTGGAATATCTTGCCGCTCACCAGAAAAAAAATGGATCGCTAGCCGGAAACTCAACGCTCTTTGCTGCCATGTACTGCCACGGGATGGCGAGTTTCGCGCTGAGTGAGGCGTATGGTATGACAGGTGATCTGCGGCTGAAGCCCTATGTGCAGCGGGCGATCGGCTACACCTTGCAAAGCCAAAACCGTCAAACAGGTGGATGGAGGTATCGACCGAGCGATACCGGAGACACGAGTCAGTTGGGGTGGCAGGTGATGGCCATAAAAAGTGCGGAACTCGCCGGGGTCGCGGTGCCGGCAACTGCTAAGCAGGGCGTGACGCGGTTTCTCTCCTATGTCTCCTCGGGGCAGCAGGGGGGACTGGCAAGTTATCGTCCCGGCAAGCCCCCGAGCGCGGCCATGACCGCAGAGGCTCTTTTCTGTCGGCTGTTTACCGGCACACGTCCCCTGGATCCGGTGGCCAATGAAGCGGCCCAATTTTTACTTGCCGATCCGCCGAGGCCAATCTATTCGCGCGATGAGCGCATGAATCTCTATGCCTGGTACTACGCAACGCTCGCACTTTATCAGCGGCAGGATGCGCTGTGGGACGAATGGAACCAGAGTCTGCAAACCACACTTCTGGCCACGCAACAACAGAGCGGGCCTTTTCAGGGGAGTTGGTCCCCGGAAACCGAGTGGGGGCCCCATGGTGGAAGAGTCTATTGCACGGCCATGGCCACACTCTGCCTGGAGGTCTACTACCGATTCCTTCCGATATACGGCGGGACAACCGCGAAAACGGTAGAAAGCCCTCCGATCCGCTAAAACTGGCCGCATCTTCCACTCCGAGGTTGTCGACCGCGGTAAAGGTAACGCCTTGCGGGCGTCTGCGCGGGATTGAATTGCCCCGTCAAAGCTGTTGCTAGATGCCGCGTTTGACACACCGTCTTTGTCGGCTAAAATAAAGGTGTCACGGAAGTTACGACGGTTTGCCGGTAGTTGCCGCAAGGCACGAACGGTGTTTTTCGAATTTGTAACTTTGGATTTCGAACATGAACCCACTTGTCGCTTATTTCGGTTTACCGGGCCCGGTTGAATTAATCATCGTCGCCGGCATTGTGCTGTTACTTTTCGGCAATCGACTCCCGAGCGTGATGCGCTCCATGGGCCGCGGAATAGTCGAATTCAAAAAGGGGGTTCAGGGCATTGAAGACCAATCCGAAACCGATGTGACGCAGTCCAAGGCGTCAGATGTCGGCCAAGCCGGCCAAGCGATGGACGCTGATGCGGTCCATTCGTCACCGGTCGACAGCAATCGATCTTAGTCTGAACGTCGGATCCGCAACAACAACGGTCCGGCGAACTGGGCGAACTGACATACATATAGGAGCAGGGCGAATGTTCGGAATCGGTATGCAGGAGATGATCATCATCGGGGTTATTGGTGTCTTGCTATTCGGCAAGCGTTTGCCTGAAGTCGGTCGCTCGGTCGGCAAAAGTCTGATGGAATTCAAGCGGGGCATGCAGGGCATTGAGTCAGAGATTCAGGGAGCGCGACAGGCAGTCGACAATGCGGCATCCCGAGCGGCAAGCTACGAGGAACTGGCCGACGATTATCCAGAACCGGCAGTGCCCAAGTTTGAACCACCTGCTGGCGATTCAAAGAGTGCGCATTCCTAAAACCTGCAGGCTGCTGCCCTATACTGTCTGTAATCCGGACCATTGACGTGCTATGGTCAACGTGGTCGGATACTCTTCTTTGGTCGTTGCCAAAATCGGGCGGCTAGCTCAGTTGGTTAGAGCGCTGTGTTCACACCGCAGAGGTCACTGGTTCGAATCCAGTGTCGCCCACTCGATTAGGCACGGGATATGGCGAGCAGAACGGTGCGTGTCTTGCTTACGGCAAGGGACAGATCAAAGGCGGCAAATGAGCCGTGTCTAAATGATTTCGATCGATGGTAATTTTGGCAGGGGCATTCAACCATCGGACCGGCAAATGATTCCGCCCCGTATAAAAACGAGTGATCGATACTTCCGCTTCGCTCCGCTACACAGCTGTGAGTCATTCCGCCTCTGATAGTGATGGCCGACAGCCTTGACATCTCCGCCCGACGGCATGCAGGCGAGGAGGACGATTAAGGGCGACCCCGAACATCAAGGTGTATTGATTGCCTCCGCAGATAACAAAAGCAAACGGGTGAGATGTTGACAATCGTGTCGCGGACGCGGCTTGATCGACGTAGAGGCCCACCACCATTAGATTTGCGCGGAAATTTGGCACCAACGCCTGTCAACTGCTCCGCGAACTGGCTCGAACAAAAGACAATTATTGTCGAAAATTTTCGCAAAATTTGCTTGAAAGCCCGGAGAAAAAAATTAGCACATGGAAAGTGGTTTTCTGATAAACATGTTTTTGCCGGGGGCACGGCTAATGAACAGGTCAGTTTTACTTCAGTTGTTCGCCGCATCGCTTGCGATGCTCCTTCTCGTTTCGGTAGCCAATGCCGGCTTCGACGACTCTAACCCGAGCAAGATCATTCTCTGGTCAGGTACCGATCTCTCGAGTACGCTCGTCACCGCCGCCCCGGGCGATACGGTGCAACTCTTCGCAATGATTAACCACAATGGCGGCAACTACGGTCATTCGCATGGCAACTGGGTGCCAACGGTGGGATACCATGTGGAGGCTGAGTGGGATCCTAATGCGGTCGATGGCGCATCCTTTAATTGGGACAATGGGCCGGGCTACTCCGGAGTAAATGGCCAGGGTGCAACGGTATCGATATACAACGACCATCTATATTGGTTATTGGGTAATGCCAACTACGGCGCCCACAACATGAGCGCCTGGGAGCAGTCGCGGGATAATGTTGCGGGAACTGCCTCATGGCGTACGCTTTCGAATGGTAGTATCTCGGTCGGTGGCTATCCTCCATATGCGTACATTTACGAAAATAGCATTCTCACGAGTTTCTCTTTTACAGTTCAGAGCGACGTTTTTGAGAATGTACCTTTCACCGCTGAAATGGTGGACGGTGAATTGATGGCGGTTTACGAATCGCACCTTGGCGTTGGATTTTGGGCGCGTTCTGTTTACGATGCCAACGTTCAGTTAGAAAGTTGGACGACGACTGCCCATGACAATGGAACGACGTTACGCGTCGCGACACCTCTCAGCTCGCTCGGCGGGGGATCAGCGGTTCCCGAACCTACGGCGGCGCTTCTGCTGGCCTTCGGTGCCTTCGGACTGGCCGTGGCCCGTCGCCGAAGTTAGGTAGTCGTTAGGCTGCGGTCACAAACTGTTGTTCTTAATTCGCAAGCTTCAAGACAGTGTGTGCTCTGCAGGATGTTGCGACTGGCTAACGGCATACAGACTGACGTCTAGGCATCCAAGCTTTTGAGGTATTTCTCGGCAACCTCGAGATGCGTCTTCCGCTTGGTAGCATCCATTTTTTTTACCATCGCACACATCATGGCCCAACGTGGATTTTTGGCAAGTTCGGTGCGGTGATTCCAGATCCATCGCCAGTAAAGCCCGTCCCAAACTGTGGCCCATTCACCCTTGGGATAATTGCTCATCTTTCGAATATACGACGAGCCCGAGAAATAAGGCTTGGTTGTGATCTGCCCGCCATCGGCGTGCTGGCTCATCGCATAGACATTAGGAACCATGACCCAATCATAGCTATCGACGAACATTTCCATAAACCATCGATAAATATGATCGGGGTCGAACTCGCACAAGAACATGAATCCGCCCACAACCATTAAACGTTCGATATGGTGGCAATAGCCAGTCGAGAGAACCCGCCCGATCACGTCATCGAGCGGTAGGATCCCCGTCGTTCCGCTGTAAAAAGTTTCGGGGATCGGGCGGGTGTGACCCCAGTGATTGGTCGTCCGCATGGAGACGCCCAAGTCGTCATAGGTGGCCCGCATGAATTCACGCCAGCCAATGATCTGTCGAACGAATCCCTCCAGAGCGTTTAAAGGCACGTCGTGCTTCTCAGCATAGCGAAGGGTCCGATCAAGGACCATCTTCGGTGTTAACATGCCGGTGTTGATCATGGGTGTAAGCACGCTGTGCCAAAGCCAATGCTCTCCCGCCACGATCGCATCTTCATAATCACCGAACAGAGCGAACCGCTGGTTTAAAAATGCATCGAGCCATTGTTTGGACGCTTTATGCGACGTGGGGTAAATTAATCGTTCGAGGTTACCAGGATGGTTATCATAGGAATGTTGCACGTGACGACGCGCTGCCTTATCAATCGCGTCACGCGGAGGATCTGGAATCTGTGGAATCTCTCCCAGCATGGCTTTGGGAACTTTTTTACGATTTTCATCATCGTAACTCCACTTGCCACCCTCCGGTTCCTCGCCCTCCATCAGTACGTCTAATCGTCGCCGCTGGAATTTGTAGAAGTCAGCCATGAACCAGCGTTTCTTTCCTTTGCGATACGCCCCATTGTCGGACGGCGTGTTAAGAAACATCGGCGTGTCTAAAATGGTCGACTCGAAATTGAACTCATGACTGTATCGTGTGAGTCGACGAGAAAGCAGATGATCATGCGGTTCGCTTACCAAGATCGTTGCCGACTCTTTATGAAAACTTTCCAGATATGCACGCAATGGATTTTCACCCTGAACGTGCTCGACATAGTCCACCGCATGGCCCGATTTACGGAGCAACTGCTCGTAACGTTTCATCGTAGCGCGATGAAGCCATAGCTTCTGCTGGTGGAATCTCGCTGGGTGAGCCGTATCTCCGAAGAATAAGCTGTCCTCAATGAGGGCTACCCGATGCGGTTTACTCGCAAGACCGGGGTGACGTTCAAAAAGCTGGTGAGGAAATATCAGTAAGAGATTTTTCATACACATAGCCCCCCGTAACAGTCCGCGCGGTCGGCCTGACTGCATGTAGCAAGCCGCGCCTGTTCAAATAGTCGGCTACGCCTCTGTGTCGAGTACCGTTACGCACGCGTCGCTGAAGGATGTGGATGGCACGCCTAGAGCTCCGAATTGCTTCTCCGGATGCACGTCATCACGTCGCCAGGCGAACTTCGCCCGGTCGGCCTTCCAATCGCTCAGTGTGTATTCCACCACTGACGTGTCCGTCTCGCGAACTTCGATCTTCATCAGCGCGAAGCCGAGGGCTGAAATTTCGGAAAACAGAGTGTACGCCAGGTTCTCGACGCTCGTCGGCCCGTCGAGCACCTTCAGCTTGAGGTGCTCTCCGTGGACCCGCATGTGTTCGGATAACGTCTGGTAAAGCGGATCGCCACGATGTATCAACATTCCATGGTCATATCCCTTTTTGATCAGGCTACCAACCCGTTCATCGAATTCCGCGAAGGGTGTTGATATGGAGTTGCGGCGACGCACTTCAAAAAAACACTCAATCCCGTAGCGGTGGCCGTGCAAATTTGCACATTTCCCGCCAATCTCTTCATTGCGATGAGCAGCATAGAACTTAAATGTTTTCTTGATAATCATCCTGATTCCTCCAGGTCGTGCCGTTGCTTTCATGTAGGAAGTGAGTTGCCATTCGTCTTTGGTTACAACGTTTTAGGTGCTCTGCAGAGGATGACAAGCGGAAAGTAAAGGTGAAATCGGGTCTACCGGACCCCTTGCTGTGCGTTTTTTTCTTAGCGTTCACGTCTATACTAAGATGCTTGCCGGCTGACGTGTCAAATTCAGACGCGTCAGACGCTTTTTGTACAGCCTTCAACCCATCGCACGATTCGCCATGCAACCCCAGGTCGACATTGCCATTATCGGAGCCGGGCTCGCCGGGGCTACAACGGCCAACCATCTGGCGGCTTCGGGCGCAAAGGTCTGCGTACTCGAAAAGAGCCGTGGGGCTGGCGGTAGGATGGCCACCCGACGTACCGAGAATCAACTGCGTTTTGACCATGGCGCCCAATATTTCACGGTGCGGGATCCGCGGTTCAAGGCAGCGGCTGAAAATTGGGAAAAACAGGGCCACATCGCTTTGTGGCAGGGTCGCATCGTGGAGTGGGCAGAGGGCGGACTGATCGATAAAACCAACGATCAGCGTTATGTCGCCACACCGGCAATGAACGTGTTGTGTAAAGAGACACTCGCCGACCTTCCGCTGTTGACCCGAGCGGAGGTAAAGTCGCTGCAGCGTGTCAACAACCGTTGGCAGTTGATCGGCAAAGAGGGTGAATTGCTGTGCGATGCAGACTGGGTGATCAGCACCGCGCCTGCGGAACAGACGGCTGCAATCATGATCGCATCGAAGCAGATTCTCCAGGCGGCAGCGGAAGTGCGGATGCTGCCTTGCTGGGCGGCGATGATCGCGCCGGAAAACCCCTTAGATGCGCTGCAATTTGATGGCGCTTTTATTAACGAAGGTCCGTTGCGATGGGTGGCCCGCAACAGCAGCAAACCGGGTCGAGATCCATCACAAGAGACATGGGTTCTGCACGCCGGGCCTGATTGGAGCAAAGCGCATTGGGAGAATGAACGCGACTCGGTTGCCGCTGATCTTTGGCTCAACTTTAGCAACATGGTTGGCAGCAACGCAGTAAAACCATCAGTGGCGATAGCCCACCGCTGGCGATATGCGTTGGCCGAGGCAGTGCACGCTGAGCGGTGTTTGATCGACCGAAACTTGAGGCTTGCCGCATGCGGCGACTGGTGCGGTGGACCGAGAGTCGAAGGGGCGTTTCTCAGTGGCCTTGAAACGGCTGAGCAGCTACTCGCGTGTTGAATGTTAAGGCGATTCCGCATTGATTAAATCAGCATTGTGGCTGAAGTTGTGGCTGAATCTGTAGACTCTGCTAAAATTAGGGCGTCGCCCGGCAGGCGATTCCGACCAACTTGTAACCTCCACCCACCAAGAGGCGACCCATGGCGACCGCAACCCTCCCACAGACTCTTGCTGAACTCCGAGCGTCTGGTTGGCAGTCGCTCACGGTGAAAGAAGAACTTCGCCGGGGAATCATCCGCGCACTCGAAGCAGGCGAATCGCTCTTCCCGGGCATCGTCGGGTACGACGATACGGTGATCCCAGAAGTTGTGCTTGCACTTCTGGCAGGCCATGACATGTTGTTTCTCGGCGAGAAAGGACAAGCAAAAAGCCGAATCATGCGGATGCTCGTTCGGTTTCTAGATCCGGAAATTCCCTATCTCGACATTCCCGGCTGCCCGGTGCATGAAGATCCTTACCGCCCGATCACGCAGGTGGCCCGAACATTTTTGCAGGGAAGAGAAGAGAGAGACGTGCCGATTAAGTGGTGGAACCGCGACGAGCGATATACGGAGCGGCTTGCCCCGGGCACCAAGTTCGCCGATGTGATCGGCGAGATCGATCCGGCAAAACTCGTAGCGGGAGTAACGATGGGCGCTGAAGATGCACTGCATTTCGGCCTTATTCCGCGGATGCACCGCGGTATTTTCGCGATGAATGAACTCCCCGAACTCGATGAGCTGGTGCAGGTCGGCCTGTTCAACATCCTGGAAGAACGTGACGTTCAGATCCGAGGCTATCCGATCCGGTTCGAGGTCGACGTGTGTGTACTTTTCTCCGCGAACCCGGCAACCTACAACCGCAGTGGTAAGGTCATCCCACAATTGAAAGATCGCATCGGTTCACTCATCCGGACCCACTATCCCCGCGATCGCGAACTGGCCATTGAGATCACGCAGCATGAGACGGCCGAAGTCCACGCCGGCGACTATCCGGTCGAAGTGCCCCCGTTCATGTGCGAGCTGATTGAGCAGATCACGCTTGAAGCGCGCAAGAGCAAGTATGTGGACCAGCAATCAGGCGTGAGCGTGCGATTCTCGCTGGCCAAC
>DLCF01000016.1:13709-14394 GCA_002480485.1 Planctomycetaceae bacterium UBA7805
CATCCGGACCCACTATCCCCGCGACCGCGAACTGGCCATTGAGATCACGCAGCATGAGACGGCCGAAGTCCTCGCCGGCGACTATCCGGTCGAAGTGCCCCCGTTCATGTGCGAGCTGATTGAGCAGATCACGCTCGAAGCGCGCAAGAGCAAGTATGTGGACCAGCAATCAGGGGTCAGCGTGCGATTCTCGCTGGCCAACTACCGGACCATGATCGCCAGCGCCCGAAGACGAGCCATTCTGCATGGCGAATCACCGGCGGTGCCGCGAATGAGCGATCTGGCACACCTGGAGAGCAGCGGACTCGGCAAACTGGAGCTCGATCTGATGGGCAGCCAGCAGATGAGTGAGCAGCAGGTGCTTGAGCACATTGTGGCGACTGCGATCGGATCGGTGTTCGGTGAATATGTCGAGCAACATGGTCTGGCAGAGATTGCCGAAATTTTTTCGAAGGGCGTGCGGATCGAGGTGGGTGACATGCTCCCGTCGACCGTGTATGCCGAGCGACTCACACGGGTGCCGCCAGTCTGGGAGAAAGCATTCGAGGTCAACGCCGCCGGCAGCGAGGCGGTGCGGGCAAGTTGTGTCGAATTCGTGCTGGCTGGGCTTTATGCGATGGACAAAATTTCAAGGCACCAGCAGCATGGTCGCATCTCGTATCAACTCGGATCGGACGGTGACGCA
>DLCF01000062.1 GCA_002480485.1 Planctomycetaceae bacterium UBA7805
GCGTTTTTCAGATTTTTAACTTTTAGCAATCGGCATGAACGGCTTAATAGCAGTAACCATCAGCGCAGACTGCCAGGACATGCGGCCCATCAGCAGAACGTACATGAAGCATTTTGTCATACGCTGGATGATCGCGCTAGCCGTTTCTGCGACGAGCATCGACACGCCCGCTGAGGAGCAAGCGAACCAAGACAAGGGAAACGTCGCGAGTGCAAATGTGGCAAACCCGGAGACGAACGCATTTTTTGAAACAAAAATCCGTCCACTGTTGGCGGAGCATTGTTACGAATGTCATGGAGAGGATGAACAAGAGAGCGGATTGCGAGTCGATTCGTTGAGTGGACTGCTACGGGGTGGCGAGGGATACGGGGCCGCGATCGTTCCGGGCAACCCGGGCGGGAGCATCTTGATCAGCGCTGTAAAGCATCAAGAACTGACGATGCCGCCCGAAAAGAAGTTGTCGGCGCGACAAATCGGAGACCTGATCCAGTGGGTCAAATTAGGTGCGCCATGGCCAGGATCGGCCGAAGAACAGCAAGTTGCTGAAGCGCACCGGGGTATGGAGATTACCGAAGATGACCGTGCCTGGTGGTCTTACCAACCCGTGCTGCGACCGACGATTCCACCGGTCGTCACTTCTCTCCAGACAGGCAACCCGATTGATGCGTTTATTCGGGCGAAACTTGTTGAAAACGGTCTTTCGCCTTCCGGCATGGCAAACAAACGTGAGTTGATCCGCAGGGCTACTTTTGACCTCACCGGGTTGCCTCCCACGCCTGAAGAAGTCGAAGCATTCTTAAACGACGACAACCCAAACGCCTATCCGCAACTCATCGATCGCTTACTGGATTCACCCCACTACGGGGAACGTTGGGGTCGTCACTGGCTTGATCTAATCCGTTATGCGCAGACTAATGGCTACGAGCGGGATGATGAAAAACCATTTGCTTGGCGATATCGGGACTACGTGATCCGCAGCTTCAACCAGGACAAGCCATTCAACCAATTTGTCGTTGAGCAATTGGCGGGTGACGAATTACCCGAAGTGACAGACGATTCAGTCATCGCCACCGCTTTCTATCGTTTCTGCGTCTGGGATGATGAGCCAGATGACATCTCCCAAGCAGTCTTTGACGGGTATGACGACATGCTGGCGACAACTTCTCGCGCGCTGCTCGGGTTATCGATCGGCTGCGCGCGATGTCATGAACATAAATTCGATCCGCTACCGCATGAGGACTATTACCGGATGCTTGCCTTCATCCGTAATGTCAATTATTACCTTAAGCCAGAAGGCGAGCAGAGAAATGTCGTGGTCGTCCCATTGCCGGGAGGAGGCGAAACCTTGGGCGTGACTGAACGAAGCGGCCTTCCTCGGCCCACTCACGTTTTACTTCGAGGTCGCGTGGCCACACCCGGTAAAGAAGTGCAACCGGGTTTTCCACAAGTACTCAGTCAGAGCGACGCAAACGATATTGAGATCCCGAGCGAGCGCAGCGGGAGCGACAAATCAACCGGACGGCGTCTGGCGCTTGCTCGTTGGATAACTGGCGACAAGAATCCATTGACACCGCGGGTGCTGGTGAACCGGTTGTGGCACTACCACTTTGGTCGAGGGATCGTCTCCACCCCGAGTGACTTTGGCAAAACCGGCATTCCACCAACGCATCCCGAATTGCTCGACTATCTTGCCTCCAAGCTTATCGAGAGCAATTGGCGGCTCAAGCCAATGCACAAACAGATCATGCTCTCTGAAACGTATCGACAATCGTCACGGGCAACAGACCCGGATGGTTTGGCTATCGATCCTGTGAACAAATTACTCTGGCGACAAAATGTCCGTCGACTGGAGGCAGAGGCCATTCGCGACGCCATCTTAGCAACCAGCGGTCAATTGAACCTGACCGCCGGTGGACGCGGTTTTTATCCACAGCTTCCCGCGCAGGTCATCGGCAGCCAATCGATGCCCGGTCGTGGTTGGGGAAAATCCCCGCCTGCCGAGCAGAATCGTCGCAGTGTGTACGTCTACGCGAAACGGAGTCTCCAGCTTCCGCTGCTCGAAGTTTTTGATGTTGCCAGCACTGAACAATCGATAGCCGCGCGTAGTCGAACGACCGTTGCGCCTCAGGCACTTGGGCTACTAAACAGCGATTTCATTACCCGTCAGGCCAACTGTTTCGCACAGCGGTTAACGCGAGAGGCATCGATTGATGGCCACGACCACGCAGCAATCAAAACAGGAGTCGAAAAGGAAATCCGTCGAGCCTATGCATTGGCATTGGGACGAACACCTCATAATGACGAACTTCGTATCGCTGCTGACTACTATGAACGCCAACTCGCTCGATTCATCAAAAGCGAGCAAGCTTATCGCCTGACGCCGGCCCTGCCAGCAGCGTTGCACAAAACTTTCCTAGACAAGTGCCTCGGGATCGATTTCTACAAGGACCCGATGCCCGACTGGACTTATCAGCGAGGTGATTGGCCCGGACGGGGTGACAATATTCA
>DLCF01000155.1 GCA_002480485.1 Planctomycetaceae bacterium UBA7805
AACGATTCATAGGGTTCTTCCGACAACTCCTCTGTCCGAACAATCATTAACCCGTGATACAGTCATCCCGCATTCAAGGCGACATTGAATATGTTCCGAACAACACTGGTGGTTGTGCACCTTTTGATTCGGTAAGACCGTGCCTGCAATGGCGATCGTAATCTGGGAATCGACGTCAAGCAGACCTAGTTCATTTACCGCGAGGTCTTTAGATAAAACCTTGCGCAAAGAGTGCGACTCCACCACATTGGATTAGCTAAGACATCAATGTTCGGCGTAATTCACCTCTATTTAATGCTTTTCCTAAAAAATTAACCAGACCCCATTGGACGATCGTTTTTGACTAGAATGAAGATTGATACGGTTCATACTGTGTGAACATTACTTCAGATATATTATTTTCGTTCGATCTGTGAAATCTCAATGAAGGTTTTCTCATGTTTTTTATTCAACGACACGTGCGATCCATTGCGATTTGTGTCGCGTTTTTAATTCTTTATTGCAATCATAATCTGTTGTTCGCAGACGGCCTTGTCGACAGTATGCAATTGCAGCAACAAGGATTGACCCGTCCTTGGTTCACACAAGTTCAGATGAATGTGGGTAGAGACCATGTTGAAACGGTGAACTTTGATGGGGAACTTCTCACCGTCCAGACAAAACGTGGCGTCATTCAAACAATTGATGGAGAGACAGGCGATACCCTTTGGGTGGCCAATGTTGATTCCCCAGGGCTTTTCACAAGCTCCGTCGGTGTTGGACCGAAGCATGCTGCACTAGCAAATGGATCGAATCTTCTTGTTTTTGATCGGAAGACGGGCAAACAGGTATGGTCAAAACAACTTTCAGGGGGCGTCATTGGTGCACCGGGCGTTAGCGAAGACTTTGTTTTTGTCCCTAAAGTCGACGGAAATCTGGAGGTGTACTCGTTGGATGAACCAAGGGCTTGGAAGGATGTGCGTTCGGTATCTGACACGCAGTTTCCCGTATGGAGATATAATTCTCATGGCAAGACAATGGTTCAGCCCACAGTCTTTGACGGCCTTTTCGGATGGGCAAATGACCGATCGGCCTTTTACGTGGCTCGCATAAAACCCATGGAGATTTTATTTCGTCTGGAAACTTTTGAAAATGTAGTGGTAACGCCGGTAAAAATTGGCTCTTACCTGTATGTGGTCTCAGCAGATGGCTACCTTTACAAGGTAAATACGAAAACGGGTGACATACGGTGGCGATTTTCCACCGGTACCCCTCTGATCTATCGACCTATTGCAGTTGACGGATTTATTTACATTTCAACACCTGCTGGCGGACTTTATCGAATCCTTGCTGATAAAGAGGTCGCCAGAAAAGCGGGACTACTAGTTACAGAAGAGGGAGAAGAGCAAAACCCGCAAAATGCCTCCGGAATTTCTTCTTTGGAAGAGGGAAATGAAGCGTGGTTCAATCCGGATATATCCCGGGTTCTGTCAGTCACTCCCGAGCGAATATTTGGCTTAGATAAACGGGAAAATCTACGGATTGTTGACACGCGAACCGGCAAGTCAATCGGATCTGTAACTACCGGTGGTATTTCGATACCGATCACCAACCAGCTCACGGACCGAATTTACCTAGCGTCTAAGAATGGATTGATTCAGTGTATCGAAGCGTTGAACAAAGACAGCGTTAAATTTGCTGATCCACAAATTGTTGAAGGTCGTGATAGAAAAAAAGAATTCAAAAAAGATGATCCTGAAAAACGGGGTGAGGAAGAGGATAACCCTTTCGATGATGAGGAGGCCCAGGCAACCAGCGAACCAAGTCCCACGGAGGACGAATTAGATAATCCTTTTGAATAAAAATTTCCGGAACTGTTTAAAATCACGTTGCGGCGATTGATATTAAATTAGATGGATATCCTGAACAGGTATCCGCTCAAATGCTCCTGTTCCACAATATCTTTTTGGTAAACGGGGCGCCGCAGACGTGGTAAACCAGGCATCTCTCCAAGCTGGCTACTTGACCAATTCCTTCAGCCGGTTTAAATCAAGACTCGCTTTGTGCACTATTTCTGCCCACCGAAGCAGCGAACCAAATCATGTCAGACCCTGAGATTGAACGCGCTCTGATTAGCGTTAGCGATAAAGAGGGCATCATTGAGATCGCCCGGATACTTCAAGATCGTAAAATTGAAATTTTAAGTACTGGCGGAACACAGAATTACCTTGAGAAGGGGGCGATCAAGGTGCGCGACATCGCTTCCTACACTGGATTTCCGGAAATGATGTCCGGACGACTTAAAACACTTCATCCCCTCGTGCACGGTGGAATTCTTTGTCGCCACGACATGCCCGACGAATTGGAATCGATGCAATCTCATGGGATTTTGAAAATACCTCTGATCATCGTCAACTTGTATCCATTCGAGCAAACTATTGCTCGCGAGGACGTAACCCTGCCGCTCGCAATTGAAAACATTGACATCGGCGGTCCGACTATGATTCGCGCTGCAGCAAAAAATTATCGATTTACCACTGTCGTGACCGATCCCGACCAATACGCGGAGGTTGCCGAACAGATCCAGAAACATGGTGCAACAACGCTAAGCTTACGAAAAAAACTAGCCTTAGATGCATTTAAAAAAACAGCCCATTATGACCGAGCCATTGCAGACTTTCTTTTAAAGCAGGATTTTCTGCCCGTTGAGAACGATTCCTCCACGCACTTGGGAGACCCGCTTCCTGAAAAATTAGAAATTTCGCTAACACGCAAGCAGCAACTCCGTTACGGGGAGAATCCACATCAGCAGGCGGCACTCTATGAACGCAGTCATCCCGAGAGTGATTCTTTGGTCGCGGCTAAGAAGCTCAATGGAAAAGAACTTTCCTACAACAACTTACTTGATCTCGAGAGCGGCTTACAAATGGTTAAGCTTCTCTCCGAGCCTTCAGTTGTGGTGATCAAACACAATAATCCTTGCGGAGCTTCTTCGCAGAGCACAATCAGAGAGGCGGCTGAATACGCGTTTGCAGGGGACCCTGAAAGCGCTTTTGGATCTGTCCTCGGATTCAATGCGGAAGTGGACGGTGAAACAGCCGAATTTCTTGTTGGACCCGATAAATTCGTGGAGGCAATCATCGCCCCCTCGTTTTCCCCTGAAGCGATTGATATTCTCACCACGCGGCCCAAGTGGAAAAATAATGTTCGCCTGATGCAAACAGGCCCACTGCAATCAAATCGATTAATGCAGGATCTGCGCTCAATCTCCGGTGGACTCCTTGTCCAAGATGCGGATAACCTTGCGAGCGAAGGCAACAAATGGGAAGTGGTGACAGAGAATCACCCTGACTCGGTTGCAATGGACGATCTTCGCTTCGCATGGACAATTGTTCGACAGGTCAAATCTAATGCGATCGTTGTTGCTAAAGATAAAACACTCTGGGGTAGCGGCGCAGGCCAAATGAGCCGGATTGACGCAGTCGAAATTGCCCTACGCAAAGCTTCGAAAAATTCTCTCGGCGCTATCTTGGCGAGCGACGCATTTTTCCCATTTGCGGATTCGATCGCGCAAGCAGCAAAAGCCGGAATTAAGGCAATCATTCAGCCCGGAGGATCGCGAAGAGATGCTGAGGTGATTGCCGCCTGCAACACTAATCGCATACCGATGATTTTCACCGGCACACGTCACTTCAAGCATTAAAAGATCGATACAAAGCTGATGGCCACAATTCTAGAAAAGATTATTGCCAGTAAGCAAAAGGAAATTGCTGAGTCGAAAATCGCGATTTCATTCGATCAGTTGCGTGCAGCGATCCCTAGTGCACCTCCGCCGCGAAATTTCTTTCAATCTTTAGCAGAGGTTGATGGCGTTGCATTGATTGCCGAAATAAAAAAGGCAAGCCCATCGGCAGGCGTAATTTGCGAAAATTTTGATCCGGTACAGATTGCCGAAACTTATTGTGCCCATGGGGCCAACTGTTTGAGTGTGCTTACAGATCACAATTATTTCCAAGGATCACTCGAATATTTGACCCACGTTCACAGCACCGTAAATGTCCCGGTCCTTCGTAAGGATTTTATTTTAGACGAATATCAAATTTTCGAAGCAAGAGTTGCCGGGGCGGATGCCGTGTTACTGATTGCTGAATGTCTCAATGATTGTGAGCTTAGCAGTCTTTATCAAGCGACCATCGATCTGCAGATGTCACCGCTTGTAGAGATTTATGATAAATCAAATCTCCATCGTGTGCTTGATCTGGGAGCAACGCTGATTGGAGTTAACAATCGCAATTTGCATGACTTTTCTATTGACCTCGATCATGTTTTACACCTCCGGAAAGAAATACCATCGGAGTGTCTTGTCGTCGGTGAGAGCGGCATCCGTACCAGGGAAGACGTGTTGCGCTTACAGGAGGGAAATATCGATGCGATTTTGGTTGGTGAAACTTTAATGCGAAGTGAAGACATCGGTGCTGCGGTCGATATGCTTCTTGGAAACTAAATGTACCTGGGGATCGCAATCGTGCCAAAAAACAGCGATGCCATATCCTAGCACGCCGCATGATTGTCACAGCGTTACAATTTTCTGATCCTGTCGGATGGAACCTAGCTTAAGACGGTCCTGGAGCGGTTCGACAGTTAGTGCTTGCTCACGGACTGCCTCCAATGCGCTAACGACCGCACCAATCCCCTGAATGGTCGTAACACAAGGAACACCCCCGGAGACGCAAGCTGCCCGAATTTTTCCCTCATCCGTTCGGGCACCCTTGCCACTGGGCGTATTCATAATCAGCTGAACATCTTCATTAGCCAAGTAGTCCAACAAGTTAGGGTGCCCCTCCTGTAGCTTTTTAACAATCTCGACTTTCACGCCAGACTGTCGAAGGTTTTTCGCCGTACCGGGAGTGGCGAGTAGCTCGTAACCCAATTCATATAATCGCCGAGCCAACGAAACAATTTCTTTTTTATGTCTTCTCGAGACACTGACAAAAATTTTGCCCTGCTCTGGCACAACAACTCCAACTGCAAGCTGTCCTTTCGCGAATGCTGCAGGAAAAGTATCAGCCACACCCATGACTTCGCCGGTACTCTTCATTTCAGGTCCAAGCACAATGTCCACGCCCGCAAATTTTCGGAAAGGAAATACACTTTCTTTGACGGAAAATTTGCTTGGCGTCGGATCGGTTGAATAGCCGAGATCTTTCAGATGAACAGCATCTCCTAAGACCTCACCAGCCATAATCTTGGCCGCAATTTTGGCGGCCGGTAACCCTGTCGCCTTGGCAACAAAGGGGACGGTTCGACTTGCTCGAGGGTTGGCTTCAATCACATAAATCGTTGGCGTCCCATCCTCAACCTTGACTGCGAATTGGATATTCATCAGCCCTTTAACTTCAAGTTCCCGAGCCATCGACTCCGATGCTGCGCGAATTTCACCAACCACTTCTGTGGATAAACTAAAGGGGGGTAATACACAGGCCGAATCGCCGGAATGCACTCCCGCCTCTTCGATGTGTTCCATTACACCGGCGATCATTGCCGTTTGGCCATCGAAAATACAATCGACGTCGACTTCAATAGCATCTTCTAAAAACCGATCAATCAATACCGGTTGTCCGTCTGCCGCAATGAAAGCCTCCTTTACATAGAGTTCAAGCTGCGCCTCATCGTAGCAAATCTCCATCGCGCGACCGCCAAGCACGTAACTGGGGCGAACCAACACTGGGTAACCAATTTTTTCAGCTTCCCCACGGGCTTGATCCATGTTACGCGCGATTCCGCTTGCGGGTTGCTTGAGACCCAAGCGATTTAGCAGTGCTTGAAATTTTTCGCGATCCTCCGCCGCCTCAATCGTATCCACCGAGGTTCCGATGATGGGAACACCGGCGTTATGCAGCGCGCGGGCTAGATTGAGGGGCGTCTGGCCTCCGAATTGCACAATGATCCCATCCGGTTGAACACGATCACAGATATTCAAAACGTCTTCGGTGGTAAGTGGTTCAAAAAAAAGTAAATCGCTTGTGTCGTAATCAGTGCTGACAGTCTCGGGATTGGAATTGACCATAACCGACTCAATGCCCAATTCTTGAAGTGCGAAACTCGCGTGACAACAGCAATAATCAAATTCGATTCCCTGTCCGATTCGATTCGGACCACCACCCAGGATCATGATCCGTTTTCGACCTTTGGCTTTGGGGGGTGTCTCGTCTTCCTGTTCATACGTCGAATAGAAATACGGCGTGTATGCTTCAAATTCCGCGCCACAGGTATCCACCGATTTAAATGTGGCAATCACGCCGTGCTTTTTGCGGTGCACCCGCACTTCTTCATCGGTTGAATGCCAAAGCGTCGCCAACTGTCGATCGGAAAAACCTGCCTGCTTTGCGCGACGCAAGGAAATTTTATCAACGGCTCCAAGCGAACCCAGGTTTTTTAGTTCATCCTCCATTTCGCATAGTTCGGCAATTTGGGCAATAAACCAAGGATCAATACCTGTGATTGCTGAAACCTCCGCCTGAGACATGCCGTCCTTGAGGGCATACCGGATATACCAGATTCTGTCTTGATTCGGCGAGGCAAGTTTAATTCGGATGTCATCGGCCGAGGGCTGTTCTTTGGTGCCCCATAAATCACGACCATCAACACCAATTCCAAACCGCCCCACCTCTAAGCCCCGAAGAGCCTTCTGCAAAGATTCCTTAAATGTACGGCCAATTGCCATCGTTTCGCCAACACTCTTCATTTGAGTGGTGAGCGTAGATGTTGCTTCCGGAAATTTCTCAAAAGCGAATCTTGGAATCTTTGTCACAACATAATCAATCGTGGGCTCAAAACAGGCCCTCGTTTCTCGTGTAATATCGTTTGGGAGCTCGTGCAGTCGATAACCTACAGCTAGCTTCGCCGCGATTTTAGCGATTGGAAATCCGGTTGCCTTGGACGCCAAAGCACTGGATCGGCTTACACGAGGATTCATTTCAATCACGATCATGCGACCGTTTTCAGGATTGATCGCGAACTGGATATTAGACCCCCCTGTTTCTACTCCGATCTCGCGAATAACCGCTAAGGAGGCATCGCGCATTCGCTGATATTCTTTGTCTGTGAGTGTTTGCGCAGGGGCCACTGTGATCGAATCACCCGTGTGAACACCCATGGGATCGAAATTCTCGATCGAGCAGATGATTACGACGTTGTCATCAACATCCCGCATCACCTCCATCTCATATTCTTTCCAACCGATTACTGATTCTTCGATCAAAACCTCACTGATCGGTGATTGGTCGAGTCCGTCACGGACAAGGTGATCAAATTCCTCGCGATTGTATGCAATACTTGATCCCGAACCTCCAAGCGTAAAACTAGGTCGCACAACGCACGGCAAACCGACCTCTGTAAGCACCTCCTTCGCCTGCTCGACCGTGTGCACGGTTTTTCCGCGGCAAACTTCCAGATTGATCCGCTCCATTGCCTGTTTGAATTGTTCGCGTTCCTCTGCCTTGGCTATTACGTCGGCTCGTGCGCCGATCATTTCGACGCCGTGCTTTTGTAAAATTCCGAGGCGCTCCAAGTCCATGGCCAAGTTCAGTCCCGTTTGGCCACCGAGGGTTGGGAGCAATGCATCCGGACGCTCCGCCACAATTACTTTTTCGACCGTTTCGGCAGTGAGCGGTTCAATGTATGTCCGATCGGCTGTGTCAGGATCGGTCATGATGGTGGCTGGGTTTGAATTCACCAGCACCACTTCGTAATTTTCTTCACGCAAGGCTTTGCATGCCTGGGTACCGGAATAATCAAATTCACAGGCCTGACCGATGATAATAGGCCCCGAACCGATGATCAGAATCTTATGGATATCCTCGCGACGTGGCACCGAAACGCTCGCTTTCTGGATGCTTGAACTAAAAAAAAGGGCTGAACCCGTCCAAAATTTCCCGAAATTACCACTCGAGTGGAACGAATTCAAGCATCCAGAAGCGGTCCTCATCGTCGGATAGCGAAATGCTCGAAGTCTTTGTAGACAAAAGCCCTCAGCAGGTTTAGCAGATGGCCAATGACAGACGGTGTTCAAACCAAAGGTTCAAAGCAGCAAAGCCAACCGGCCCCGCCTGCCGTTCGTTGACACTTCGCCGTAACCCTTTTACCATAAATGCCTTGTGTATCCTTTCATCAACCTCCAGGTCTTGAAATGGGGAGTTTTTGTGTCTACTCCGTCTCGCAGTGGCGTTTTTGGCAGTGCAACTGATCCCAAGATGCTCGAATTCTCCGAGAGTATCAGCCAAGACCATCGTCTGTATCAGCATGATATTAACGGTTCTATTGCACATGCTCAAATGTTGGCCAAAACCGGTCTCATTACAGCGGATGATTGCAAACAGATTGAGCACGAATTGCGGATCATTCGCCAAGAAATTGAGCAGGATGAATTTGTATTCGTTGCCGCCCAGGAAGATATCCACATGGCGATTGAGTCCCGATTGGTCGAAAAATTGGGCGACATCGGACGCAAGTTGCACACCGCCCGTAGTCGAAACGACCAAGTCTCAACGGACCTGCGGTTGTGGATCCGCGAAGCAATTCAAACGATTGATGGCCAATTAACCCGTCTTCAATCGTCATTTCTCAAACAAGCCGAGCAGACAAAAGAACTCGTTCTCCCCGCTTACACGCACCTTCAGCGGGCCCAACCGGTGCTCGGTGCACATTACATGCTTGCTTATTGTGAAAAATTCAATCGAGATCGCGAGCGGTTAAAAAATGTAAATCAGCGGAATAATATCCTTCCGCTGGGCACCGGTGCTGTGGCTGGAACGAGCCTACCGATTGATCGAGAGATAGTTCGTCAAAAACTTGGTTTTGATGGTGTGATGGCGAATAGTCTTGATGCTTCCAGTGATCGAGATTTTGTGCTCGATTATTGCTACGGACTCTCGATGATCGGCGTCCATCTGAGTGGGTGGGCGGAGGAGTGGATTTTGTGGTCGACGGTTGAATTCAATTTTCTGCAATTACCTGAGGCATTTTGCACATGCTCGTCGATGATGCCACAAAAAATAAATCCTGATGCTTTGGAATTGATTCGGGGAAAATCAGCCCGATTAATCGGGCACCTCACCAGCCTGCTTACTCTCATCAAAGGGTTACCGCTTGCCTACAACCGGGATCTCCAAGAAGACAAGAATCCACTTTTTGACACCTACGACACAGTTTTTTCTTGTCTCGAAATAGCGATTACTGTGATCGAGCAGAGTGTCTGGAACCGCGAAGCGATTGAGCACAACCTTGACCAAGGATATCTTGATGCCACTACATTGATGGAATATCTGATCCTCAAAGGCATTCCCCAGCGAGCAGCGCATCACATGGTGGGGACGATTGTGCGAAAGGCAATGGAACGCGGTGTATCCCTGCAGGATTTACCCTTAGAGGTTATGCAAGCAGTTTGTCAGAACCTAGAAGATGACGTTTACAAAGTGCTTGGAACAAAAAATTCAATTGCTGCCTTCCAAAGTCAGGGATCGACTGGAATGCTGCAAGTAAAAGATCAAATTGCATTATGGAAAAAGCGACTGGGTGTCGTGTGAGCTTGCCGACGAAGACAGAAATAGAACCAAAAAATGAACGCTTCATTTCGCACCTTTTGCTTTGCCGTATTGATCTGCTCTTTGATCCTCTCCTTGGCACATTGTCGAATAGCCGTTGGCCAGCAAAAGCCACCTTTTGATCCAGATGCATCGCTGTCGCCAGCGGGGAGAATTATTTTCGATTCGACACCCACCACGCCATCAGAATTGATTCGAGCAATCGATCAACTGGTTGCTATAGGGGAGGGTAAACTGGCGAATTATTACGCACGACAGTTGGTGGAGACCGTAAAGGACGAGGGCGAGGAACAATTACTATTTATTGGGGATTCTCTGGGGCCACAAGCTCTCTTTCGTGTTGCCAACAGCAGTGGGTTGGATGAGACTGCACGAACCCTCTGTCAAAAAATTTTGGCGGCGATGAGACAGCGAGAGATCAATCCACAGCGACTGCAGCAGCTTGCAGAAATTGCCGTCGGGGACGATCTGCAGGCCCGACGAGATGCCCGATTGAAATTACGACTCGCCGGTCCAACCGCTGCAAATGCCCTCACGGGGATTCTAGTGACGGGCAGCCCGGCTGAGCAGGAAGGCGCTCGGGAGGGACTTGTTTATCTGGGCACATCGGCGGTGGCTCCGCTACTGGCAGTTTTGGAGACCGAAAACGTCGATTTACACCGCCAAGTGCTTGCGGTTTTGACGCAGTTAGCAGATACCGCAGTCCTCGATGACATCCGCATCGCGACTCTTATCTCTGCAGACACTGATGAGAAAAAAGACCTTTCTCGAAAAATAAGGCGATCAATCCGGAACTATCTCCAAGGAAAAAATGAAACGGATGTCCCCGGCACGGCGAAACAGGTTATCTGGGAATGGGATGATGTCAAGGCAACCCTCACAGAGCATTCGGGCCAGCAATCGCTGTTGTCGGCAAAAGCAGCGTGCCGGCTTGCACGTGCCTTGTCGCGTATTTCCCCCGCCAGCGAAAATGAAATCCTGGAGACGATAGCAATTTTACAGTACGAAAAGTTGGCCAGAGGGCTCCCCTTACCATTGAATAACACCTTGCTGACGCGAAATCATTCTTTGACTGATGAACAAAAGAATAAGCTCAAAGATTTGAACTTTTTAGAGGCGGTTTTTGAAACAGCGCTTCAAAATGATTACGTACCGGCAGCGATTGGATCCGCAGAATTGCTCGAGCAACTGGATGTATCGGGCGAAGAAGGGACGAATTTGGTTACCCGGCGAGGCGGCGAGACCCATCCCCTAGTCAGAGCGATGCAACACAAAGATCGTCGCGTGAGGCTTGCGGCATGTAAAGCAATTGTCGCCCTCGCCGAAGACGTCCCGTTCGCCGGCAAGAGCCTAGTGAGCGATACGCTGCGTTATTTCGCTGCCTCACAGGGCACACCCCGTGTCTTGATTGCTGATCGTGGTAAAAGTCGCAGACAGTCGCTGGCGTCCATGTTGAAATCGGCTGGCTATTTGACCGACGTCTATCCCACGGGGCGGGCGGCAATGATGGCTGCCCAACAACATCCCGATTATGTTGCCATGTTCGTTTCTTTTACGATCGGTCCGCGATCCATAGGAGATGTCCTGCACGAGTTCCGTACCGATCCGAAAACTGCAGGGCTTCCAATCGGAATTATTGTCGATTCGACAAATGAACACAGAGCGGAAAACCTTGTTGTAAATGATCCTCTCTCAACCCTCTTTTTTATGCCTAACGGCGAAGAGCTGGCGGCACGGGATGTAAAAAAATTGATTGCTTTGGCAGGTGAAAATTTTGTACCGAAGGCCGAGCGGCTTGCTCAATGCTATACGGCACTTAAGCTCTTTAGAACTATCATCCAGAAATCTCCAGGTGGCTATGATCTTGACCGTTGGTTGCTCATTCTTAAAGAGAGTATGCAGCAAGCGGAACAGGCGATCCTTGCAGTTGATATTTTGGCCTGTATGGAAGGTCCTGCTGCGCAGGTCGCGCTGGCGGATACGGCCGGCAATGTCTATCTTCCGCTGAAAACACGCCAAAGCGCGGCCAGTGCTTTTGCAAGGAATTTGTCTAGATATGGCATCGGTCTCTCTAAAGTTGAAATCCAGCAGCAGAAAGACCGCTATGATTCCACTCAAGGGCGAGGGGCCGAGGAAGAAGCTTTGCAGTGGAGCATTCTGAAATCGATCAATCAAGCATCGAAAAATAGCATTAATGAACGGGCAAAACATCGAGTCAAATGAGTCTTTCCCTTTATGATGAGTTCAGATTTTTCTGCAGAATCACACGGTGAGACGCGGCCTCCCATACCGGAGCTGATCGGTAGCTGCCGAACAATGCAACAGGTCTACCGGCTTACCCGGAAAGTCGCGAAGAGTGATGCCTCTGTACTACTGCTCGGGGAAACGGGTACAGGGAAAGAATTGATAGCGCGGGCAATTCATCAGCTGAGTGGAAGAAAAAATGGACCTTTTGTGCGGGTCAATTGTGGCGCCTTGACCGAAAGTCTTCTTGAAAGTGAACTCTTTGGTCACGTGCAAGGATCCTTTACAGGCGCGATCAATAATCGCACCGGTCGGTTTGAGGCAGCACACACAGGCACCATTTTTTTAGATGAAATTAATTCCACTACACCACAACTTCAGGTAAAACTGCTTCGCGTTTTACAGGAGCAGGAGTTTGAACGAGTCGGAGACACGCAGACAATCCAGGTAAATACGCGAGTTATTGCCGCTTCAAATCGCGATCTTATCGAAGAAATTGAATTAGGAAGATTCCGCGAGGACCTGTATTATCGCTTAAATGTAGTTTCAATTGAGTTGCCGCCCCTGCGGGAGCGACGCGAGGATATTTCCGAGTTGGTCAGCTATTTCCTCGACAACTATAATGAAGTGAATGACAGGTATGTCACCCATATCGCCAGTGACGCGATGCGTGCTATGCAGGAATATCATTGGCCGGGTAATGTGCGTGAACTTCAGAATTACATTGAACGCGCAGTTGTACTGGCCGAAAAGGATGAACTCTCGATGGACTTATTGCCTGACACTGTCACGCTTCGGGAAAATATGCGTCGTCGGAAAGATCGGGGTGGGGATTTAGAATCGCTTTCTTTTGATGTGGTTCAGGAGGGGTTGGCAAGTTCCGATCTTAACGAAGGCAATCTGTATGCTAAAATTGTGAGCCGGGTAGAGCGAGAGCTAATCGCGCAGGTCATGGTCGAGTGCGATCATATCCAGATCAAGGCCGCGGGCCGACTTGGAATCAATCGCAACACCCTGCATAAAAAATTAAAAGAATACAATTTAGAAAGATAACGAGAGCGCGTCTATCAAACATCAGGTGTTACACACGAGCACGGGTTACGAAACTTACTAGATCGATTTCCATGGGTAACATTAGCGTATTCTGCTTTGCGGCCAGCTACACCGTCGCGTTGATGCTGGAATTATCGCGGCTATTTTTCCGTAGCGGGATTCGCGGTGTCCTTCTGATCAGCTTCGCTTGTGCGGGGTTGTTGGCCCAGACCCTTTTCGTAATTGCAAGACTTTCTCATGAGTCAGGCCGTGACACGCTCGATTGGTATTTACTTGTTGCATGGATCCTAGCTGCAATTTACCTCTACTTAATATTTTATCACCCAAAAGTGCCGCTCGGTATTTTTTTATTGCCTCTTGTTTTAACGCTCATTGCATTTGCTGAATATCTACCCGAGGAAAGTGGCTATCCGATGGGTAAGTCGGCATGGGGTATGGTACACGGCTTTTCATTGCTGCTTGGTACAGTGGTGATTTTCTTCGGATTTATCGGCGGAGTAAGTTATTTGATGCAATCTCGTCGCCTGCAGAAAAAACGAGCTCCCGTCCGATTTCGGCTACCCAGTTTGGAGTGGACGGAAAAAATCACGGCTCGGTGTATCGTAGTGGCAGCGATTTTATTGGCGACGGGTGTGCTGTCTGGAATCGCCCTAAATGCCCGCGAAGGAGAAGTTCCCTGGAGCGATCCCGTGGTACTGAGCAGCGGGTTTTTATTGTTGTGGCTTACGGTCGCTATGCTATTCAATGCCGTTTACCGCCCCTCGCGCCAGGGTCGCAAGGTGGCTTATCTGACCCTTGTAAGTGCTGTATTTTTACTGCTTGTCCTAGCGGTCACTCGTTTGGTTCCATCCGCACACCCCACCCGCGAAATGCCATTAGACGAGATCTCTCATATCGAGTCGGTCAAAGGTGCGAAACCACGGGGAGTATATTCATGAAACTCCAGTTGGTTGGTTGTAGTCATCAGACGGCACCTGTTGAATTGCGACAGCAGTTGGCTTTTGCCACTGAGGATCTTCCAGGCGCCATCGAGAGTCTGCAAGGCCGATTTCCTAACACAGAAGCTGTGGTGCTTTCCACTTGCAACCGTGTTGAAGTCTATACGGCATCAGAGGATCAGAATGAATCGCCATCGCACGAGGACGTTGTGCAGTT
This sequence comes from Planctomycetaceae bacterium UBA7805, assembly GCA_002480485.1. GTDB lineage: Bacteria > Planctomycetota > Planctomycetia > Pirellulales > UBA7805 > UBA7805. The sequence continues at coordinate 14,034 of DLCF01000155.1, forward strand.
TTTGGCAGACTTTCATCATCTGAGTCCGGATAAAATTTTTGGTGAGCTCTTTCAGCAGTCAGGGGAAGACGCGGTAAGACATCTATTCTATGTTGCTTCAAGCCTCGATAGCATGGTGGTCGGTGAATCTCAAATTCTGGGACAGGTCAAACAGGCCTACGAAGAGGCAACGCGGCTTGGCAGCACGGGGCCGCTAACTCATGGTGTCTTTCAAGCGGCGCTAAAGGCAGCACGTCGCGTTGCCAACGATACAGCGATCCACCAGAAACGCATCAGTATTCCCGCAGTCGCCGTCAGTGATTTTGCCACACAAATATTCCAACGCTTCGATGATAAAAATATTTTATTGATCGGTGCGGGGGAAATGGCCGAAGAGACACTCCAATACTTACGGGCTGCGGGTGCGAATAAGGTTACGATTGTAAATCGAAGTTTACAGCGAAGCACTACGCTGGCCAAGAAATGGCACTGCCACCCCGATCACTGGGAGAGGTTGGAAGCGTTGATTGTAGCGGCAGACTTGATTGTGAGCACAACAGCATCGGGTCAACCGGTTGTCACGCTGGACGATTTTAAAAAAATTGAATCGAAGCGTAACCAAAGACCGTTAGCCATCTTGGATCTTGCAGTTCCTTGCGACTTCGATCCGGCTATTGGTAAATGTCTAGGTGTCTACTTATATAACATCGACGACTTACAAATTGTATGCCACCGCAATAGACAGGCGCGCCAAGACGAGTGGCCCGCCGCGGAAAAGATTCTTGAAGAAGAAACGCAGCAGTTCATGGTCGATCTACATCATCGTGCAACCGCACCTACGATCAGACAATTAAAGCAAAGCTGTGAGTTATTGAAAATTGAAGAGCTTGAGAGACTTTTCAACAAAATTCCGCACAGTGACCCAAATGCGCGGCAAGAGATTTCTCGTGCGTTCGATCGGTTCATCAATAAAATTCTGCATCCGCCCCTCGACTCTTTGCGGAAAGAAGCGCATCAGGGAGCGCCCCATTCACTGCTCGAGGCCTTCAAGCGACTCTTTAAGTTGAAAGATTAACCCACCATATCTTTTAAGAGATGGGTGGGAATCTCCCTCACAGAAAACTGATGATTGTTTTTTACAATCACGACTTTGAGCAGCGACTGATGATGTGCAAGCTTCGAGGATGGTTTTGACCGATCAATGAACTGATCGAACCGGTTAAATATTGCTGGCATAAAAAGTGAATTGTGCCTTGCGCATAATAACTCTCTATTTTCTTTTTGATTCGGCGCTAACAGAGTTGGCTGCGATGAGTCAACACAGGTTATATTTCCTGGAACCTGGCCCAATTCTCGGGCAAAAAGAATGCGTATTATTTGGTAGGCTCGATTTTCAATCCGCCCTGTCGAGACACCCCATTAATCATGAATTCAACCAGCGATTTATTTGTACCTAGTGGGACATAGGGGTCCGTCCGCCAACCGTTTGGAAACTCTCCTGCATATAGCAATGTTTTTGAAATCGTCACTTACAAGCGATGGTGATCCGCTTGAAGGTAGCCGAGCAAATCCAAGATTTCTTCTCGACTTAGGGTATCAAGCAAACCGGAGGGCATCATCGAGACATTGGATGGCCAGGCGTCTTCAATGACCTGCGGGTCAATCGGCGTATAATTGCGAGGCTGCAACATATTGGTTATGACGCTCCACTTCCCCTTGTGGATATCTGCAATATGTCCGGTGATTTGTTTACCGTCGTTTAGTTTAAATGTTGTTGCCCGATACTGATCGGAGATTATCCGATCCGGTTTAAGGATCGCCTCCAGTAAATCTCCGGACGTGAATCGGCGACCAACGGTCGTCAAATCAGGTCCGAGAATACCACCTTTTCCAGCAATTCGATGGCAGCGAATGCAGCCGATCTCAGAGAATAATGATGCACCCTGATCAAAATCACGATTTGATAATGGCTTTACAAGATCTGATTGAAAATCTTCCACATTCCAATTGCGCACAAATCGGCGTTGTAGTTTTATCACCGACGAAGCGGCTGATGAACTTTTTTCGGGATCAAATTGTACCAGCTTACCCAAAGCCTTTTTTTCCTCGTTTGTAAGATGCTCACACGCTTCTTGATGAATTTGTGTAAGAACACTGTCGTATGACTCGCCACCCTGAAATGCATGCAACTTTTTAAACCATTGAAAATAACGTTGCCTCTGCTGTTTGGTCCACTCGAGGCCGGGTAGTCGCAAGAAAAGCATATATCCGATTTTTTCTTCCTGAGTTTTTGAAGTGGCAATTAAATCAAGCGTCCGCGCAACAACCAATGGAGATTTCAAAGCAACCAACAACTGACACAGTTCGCTGTTAACATTTCCTGATGCATCCGGAAACAGCGGATTTAATCGGTCGAGCAGACGGCTTTGAAGTTTTGCGGTCGGAATTCCGAGGCGAATGATTGCTAACTGATAAGCGCGTAAAAGGTCAATTTTTTCACTCTGGGAAAGTATTGACCAGCTTATTTTATCGAGCGCGGCACAAATCTTTTGCTGTATTTCTGAGTCGGTGCCATTTTGCGCGCGGCACAACGCGATAGATGCTTGAATTAACGCTTGTGCATTGCGCTCCTGCAAGGCACGTGTTTGCCACCAGCGGCAGGGCTGGTGCTCGAGCACTAGGCGTGCCGCGTAACGAAGATGACGATCTGCACTCGATAGAAAAGGCCACGCAAAATCAATTACGCGTTGCACCTGATCAGCATCTGCAGGCCGATGTAATTGTTCAAGTTCTCGTCGTTGCGTAAAGGCTTGGCTTGGCTCGGAAGTCCTCTGGAATTTTATCGGGGTTTCCAAATCACGATAACCGATGCGATACAGCGCCGAGGCTACCCCCCGGCCGCCGGTCGTGAAATAAAGCATGCCGTCCCGGGGACTGACCACCAGATCAGTAACGGGTAGTGGAACGGCAGATGCAAATGATTCCACCACACCCTCATAAGAAGCACCACATGGCGTTAAATGAACCGCATAAATGTTTCCAAAGCTCCAGTCGCCCAGAAACAAGGCTCTCTGATAACGCTCGGGAAAATGGGATCCATAGCCGAAGGCCATTCCTGTCGGAGAGCCGGGACCAACATCGACTACCGGCGGAAGGCTATCCGGACGATGGTCCGGCCACTTGCCGGTCCCCGTCCTCCAACCGAATTCGCCGCCGCTGCGAACATGGCACACCCGCGTGGGTCGATACCAGGGCATTCCCATATCCCACTCATTATCCGAGTCAAACGTGAAAATCTCCCCCGCCGAATTCAGGGCAAGATCGTACGCATTGCGAAATCCCATCGCCACTAACTCCCAAACCTGCCCGTGCGGATCAGTCCGACAAACCCAACCACCCGGTGGTTTGAGATGTGCACCGAATCCGCGGGAATCGTTTTGAGTTGACAGAATAGAATCGGTCCTCCAGTGCGGAGGTGGCCGCTGGATATCGCATTCCGGAACATCAGTTGCATTACCCCCGATAATCAGAAGATTTTTGCCATCCGGCGCGCGTACCACGCTATGGGGACCATGTTCACCCGCGCCATTAAATTTGCGGAGCAAGCGCACCTGATCATATTGATCATCTCCATCAGTATCGGAAACCTTGTATAAACCGGATCCCTGTGCGGCCCGTCCGTTGACGACCACGTACAGGCCGCCAAACGCATACAGCAGTCCTTGAGCTTGCCCGACGGGAAGATCTATTTTTTGCACCCGGGCCGACTTTCCGCTCCCAATCGGCGGCGGTGTAATGCGAAACAAACCCTTCGACTGTGCTGATGCGATCATTCTTCCCTGTGGGTCAATTGCCAGGGCAACCCACGATCCTTGCGTTTCGCGGTCCACGCTATAAATCTTCTCGGCAAAAAATTTGGGGGGTAACTGAATCTGACCGGGATCGATTTCACCCGCCCTGGTAATCGGGCTCGACACCGAACCTTCTTCTTCACCTGCCAACCCAACTGGAATCAAACCGATTAGAAGAATGGCACAACAAACAGACTTTATATCCGACCCATGCCCGCGATGCCTTGCATGCGAAATTTCACGCTGCCTGCTCATGATTATGCGGTCCACTGGATGGATGCAATTCAGTCATTTTTCTATCGACTGCTCGTAAGGTAGGCCGAAGTAGTCGTGAATAAATGCTTTTCGATCGCCGTCATATTTTACATATTCTAACAATGTATGCAATTTTTTCTGGTCCCGTAGCAATTTATCTTGTCGCTTTTCAGGATTGGTAAGAGCGGTCGGCATCGGTTGAAGTTGCTCGATATGCAACGGATTCAGATTACCTTTGAGTACTCCATAGCGATCAAAAAGCTGTAACACCGTTTCAAGCCGAAAGTCATGACGGTTTCTAAAATGTAATTGGTCACGTAGCCATTCCTGACCAAACGCATGAATTTTTTCAGTATCTCTTTGAAGATACTCGTAAACTCGCTGGCAAAAATCCGCATCTGGATTACTCCACTGAATAAATTCCATCTGAATTGCCAGATCACTCTCATCATAAAGTAGAAGGCACAACGAAGGCTGTTGATCGCGACCAGCTCGCCCTATTTCCTGATAATAGGATTCCATCGATCCGGGAATTTCAGCATGCACCACAAACCGGATGTTCGGCTTGTCGATTCCCATGCCAAAGGCATTGGTCGCTAGGACCAATTGGTCATCGCCCCGCATAAAGGTCTCTTGCAGGGATCTTCGCTCGCTGGGATTTAGTTTTCCATGGTAGACGAGATGCTCCACTTTATGCGCTTCGAGCATCTCGCTCATGGTTTCGAGACTTCTAATTAAGGAGAAATAAACAATTCCGGGACCGGGATATCGCGTTCGCGTATGAAGAATACGATCCAGTTTTTCTTGTTCACCCCATACCCGATCAACTTGAAGGTCAAGATTCGGACGGTCGATACCCTCGTGAAAGAGGCGAACCTTCCCCGACGTAAGGCCCAACTGATTCACAATATCCTGTTGCACTTCACGCGTAGCAGTTGCGGTGAGTGCAACAGTCACAGGTTGGCCTAATATTCTACGAATTTCCTCCAATCGCGTGTATTCAGGACGAAAATCATGGCCCCACTGACTAATGCAATGGGCCTCGTCAACGGCCAACAGCGCCACCCTTTGTTCGCCTAAGGCAGCGAGAAAATCCGGTTTGCGAAATCTTTCCGGAGTAACATAAATTAAATCATAGCGGCCTTGTTCCAATGCTGCGTAACTTTCCTCCCGTTGCTGACGCGTGAGCGATGAGTTAATGAATGCTGCTCGTATTTTTTTCCGCGTCAAAGCGTCGACCTGATCCTTCATCAGCGCGATCAAAGGAGAGATCACTACCGTCATACCAGACCCGATTGAGGCAAGGCTTAGCGCGGGAACCTGATAGCAAAGAGATTTGCCACCGCCTGTCGGCATGATCACCAGCGCGTGACCACCCCGCAAGAGTGTATTCATGATTTGCTCTTGCTGACCGCGAAAAGATTGGTGACCGAAGGTCTGCTTTAGGATCTCAGTAGGTTGCATCAGGGGACAAGCTTCCTCAGGCTGCCTTGGTTCGAGGCTGAGTCAAAAGCGAAACAAACACAAGTGCGATGAATCCCAGAGGAATGGTCACAATGCCGGGTTGGCTAAAAGGAACCAACGCACCAGAGGGGTCTAGGCCATATACTTTTTCGAAAGTGTCCCCACTGAGAAGAATCCAGGTAAGCGAACTGATCATGCCGACCAGCACACCTGCGACAATGCCTTGTTGCGTTACCCTTTTCCAGAACAAGAGCATCACAAGTGCCGGCAGATTGGCCGAGGCGGCTACACTGAATGCCCAGCCCACCAGATAGCTGACATTCATCTGCTGGAACACGATACCCAGCACGATTGCAATCGCGCCAACGCCACAAGACGCGATTTTGGCTACACGAACTTGAGTGGCATCATCAAGTGGCTGAGTGCGGAAGCAAGAAATCAGGTCGTGACTCACAGCGCCCGCAGAGGCAAGAATTAATCCGCTCACCGTACCTAGCACGGTGGTGAATGCAATCGCAGAAATAACAGCAAATAGCCACTGGCTGATGCTCTTGGCCAACAGGGGCGCTGCCATGTTACTGTCTGTTACATCAAGCGCACCACTGGTCATCGCGCCCAGACCAAGATAAAGCGTAAGAATATAGAAAAATCCGATACTGGCGATTCCTACGATAGTGCTTTTGCGAGCTGCACTGACGTCTTTGACCGTGTAATAACGGATCAAAATATGCGGCAGTGAGGCAGTGCCGCAAAATAGGGCGAGCATCAAGGAAAGAAAATCGATCTTTGCGAGCGGATCATCACTCCGAATTCCCTTAAATCTCGGATGCTCGCCGGGACGTAAGACCTGACTGCCGGGTGTCGGTTGCTGAAAATAAACGGTGGTTGTTTGCTCGCTGGAGACAAGCTTTTTTTTTCGCCAGAGCATGATTTCACTATTCTCAAGTATGCTGAAAAAAGAGAGTAGACCGAGTGGTCCGGTTTTTTGAGCATTGTTCGGTAAGCGGCTCACGCGACCCACCGGGTATAGTGTTGCCTCACCCGGACCCGTTCCTATCGGTAATCCCGCGACAAGTACCTTACCATCACTGCGCGTGGTAATCATTTGACCTTCACGCAGTATAAAATTCTGCTTATCCAACGGGTCACGACTCCACACAGTAATCCGGTCGCTTGACATCTGACGAGTGCGGACGAAAGGCTGATCTTTCCAGATGCCTTCCGCCGGAATAATCGTCTGCCCCTGAATTTCTTCATGCGAAACAAGTTCGTTCGTCCAGTTACTATCAGAAAAAGGTCCCAGCGTCATAAATGTGTGCTGGTTATTTGGCTCAGTTTCAAATCCGCGCTGCAGAATCAATACGGTGAGCACAGCGCTGAAAATCACGAGCAGTGAACCTTTAAGAAACTGAACCCAGGTGGTGGAAACCATACCGGCAGTCACGACAATCAAAATCACGGTAACTCCGACCAGCAACACTCCCACATAATGCGGAAAATTCAGGAGCGGTCGAATTAATGCACCCGCACCCACCATCTGTGGAATCAGGTAGAAAATACTGACCGCCAGGGTACTGATACCGGCAGCAAGTCGAATGCCACGGGAGCCGAATCTTGCATCAAGTGCGTCGGCAAATGTGAATTTACCCAAGCGTTTCATCGGTTCGGCCACGACAAACAAAGCTACAATCCATCCGGCCAGATATCCGATTGAATAAAGAAACCCGTCGTATCCGTAGAAGGCAATCATGCCACAGATACCCAAAAATGACGCAGCCGAGAGGTAATCACCCGCGAAAGCGAGACCATTAACGAACCAAGGGATCTGCCCATGGGCAGCGAAATAACCTTTCGAAGACTTCGCCTGGCGACCCAAAAAGAAACTAATTCCCAGGGTTACTCCCACGAAGAGGAAGAAAAGGATGATTGCAAGTGGAGAAGGTTGATCAGTCACCTGAATTCCCTTGCTGTTCATCTCGCGCGAAGATCCCGTAAATTAAAGCGAGAAAAAAAGCGACCATAATGAGACAAAATCCGTAAAGAATGGCCAAATTGACACCTGCCACAGGTCGAGTCTGCATCCAATCCGGACGAAATGTGTTAATGAGCACAAACCCCCCGTAAAGGCAAAGATAAAGCAAAAATAACGTAAGACCGAAAAGACTGTGTTGGCGTTCCATGGCGAACAAGATCCCCGATTGGCGGTTGTATCTATGCGAGAAGAAAAACTCGATCCAAGTTTTCCGAAACCTCGCGAAGTCGAACCCTATTGCCCCCGTCGACTTCTGCCGCACACCAACCGTAAAAGTTAATTTCTTTCAACGCTCGGCGGATATCTGACCAGTCGACATCGCCCTCACCGATGTTGGTAAATGTATCTTGCTGCCGCGAGAAACCTTTGGCGTCCAGCTTTACAATTCTGCGGCCCAGACGGCGAATCCAGTCTCCTGTACTGCCGTACTTCCAGTGATTACCAATGTCGAACTGCATTCCGACCCAAGGTGAATCAAGCTGATCGACATAACGAACAAATGGTTCAGCGCTCTGATCGGCAGCACCTTGATGATCATAGAGAAAATGATTCCAGACATTTTCAATGGCAATCACCACCCCAAGTTCCGCTGCGAGAGGTATTGCTTGAGCTATATTTTCCAGTGATCGATCCCATACTTCCTCCGCCGATCCGTCTTTTCCGTGCCCGACCACCAACAAGGTCGTATGACCTCCGACTGCATGCGTTTCGCGGATAGATCGCTGAAGATGCTCGAGTGCTGTTTTTCTCTTTCCGGGATCTTTCGCGCTGTGTCGAATGCTCCAATGGGTCGAGATCACCGTACCGTCAACAAGCAAACCGGTTGCCGAGATCGCTTTGCGGGTCGCTTCAACATCCATACCCGGAGTTTCCATTTCGATCCCGGAAAAACCGACCTGTTTGACGGCATTGAATTTATCCTCCAATGAACCGCTGATTTTAACCATCCCGTTTTTCAGTGATTTATAGATTCTTCCACGGAGTGGCACATCTTCAACAGTCTCGTCCGCACGTGCTGCTTGTCCGCAGAGCATTATGTTGGATAGCGGAGCAGACAACGATCCGAAAATCGTACTGCCCAAAAAATTCCGCCGTGTCCAAAAAGCAGACTTCGGCATGACAAAATCTCCCTATATGTGCAGATGTTATAGGCTATGAATTGTAGCTGATCGGGCCACATTTGTCGCAACCGGTCACAATACGTCTAAGTGGAAAGTGTATCTACCAAATGCCAATCAGAATGCGGCCCCTTAAAAGAAAGTCCGTCGCATAGCATACTTAACGCGGGTAACGTAAATCCTGGCCGAGCTCTGATCAGAGCTCGATCTGCATTCTCATCCATAAAGAAATTCCTGATGGAAAATACGCAAGATTTTCCCCCTGCTTTGTGCGAACGGCTAGTGAGGGCCGGGGCAATCGCTGTGATGGTAATCGATAACGTCGATCAAGGAATACGCGCGGCTGAATCGCTTTGGAAAGGCGGAATCGAAATTGCCGAAGTCACGATGCGAACGCCCTCGGCTGCCAAGTCTTTAGGTTTGATATCCAAAGAATTACCGGACATGCTCCCGGTTGCCGGTACAGTATTGTCTCCGACCCAGGTGGATTGTGCGATCGAATCGGGGGCAGCCATGGCTGTTGCTCCTGGAATTCAGTCAGCAACGCTGCGGCACGCCCAAAAGCGGGGGCTTCCATTTGCACCCGGTGTGCTTACTCCGACGGAAATCGAAAAGGCAATCACACTCGGCTGTCGAACACTAAAGTTTTTCCCGGCGGCGACTGGCGGTGGGCTACCTTTTCTCAAGAGTGTGGCTGCACCTTACCAGCATCTCAATTTAAAATTTATACCGACAGGCAGCATTTCGGAGGATGCGATGAAAGAATATCTCGCGTTTCCGGCAACGATAGCCGTTGGTGGAAGTTGGATTGCGCCGCGTTCGCTGATCCAAAACGAAGAGTGGGGGGAGATTACTCGACGGGCCCAGCGGGCTCGAAAAATTGTTGACGCAATTCAGCAAGAAGGTTAGCACATGGCGAATTTTGTCACATTCGGGGAAGCATTACTTCGCCTGAGTCCACCTAATCATCAACGCCTCGCGCGGCCAGCAGGTCACTACAAACTCGGCCCGGCCGGTGCGGAGCTTAATGTTGCATGTGCGCTTGCAAATTGGAACAACGACGTGCGTTATGTGACGGCATTGCCAGTGACCAATCCGCTGGCAGACATGTTGCTCTCTGAAATGCAAAGCTACGGCATAGACACAAAACATGTCATGCGTCGAGAAGGTCGCGTAGGATTGGTATTTGTAGAAACGGGGGCTGGTCAACGACCTAGCCGAGTACATTATGATCGATCTTATTCTTCCATTAGTCTTGCCCCATCCTCGGAATATGATTGGGACGAAATTTTTGCTGCCGCAACGCACCTCCACATTTCTGGAATTACTCCCGCACTTTCAAAGAATGCCGCGGATGCCACAATCGAAGCTGCTAAACATGCCAAACAAATGGGACTGCATGTATCCTGCGATATAAATTTCCGCAGCAAGTTATGGCAATGGGACACAGAGCGGTCGGGACGGGATCTGGCGAAGAAAATAATGGGTGAGATTCTACCGGAACTCAATTTATTAATTGCAAATGAAACCGACCTGACCGATGTGCTGGGATTACACGCCGAGACTGCCGAAGGAGAGATAGATATTGAGGCCTTCGCTTGTCTAGCAAGACGGGCCGCGGATACCTTTCCCAACCTATCGCACGTCGCCATCACATTGCGTGAAAGCCTCTCGGCAACCCACAATCGCTGGGGGGCGATTTTACTAGAGCGGCCGGATGATCAGCTCTATATCGCGCCAGAAAATGAAGGCGTCTATGCCCCTTACAATATTGATATGATTGTAGATCGGGTTGGGGCTGGGGATGCTTTCGCCGCGGGCTTGCTGCACGCCCTAGGCTCTGATCAATACCGGACTCCGTCAAAGGCACTTGATTTTGCGGTAGCTGCCTCGTGCCTGGCCCACTCAATTCCGGGCGACATTAATCACTCGAATTTGAGTGAAATTGGCGAATTGACCGAGGGTAACCATACCGGCCGAGTCGTGCGATAATTCGGCCTAAAAAAGGCCGGGTGCACGCAAAATTGACGGAATTAGAGTGGTTTTTTTACTTTCCACCCGTACACATCGCTCTTGTTTTATGTTAAGTTGCCGAATCAAGTAAGTGAAAGAGTACCGCCTATTGGTGCTCTCATCCCTCGGCGATTTGCTTGACGGTCTTCTTCGGAGGGCTATTCTCAAGTTGCGGTTGGTTTTCTCTTCTTGGCTTTCAACCGCGTTCTACCCGCCAAGGGCAGGGACTTTATTTTTTTGTGAGAGGAATATTCAGATGGCACAAGGAACAATCAAAAAATTGATTGCGGACAAAGGTTTCGGATTTATTGAGGGAGAAAAGGGCGATCTCTTCTTCCACCACAGTGCCGTGGAAGGCGCTACAATCGAGACCCTGCAGGTCGGGCAGGAAGTTTCGTATGAAGAGGGTGAAGGTCCTAAGGGACCTCGGGCAGAGAACGTGCGACCTGCATAGTTTTTGGCTGGCCTACCGAAATCCGCAACTTTTGCGGATCACCCCTGTTTCGCATTGTGCGCTATCATCACTGAGATTTTGGTTGTCAGTTGTGGACGTGTCCGGATGAGTGTAAAGAAACCGCCACCACCAGAGATCATTCAGAGCGGACGCGTCTGCCCTGTCTGTGGTGACCGGTCATATTCCTCATCTGGCACGCACCCGCAATGCGCACAAGAACGAGCCGAAACCGCACATAGCGATCAAATCATCGCGGATAGAAAAAAGCTGGAGGAATCCCACGAGAAACAGCACTCCTCCGGTCGTTCATGGAAAAAATCGTGCCCTAAGTGCCGGGCAGAAATCCACGTTCGGAAGAAAAGCTGTCCCTGTGGATATACATTCGCGCCGGTCTCGTAAAACTCAACGCTCCGGTTTTCCAGTTCTATATTATCTACTTGTACCGGCGATTGATATTTCTTTTTTCGCTATCGCTGGCGTAAAAGCTCTGTTTCAACCGTTGAAAACACACGCAATGGTGGTATACCACCATTACGCATTGCGGCGACTAAAAGTTATAAAACGGCTTACCCAAGATTTTTTTTGAAGGGAGTGTGGGCATGAATTATCAATATTTCCATATTGTTGTTGCTTTTATTCTGACGGTTACCACTTGGGCACCAGCTGCTGGCGAAGAAAAATCAAATCTTGACCAAATCGAAGAGAAGTGTCAGGGAAAATCAAAAGGTGTTGTTAAAAGT
>DLCF01000120.1:0-34506 GCA_002480485.1 Planctomycetaceae bacterium UBA7805
GCTGAGAGGTATTACTTTTCTTTCTCAACGGGAGATAAAGTCATGGGTATCTGCCCCGGATTGGATCAAACGCTGCACGGGCTGATGCGTCGCTATCGCGAGCGCGTGCCAGACGTCGAACGAATAATCTCTGCCCTTATTGAGCGGCAAGTGATTGCATCACCCGAGGATATTGCCAACGATCACGTCGCTTTTCGCACGATCGGCGTTGAACATCTCGGCATCGCGTCGCTGGAAAAGATATTTCTTGCCTATGGATACACTCGGCGAGACAAATATCGATTTGATGCAAAAAAGTTGGACGCTTACTGGTACGCGCCTCCCGAAGAGCATTATCCCCGGATTTTTATAAGCGAATTGTGCGTGGATGAACTGAGTGAAGACGCGCAGCAGATTATCCGCGGTTATACCGGTAGAGTCCAAAGCGATCCAGTTGATCAGATCGCGCTCGATAAATGGCAACAGGTAGACAAGTTCTTGCATAGTTCACTATGGGAACTTCTCACTTGGGATCATTACCAGCGACTTCTGAGGGAAAGCGAATATGCAGCGTGGGCACTCTACAACAGGTATTACCTCAACCATTTTACTATCAGCGTCCACGATCTTCCTGAATCGTATAACACGGTTGAATCTTTTAATTCATTCCTTGAATCAATTGGGGTTACGCTCAACGATTCTGGTGGCAAGATCAAGGTGTCGCCGGATGGTTTATTAAAACAGAGCAGTACCGTTGCACAGGTAATCGAAAGTGAGTTCAGGTTAGGCAAAGATCAGATTGAAAAACATCCGATCTCGGGTTCGTATGTTGAGTTTGCGGAGCGTCTTCCGCTGGCCCAACATACTGATCTGCCGAAGGAAAAAATCACCCGATCACATCGCCGCGACGGCTTTGAGGCCGGTAATGCGGATCGTATCTTCGAAAGCACCTATACGTCACAAACCGATCGGGAATCCGATTAGCTGTCGGAATTACTATCCCGCATTATTCACCCTGTTGCAGAGTCGACTATGTCTTCCGGAACTGCGTTATTCCATCGGACATTCCGACAGATGGAGCAACAATTCAGCTCTCTTGAACCCGAGGCGGAGCTCACAATTCGAGATTCGGACCACGATGTTGAGGGGCACGTTGTCGTTTGGTGCACTCGGAACGCGATAAATGGTCCACTTGGAAGATGCGGTAAAGGGGGAACACGCATTCGACCTGACCTAACATTAGATGAAGTGCGAATGCTTGCTCGGACCCAATCCCTAAAAAATGCCGCCGCCGGATTACCGCTCGGCGGGGCTAAATCAGGTTTACGTGGTGACCCTGATGCGCCCGATTTTGAACAGACTTATAAACGCTTTGTTCGCCTGACCGCGCCGATGCTCCATCTAAACGGCGGATTGTGGGGGGGATTCGGCTTTGACATCGGGGCGCGGCCCATTCATTGCCGATGGGCAATCGATGAATTAGGCGTGGCCGATGCCTTTACCGGTAAGCCCTTAGAGCTCGGTGGTACGAACTATGATCAGGAGGGAATTGCTGGCCTAGGGGTAGCAGTCGCGGCTGCGACGTTGCTTGAGCAAAAACAAAATGGAAAGGCCGGAGCCCGTGTCGCGATTCAAGGACTCGGAGCTATGGGAGCAGCAGTCTGCAGGTATGCAAGTGAGCTGGGCATGCAAGTGGTCGCCATCGCTGATCCGAGAATTAACGGTTGCTGGGCAAGCAATAATCCGGTTACAGGAGATTTGCTCACTGCAATCGCTGCCATGGAATTCGCCACCACGGAAAAGCTATTGCCCGACTGTGGTTTTACGAAACAACCGCTGCCGTCAATTTTAACCAAAGAGGTTGATGTTTTATTCCCGTGTGCTGTCCAGAATGTGATTCATATTGAAAATGTTGATGAAATCCAAACCTGGGCCGTTGTCGAGGGAGCGAACAACCCCACAACCACAGATGCTCGGCAACGACTGCATCAGAAGGGCATTCACCTGATTCCTGATATCATCGCGAACCCGGGGGGTGCGATTGCCGCCTTTGTTGAATTAACTTCGAATGTTTCGAACGCAGAAAATGCTATCCATGCGACCAAATGTGTCGAAGCGAAAAAAATGACTCGGCAGCGAGTGGCTGACAACGTATCTGATGTTCTAGAACTTGCTGAATCCGTTGGTTGCAGTCCTACCGACGCAGCCCATTTTCGGGCCTATGAGAGAATATTCAGCAGCACTCGATGAGAAACATTCCGCTCGCACAAGCCACCCATCACTAAAGAAGCTGTCTGGCGAAGGGCAGGGTGCCGATCAGAAATCGGAAACGGCTGCTGCTACGGTAGACGCTAACAGAACCAAGATATAGATCGCCAAGACCTGCTGATAGGTCTCCAGCGGATGACAGTCTCCAGGGCCTATTAACACGCCTGGAATAATTTGCAGCGCTGCGCCTAATAAGCAGCCACCTCCATTAACCAGGGCGATCGTGGTGCCCGCATATCGCGGGGGAACTGCGTCACATGCTACTCCGAAAATGGCAACACTGGTCCCCAGGAATAATCCCGTGACCAACAAGTTTCCCACCAAGGCCCAGTATGGAATAACCAGAGGAATAAAAATTAATCCTGCAACACCGCACAGCGCTCCGATCGAACCGGTCATCAACAGGGGTTTTCTACGCGTAAGATGATCCGCCAAGATGCCGGACAATGGTGCGGCGATTGCTAGGCCAACGAAAATCCAGCTATTCAGGTCGACTGCCTCAGTCTCATTGAATCCAAACGCACCTTGAAGTCGAATATCCCAAAGCCCGCCAAATCCGAATGCAGCGCCGATCATTCCTCCATAATAGATCAACGCTAAAAGCACCCTTCGATTTGTAAATAACATCGAAGCCGCATCTAGGATGTGGACTCGCTCAGAGCGATCAGGCGTACCTCGCGGTCGATCGCGTATCCAGATAATGCACAGAAAACCGATCACCACCCCGGCGATTGCCAACATATCCATAATCTGCCGCCAACTCACGCCGACTTTATGGAGCGTCGCAAATCCCGCCTCGCCACCCACAGCACCCAGACCAAAAAAGAAATCAATCAAGCCCATGGCGAGAACAAACATGCCTCCGGTAATCCAGCGACGCGCGAGAAGTCCGGCGCCGGGAAATCCAAAGGACGCAAAACAGCCGAGCGCGGCACGAAAGAGCAATGCACTTAAAAATGAATCAGACCGGCTGAATCCTGCCGCTGCCGCACCGCATAGTAGTGCTGAAAAACTCAGTAATAACCGAGGACTAAACCGGTCAAGGAGCAAGCCCGCAGGAACCTGCATCAGAGCATAGGTCAACAAAAACGATCCGGATAAGAGGCTCGACTGCAACAGCGATAGATTAAGGTCTCGTGTGATGCCTTTTTCCAACGAGCCATAGCCGATCTGAATCGCTAGCTGATAGATCGGAAACAGTGTCGCAACGGCCCAGATGGTCCAGCCTCTGAGTTTCCGCCAGCCATTATCGTCGGAAGGCATCGACTATTCCTGCTACTGAATACCTAGGAAACCATGACACTGCTGCTCAAGCCATCATGATCAAACCTTATCAACCGCAACCCTCGGAACGTCAAAATGGTGCATCGCATTTCGGACGATTGCTGAAAGCTTTGGGTCTTTCGACAGTGCCCAGCCAATAGCAATCGCGCCAAAATGAAGCACTCTGCCACCGGCCGGCCGTTGCCAATAAATCATCTCCGCAGAAACACCATCGCTAGTACGGGCGGGATTTGTGAAGTAATCAAAGGTGCCCCCACCCGCCGGTCGATATCCCTCCGCCAGTGTCACAATTCCCTCTGGTTCGTCATCTGGCAATATCGCCCCGCGAGGAATGTGCGTCGTAACCGCTGCCAGTGTCGGTAAACGAACGTCCCATTCGTGCCCGACGGCGTGTGGCAAACCGCCGTCAGGGGCGTGCCCGAATGTATCACCATCAACCAATCCCACCTCTTCCGGATGATGAAAAAGAAAATGAGAGGCGGTGGTTGTATAAAATACTCCGTAATCATCTTTCTTTTGTAGGCCATCCCAGCCTATGCAGGAAAGTCCGACAAAGTGGTACTCGGGATAACCGCACTCTCGGAGCAGGCTGCCGCGTTCGCCATCTTGGCTATGCCACGTCTCACCCATCGGGGCTGCGCGACGACCACCAATTCGAGCATCATATTTACGACACTCCATAATGGCTCCATCGGCACTGTAACTGGTTCGCCAGAAAAAGCTGTTTCCGCTCATCACCATTAAATTTCCACCACCGCTCAGGTATCGATCTATTCCGGTAAATGCTTCGGCAGACCAGTATTCACTATGGCCGTTGACAATCACTACTTTGTAACCGGCAAGCAAATCAGGATTGTTATGTAGATCCCAATCGGTGATAACGTCGTACCGATAACGGGCAGCGTCATCGTAGACTCCGTCTAACCATCGGTGAGTAAATAATTCACCCCGCATGAGATGACTGTAATCGACCTCTTTGGGACTAAACAAGTTATCAGCCCCGGCGCCGGGCCAGGGTCGATTGACGCCCAGGTAGTAGGTCGGCTGACCGGCCCGATGATTGTGGTAGCAACAGTAAGTCGGCGCGCCAGGGAGACTAGGAGCATTCCAGTCGCGTCCGGCAGGCCGGGGGCGGGGGAAAGGCGCACAGTTATATGCGAGCCAGGTCGATGTGCTGCAGATCATTAATACTGGGGCTTGGGGGCGATCATCCGGACGGCATACGATAAATGTGCAATCATATTGCATCGGTTTGTTGTCCCACTGGTAGTAAAAACGTCCAACGTAGACGCCACTTACCGCATCAATCGGTATTTTCAAACGATGCGTTTCCTTCCAGCGACAATCCATCAGATCATCACTGCATAACCGCAATGCATGACCCCGATTCCCATCGCGGGCCGGATCATACTCCTGTCCGTACCGCTGAATTGATTCCGCATGAAACGACGGTCCTCCGACCTGCCAAGTTCCGTGATTTATGATCAAACCATCGCGACCTTTTTGACTTTGGTCTTTGATCCGCTCGCCCTGTTCCTCATCCAGCGGCCAGTAGGCAATTAGCTTCTCTGTTTCTGGTGCCTTGAGCGCCCGCGCCCTAAATCGTTGCCGTACTTCTTCACTAGTAAGCGATCGCCCATAAATAGCAGGCATCGCAATATCACCATCTATAAACTGAGCTGCACCGTCATCTCCGCCGGAAGCTCCAATTCGAAGCGGACCGTTCACCGCCACGGGCTGAGTGGGAATGGTACTATGTCCGCATAATTCTCCATCGGCGTACAGGCTAATACCGTCCCCTGAAAATACCGCGACGAGGTGGGTCCAGACGCGACGAGCCAAGCGAAAAGAGGTTGTACTCAGTCGCTGCTTCGGACCATTCGGATTTTCCGTCCAAAACAGTTCGATCTGACTATCTGCCCTAAGCATGAGGCCAAAACCATCACCATCTTTGTCGACCTGCGTGATGATGCCACCGGGTTGATTGAAACCCCAGGGCCGGAGCCAGCATTCCAGCGAAAGGCCGTGGCTAATTTCTGCTGGCTCAATCGGATCATCAACGTGGACATAAGAACCAAGATGAACTGGTTGCACCATTGGCTCTGCATCAGTGAACTTACCGATTTCAACATCGGACTCCGGATCGTCAACCTCTCCGGCGAGTCGCAAAACGCGCACATCATATGGCACCGAACTACTGACTCGAAATACGATTTCATCGCCTGCGACAATGCTCTTCTGCGCGTACGCGTGCAGTCCAGAAAAATTTGTGCATTGATGAGCTGGCAGTTCAGAGACGGACTCGCCACTGGGGCGATCTGTACCGCTTACTGGATTGCTGAGCGAGACGGCTGCCGCGACACCAGCCGAGGCCTTGAGAAAATGACGCCGTGAGGTGGTAGCCATAATTCGTCTCCAGAAAATATCCTTGCATCAAAGTATAGACTGAGTTTCTTAGGCATCACAGTCATGCCTCATGTGAGCTTACACTCGCGGTCCGCGAGAGAAAGTAAACCAGACTTCCCACAAACAGCACTACCCCAACGGCAGCCATTAAATAGCTGAAATCGATGAAGAAATCGAGCCTTGCTGCATTTGGTTGTTCGGAGTCGGAATAGAAAAAATCGCGATAAATCTGCACGGCGACCGATCCGGTGTATCCCAATGCGTCCATGATATAGATCGCAAATACCGCGGTACCTAGGATATGGCCTTGGGCGATCAAACGATCAAAAAGCACTGAACCGTAGGGAACGTATGCGAGGTACGCTCCTAACCCCACACATGTCATCCACCAGAAACCGTTTATCCGATCATTTTCCATCATCCAGGTGGAGCACGCCAGTAGCGTTACACCGCTGAGCATAATGGCGTATGTCCCAATTAATCCCCACCGATTGTTGCGAATCAAGAAGAGCAGCGCTAACGGCACAAGCACACCGAAGGCGACTAGCGTTTCTGCCTGAGTAATGATCGACTTGTTGGCTTCATACGGATAATCGAGGGCTGAAAACATCTCGACTTGATAATTGTCGCGGTAATCGCGGTAAGCGGTCAGGAAAAAATAGGCCACGACAAGCATCAACAGGCCCCAGAAAAAATGACGGACAAATTCAATCCGCTGACCACTATTCATCGGCTCTCGATGGGTACGTTCCCGCTCATCCTCAGCATTTGGTGCCGGCATCTGATTCAGCAGCCAGACAGATACAAAAAAAGGAATTAAAAATAACAGTCCCACTACCGCGGGCATCCAATGCTCGGAGACCCCCCAATCGGCCATAACAAATCGGCCAATATCTTTAACGATGCCGCTGGCCAGGATAAAGGAGCAACTCAAGCCAGCCAAAAGTACTTCGGAAACGGTTCTTCCCTCCAGGTACCAAACCACCAGGCCCCAGACCATACCCAGTGGCAAACCCGTGAGAAAAATAAATACAACTTTCCAGTCGTTCGGCGAGAAACCATAGCCAACTAAAGCAAGAAGTGCGAAAACCACGGTGCCGATGAGATAAATTGCTCTCTTCGTCGGTGAGACTTCGCTGCAGAATTTAATGCCAAGGTATTTGCTCAGCGCGTACCCGAGAATCTGACTGATTACGAGCGCTGTCTTCAGTTCGACGCCGGTATTAAAGAAAAATAATACACCGCCCTCGGCGTCTTTAAACGTGGCTGCCGAGAAAGGTTTCCGAAACGCGTACATACAAAAATAGGTTGAGAATGCCGTAAATATTCCATAAAGAGTGAGCTTCCACCGATCGGCATTTTCCAGAATTGAGCGAAGGGATCGGTGGGTTGGCATTTCAGATGTTCACTGAGGCTGATCGCGGAATGCAACGCCCGCTCAAGGCGTAGCTATCGTCGACTTAGATGAAGCAGCATGGTTCACCGCAGGCAACGCGTCCAATTTACCGGTTTTACCCTCGCTGGCCACAGCCAAGTCGTATCGGGTGGAATAGGCATTCTCTTCAATCAGCTGCGCAAGCCTACGGACCGACTCTTTAATTCTCTGGCGTAGCGCTGCAAGTTCCTTATTTTTGCGAGTGGTGCCTTCAATCTGCCGGGTCCGATCTGCACGGCGCGTTTGCACGAGCTCGGCTTGGCGACTCAGATCTGACTCGACGCCTGCAATTTTATTCTTCAATTGCTTTAAATCGTTTGCCGCGAGTTTTCGCTGCACGAGCAGACGTGATTGTTGCGATGAATCTTCATTACCGGATAACGTTGCCGTCAATGTTCGTAATCGCCGTCGGCACTGCAGCAGTGCCAATGCTTGATTGTCGTAGTCCGCCCGATAAGAGGCTAGTAGTCGATTCTCATTTTCAAGCAGCACTGATAAATAATGCACGCGCTGCTTCATGCGATTCACGACCGCCTCGCCCTCACTTCTACGTTGCTGCTGTGCTTGCAGCGACTGACGCGCCTGAGTGATCTGGCTATCGAGTGATCGCGGATTAATAGATGGTAGGATGGTTGCATTCAGACTAGTCTCATCCAGCCGTGTTAACCGACCCTGATAGTCACCAGTGATAATTTGTTTGCCGACCGGCGCGTACACAAGAGCTGTTGGTGTATCAGTGAATGGCCTTGCTGTTCGGAGTGATTTTCCCTCAGCACTCCACACGTGCAAAACCTGATCGTTGCCGGCCGATATCCACCCTCCATCGTCACGGCGAGCATGCGCAATTACCCCCTCGGAGTGAGCTTTAATTTTTTGTGCTTCGCTCCCGTTGTCGGCCGACCATATTCGAATAAACCCGTCTTTGCCAGACGATGCAATGAAGTTCGAATCGTGCGTCCACACCAGACCGCAGATGCTCTGTTTATGGCCGCCCAAAGTGCGATAGATCTCACCCGTCCAGCTTTCCCAGAGATGCAGCCCACCGGATCGGTCCGCGCTCGCGAGCAGCACGCCATCATCGCTGAATGCCAAATCGGTGATCCAATCGGTGTGCTTATCCAGCCGTTTGTGAACCTGACCCGACTTTAAGTCGATCAAGTCAATCTTCGCTCCGGTGCTGGCCACGGCGAGGCGTTGATGATCCGCACTAATTGCCACACATGTCACCGTATCGAGATAGTCGGCCTTTTTAAATAATTTCCTACCAGTTTCCACATCCCAAATTTCGACCCTTCCGGATGCGCCGGCGAGTCCGCCCCCGACAACCAGTAAGCTTCCATCAGCACTGAATTGAACACACTGAATATCGTTTCCCGAGAATCCGATCCGGCCGATCCGATCATTCGAATCGACCCGGACAAACCACACCTGCCTGACGCCACCAACGGCGACCACCGGCGATGTCGGGCTCGCTGCGAGGGCGAGCACCGCCGGATCTTGGGCCGTTACCTGAAAACTGCTTCGTGGCAGTCTCGGCGGAAAGACCGGCCTCTGCTGCAGTCGCGACGGAGGTATTGCGATGGCAGGCAACTGCCCGCTGTTGACAATCTCTTCGGGCACATCGCTCGCCTGCTCAATTGCGCCCTCGGAGATCCATTGCTTGATTAGGTTGAGTGATTCGCGCGCAAGCTTTGGTGTTTCAGGCGGCATACTCGGTTGATCTAGGTGCGCAACCAAACGGTAAAGCAGGCTCTCATCTGGATCACCCGGCTCAATCACACTACCGCTGATGCCACCCTCGAGAAGCGCTTTATAAGTCGATAAATCCAGCTCACCCTGCTTATCGTCTTCGTTATGGCACGCAAGACATTCGGCACGAAAAATTTCAAGGACCTCTCGCTGGTAACTGACTGCGGAACGAGCGGGGCAGGGTAGGAGAGCGCCCCACACAAACCACAAGGCTGCACAGATGACTATTTTTAATCGCACACTTTGCATCGTATCGTCACAGTTGTATTTCTAATACTTTTCAATGGTTGAGTAGAAACTCGGGACTATTGAGCAGCGACCAGAATAGATCCTGCAACACTTCCACCTCAGACTGATCGGTCATCAATTGACTTACTGCCAATTTTTCGGATTCACTCGGTGATCGGGAAAGGCAGCACATAAACAATCGTTCAATAATATCCTGCGGCAGCATTCCTTCCTTAAGCCAGCGATCGACCCGTTTACCATCGACGATCTTCTGGTGTACCGTCCTGCCGTTCAACAAATGCAATGCTTGAGACAATGTGGAATCATCTTTCGTTTCACACGTGCAAACAGTCATCCGTCCACTGCGCCCGAACGTATCGAGGAAATGGTTTGTGACAGCCCCGTCGGTTAGCTGCACTGCTGATGTGCCCTCTACAACTCTCTCGAATCGAGTCAGTGATTCAGTGACCTCCGCAATACAATCGTGCAAAACTGCCGCCGGTAACGGTCGCAATGCTTGCCCGGCAAACAGGTTTGCAGCCTCCGAGTCAGTTACGGCCCTTGCCTGATAGGTACGCGAGGCACAAATTTCTTGCAGAAGCATACGAGCATCGAAGTGGTGGTCAGCCAACTGCTGAGAAAGATAATCTAGAAGTGGCCCATTTACCGGAGGGTTACTAATCCGCACGTCGTCCGGGTCATCCACAATGCCCCGGTGAAAAACCCACGACCAGAGCACATTTGCCATGTGAGGCGCAAAATACTCGTTTTCTGGACCGATAATCCAATTTGCAAGTGCTAGTCGTGGATCTTCTGTTCCCACATCGACCTCCTCGCCCCCAAGATATTTCGGCAAGACGGCATTACCAGATATGGGGTGCGTGATGGAACCTTTTCCCTGGTGATAAAGAATGATTTCTCTAGGATCTTCCCCTGGCTTTCTACCAATTTGTGACAAAAAGGCAGCAAAACCGTAATAGTCGTCCATCGTCCAACGATCAAACGGATGATTATGACAGGATGCACATTGCAGACGCATGCCCAGAAATATCTGCGCGATATTCTCGGCCTGCTTTGCAATCTCTTTCTCAGTTTGAAAAAAATAGCCCGCCGGATTATTTGCCGTTTCCCCCGTTGCGGCAACCAACGAGTACGCCATCTGATCAAGCGGCACATTGTCCGCAATGCTCTGCCTTAACCAGTCGCTAAATCGATGCACACCCTGGCGACTTAATTTTCCTCCCGATCGCATCTTGAGTCGCTCGCTCCATCGCATTGTTGCTAAATCGACAAACTCATCTGACTGCAAATATTGTCCAATTAACGCCGCCCGTTTATCTCTTCGCGATTCATTTACGAACCCTCGCACCTCCTCTGGCGTGGGTAGCTTGCCCCGAAGGTCAATCGACAAACGACGAACGAATACTGCATCGTCGCATAACGGTGCAGGTGAGATGCCTCGCTTTCTGAGCTTTTTATCAACCAACTCATCAATTCGATTCTGCGCGGGCTGGGCGACCCATCGATCCGTGTCGTCCTTGTTGTTCACAATTACGCTTTGCCCAGTCGTAAGCGTATCAAACCGGGCGGTAATAAAACTCTCGCCAACGGAATTTGCTTTTCCCCTACCGTTCGCTTGCACCGAAAAAACCTTCGGATGCGTTGATTGAAATTCAGCCCAGTGGGTGACATCCGACGATGTTCCGTCCGCACGATGTGCAACAACAATTAAGTGCTGTAAATCATCTGGCTCGCACGACAACTCTGGCGGATACAGGGCTAAGCGCCTAACCTTGGCCGGCGGCTCAGGATCGTCGCGTGCACCTTCGGCGATCCACCGTCTTAAAGTCTGATATTCCAGTGAATCTCGATCAAAACGCTTGCCCCCCGTGTGGGGCACCGCGCCGATCGCTTTCTTCATCAATAGGCTCTCCTCCGGAATCGCATGGTGGATCCGACGACCCACCCAGTGCCGAGTAATCGATGCGTAATCACCGGAGGGGTCGTAGCCGAATAATGAAAGTCCGAATCCGTCCTGGCCGCTAGCCGCACCATGGCAACCGCCACTATTGCACCCTGATTTGGTGAGCAGGGGAATTACATCACGGCGGAAGCTGACACCACTGATTTTTTCGACTCGGCTTATAACCGGTATCTCGATTCGTGCACCCGCCGCCTCTATCAATAATTGGGTTGTTCCGCCTGAGACCGACTGCACCTGATTGCTTCCTGCCACACGCGCGATATTTGAGTCGCCGGTGGAATACTGCACTGAACCAGACCAATCGATTTCGCCCTCATCAGTCTGTTGCCGAACCATAAAACGTGCCGGACGGTCAGTTGACACCACAATTACGGGCGGATAGACCACCAATTTTATATCGTCGGTAACAACTGCACACGAAAATACGCACATCATCCAGCCGATCATGGCGACACCTCCGCTCGGTTTGCCGCTCGGTTTTTCGCGTCGAGCCTTAATTGCTCCAACCGAGATAACGACCCTGCAGGTGCAACATCCGTTTTCGCTGCAACCTTTTCTTCGGCTTTCGATGCAGCATCTGCTGCTGTTATCTCGAGAGTTGTGGGGCCAAATTCAGAGACGACGAACTGGTCTCCGACCGGAACCCTCAATATCGCGCGCAAACCTCCGTGACTCCCGATTCGAGCGTCAGCATCAAGCGTAAGGGGAATTTGCAGTTGCGTTTTCCCGGACACGAGAGAAACTCTTTTTGCCGTTACATTATCCGGCAAACCGGTAACCTCAACGGTAGCTTCACCGGGCATAGGTTCGATAAGATCAATCTCGCAAGTTAATATTCCGGCTTCACCTGCGACCGCCCGAGCTGGTAAGAGCCGCAATCCCGCGAAACCCTTCTGGATATGCAGCGGTACTATTTGCGTCGAGGCCCACATCCAATTGTTCTCTTCTCCACTCACACCCTGGACGTAAATCTTCCAGTCACGTGGAGTGATTTTTGGATGGGCCTTGAGGGTGAACTCAGCCTCGGTCTGATTAGATTCAATCACAGCACCGGAACTGGTCGCAATCCCTGGCGGCAGAAAAGGCATTGTTAAACGAATTGGTTCCTCAAACCCCTCGTCGCGCATCGCCCGGACCTTCAATTTCCAGATGCCGCTTCGAACGAGGGGAGTCTCGGGCGGAGCTGCCTCCAGTTTAAAAGGGATAGCGTCAGTAACCACGATCGGGACCTTTTCGACAATCTTGGTCTTTAGCAAGCTGAGATTTTCTTTCGCTCGGAGAAGATCAGCATAATTGTAATAACCTCCCTCGATTTGTTTTTTCGAGTCTTCGTGCGATCCTCGAACCGTATAAAGCCCTCCTCCGAGTGGCGCATCGTCTGCTGCCGTGAATACAACGGGAAACCCAGTGGTGCCGGCAGGAATGTTCTGTGTTTCATAGGAAACTCCCTCGGGCAACTGAGGAAATTCAAGCTTCAAGCGACCGGAAAAGTTCCGAGTGCGTGCTCTCGCGAGCGTGGCAAATCGATTGCCTCGGGCAATAAAAATTTGCTGCCTATATTGGCCGTACAATTCATTGGGATCTTGAACACGTGGTAATCGAATGAGCATCCACGGTTTAGTCGACGTGCACTCGATACGATACACGTGGGTCGGTAAGCCGGTGTGCAAAATGTCGCGAATACGCAGGTAATAATTACCATTGTCTGGCGGTTGAAATTTTAAAAAGCAATCAACGCCTCGTTCCTCGGCATCGCTGTGATCGGTCACCTTCCCGCCATCATCATTGCTTGCCAGCAAGTTCCCCTCTGCATCGTACACTGCTATCGACGGATCGAGCGAGCTACGCACACGACGGGCATAGACCTCAATGTCGATCGATTCTCCCCCCTTCGCCGAAAATCCAAACCAATCTTCATCACCCGACTCGGAAATCGTGCCGCAGAATGCCTGCTTCAGGTCCCCTCGGGTAGACGCTAACAGCGAATTGTTCGGTTCGACCTCTAACAGATTCGTGTGCCTACTCAAACGAAACGGAATTGGGGTAGGCGGCGGTGGTCCGTCCCGCGGAGGTGCGTAACTGTGATCCCTACTCACGTTTGGCGGTGTGCGAATCGTGTGGTTGTAGTTACCTTTGAGGTCACCGCGACACTCTATTTCGAGTTCCCGGCCAGTCGGCCCTCCGGGCGGATAAAGTGCGAGTGGTCGCGGATAATCGCCCACACAAAGGACATAATGGGCCTGTTCATTTCCCGCCCCCAGCAGTTCCCTGACTTCTATGTAATATCGCCCAGGATCTTTTAGCTCCACTTGCAGCATAGGGTCATTCACCGAAAAGGGATGCCCCGTTGAGGAGGCCATCAGCTTGCCGGACTCGTCGCGAATCGTCACCACTGAATCGAGCACCGTATTGCCCAGACGCATTCCCAGCAGCTCCACACTGAGAATCATTGGTTTCTCCGATTCCAGCACATAAAAATCTCGGTCCTTCTCCAACATACGGCCGCAGTAAGCACGATTAAGCGATATCAGCTGGGCCGTTTCCGGCGAATCATTTCCTTCTACCTCCTCAACTGTGTCGAGCGGGATCACCTGCAATGGCCGATATTCGGTAACCCCGGTCCGCGTCTGTAAATGACCGACGTGCTCTCCAATGCGGCAGTCAGGTGCGACTTCCAAGGTAACCCTGACCGCATCACCAGCAGCTTTGAAACGTGTGGCCTTGATACCCGTCTCATAAAAGTGGAGAGCCAAAGGATCTTCCAGCCTTTCTCCCTCAAGCAGAACGTCAACCGTCTTGCCGCGTGTCACACACCCAGGCACAAAACGGGCTAATCGAGGCGATGCTGCGATGGCGTCTCCAGCAAAGGAAAGGGCCAGGTAGAAACAAACCAACCAAATCAATATGCAGCGGCACATAGACTCCCCTAGTTCATGCAAGTGCCCTATAAGAGCAACGTGCGACGTACTTTGCCACCTCGGGCGATCTCGATTGGGCGATTACCCGGTGCCATCAGTGTATCGTGGCCATTGATGCCCAGCAGATGATACATTGTGCTCGCCCAATCGGGAATTGAAAGTCCATCTTCCGCCACCTCGGCAGCAATTGCATCGGACGCACCATAAATTAAGCCCCTCTGCATGCCGCCACCTGCCATCGCGATACTGAACACCTTGCCCCAATGATCTCTTCCGGCCAGCGTGTTGATCGTGGGCGTGCGGCCGAACTCGGTTGAAGCGACTACGAGGGTGCGATCGAGCATGCCGCGGTCCTCTAAATCCTTTATCAACGCGGCAAAGGCTTGATCGAATGGCGGAACGTGCTTCTTTATCCCAGGTTCTAATTTTGCATGGTGGTCCCATTCACCGTATTGAACCGTTATAAATCGGACACCAGCCTCGACCAGTCTGCGGGCAAGAAGTAGGCGGGCCCCTACTTCCGATCGACCATAGGAATCGCGCGTTGTTTCTTTTTCGCGAGACAGATCAAACGCTTCTTTCGCCCGCTTGGAGTGAATCAATTCATAGGCACGACGATAGAATGCATCTCGGGTCTCCATCTGATCCCCCGAGTGCTTCCGTTTAAACTGCCTGGTGACGTCTGCCAACATTGCCTTACGCCGGGCGAATCGCTCGGTCGATACGCCATCGGGGAGACTCAAATCTTGAACGCGAAAATTCTTATTAGCGGGGTCTGAACCGAGTGAAAATCCATTGAATCGCGATGGCAAAAATCCAGGACCGGATGATTGATCGATCTGCCCGGGAACGTTGATAAACGGTGGCATTTCATTACGATCTCCCAGCTGATTGGCCACCACGCTACCGAAGCTCGGGTACGATACGACAGGGCTTGGATCATACCCGGTGAACATAATGTGCACCCCTCGGTCGTGATCGTTCTCGCCATGCGTCATCGAACGGATTACCGTGAGTCTATCCACGATCTCCGCCGTGCGGGGCATTAATTCGTTAAATCGCACTCCGGGTATCTTGGTAGGAATTGAGCCAAACATGCCACGATTTTCTACCGGTGCGCTAGGCTTCGGATCCCATGACTCCTGCTGCGCTATGCCGCCCTGGAGAAACAGATAAATAATAGAATCAGCCTTCGGTTCTGCAGCGACCGCGCCGTTCGCGTCAAATCGAAGCATGTCATACAGCGAAAGGCCGATCCCTCCGGCGAAACCGAGGCGAAGAATATCGCGGCGTGAGGCACGTTTGCTTCCCATCACACCAGTATAACAGCAGACATTTTGACAGCCTACGGCTAATAAAGCACGGGGGTTTTTATCTCACACCACGGTTTTTCCTGGCAAACATCAACGATTGCCGGTCCATCGATATGGGCTGGTGATAGGATCGCGAGAAAATCGAGCGGTTCATCTGATATGTTGTACGTGCCGTGGACCACATCGCGAGGGATGTGGGCAGCCTCGCCGGGACCCAATTGACGGCACTCCTGCTCTATCCACTGTTCAGCTCGTCCGGAGAGAACAAAGATAATCTCTTCATACTCAGGGTGACGATGAAATTGATGCGCCTTACCTGGAGGCATGCGCACCTTCACTAGCAACAGACCCTCACAGTCGGTTATTCCGGGCTTCACAATCCAATGGTGCGGTCCCCACGGCAATTCCTCAACTTCCACATCATCGGCCCCGATGAATCGGAGAAGATTTTTTTCGCTCATGCTTCCATCTCAAGGGGATCCTTAACGTAATGACCTTTCTTAACGCCGTGTCAAGCAAGTATACTGTACCGGACTACACGTCGTAAACCGAAGCGCGCGCTTAACCAGGATTGCTCATTCTCATCAAAATTGAATTCCGCTTCGGAGTCGAATTACCGTGAATATCACTTTTCATTATACGGCCCATCTAAAGAACGCCGGTGATGGCACTGAACAGATTCTCAGCGTTGAAGATGGTGCCACGCTCCGAAACTGTTTTGAGACTCTCTGCGAAACGATTTCTCCAGAGCTTCGAACGCTTCTGGTGGATGCAAGTGCTCAACTGAGACCGGCAATTCTGCTCTGTGTTGATAACGAGCAAAAGTTGTTAGATGACCCGGCCCCACTTCGGCCCGGAGCCCAAATCACTCTGCTAGCGGCGATCAGCGGCGGATAAAATCGACGAGAGATTTTTTTGACCAAGTCACGCCCGCCATTAACCGATCAGGAAAAAGCCACCTATGAGTGGCAAATGTGGGTAAATGATTTCGGTGAAGCTGGACAAAGCATTCTCAAATCATCCTGCGTTCTCGTTACTCGGGTGGGTGGGCTAGGTAGCGTGGTCGCCTATGAACTAGCCGCTGCAGGAGTGGGTCACCTGGTCCTCGCGCACGCGGGAAACATAAAATTTAGCGACTTGAATCGACAATTACTGATGACCCACGCAAGGGTTGGTACACCGAGGGTTGATTGTGCAGCAGAGCGACTGCGCGAACTCAATCCCCATATCCAAATTACCACTTGGGACGAAAATGCGACGTGCGGCAACATTGAGAAATTGTGTTCCGGTGTAGACCTGATCGTCGACTGCGCGCCTTTATTTTCAGAGCGATTCGCGCTCAATCGTGCCGCTGTTGAAAAGAATATTCCATTAGTCGAATGTGCTATGTACGAACTTGAATTTCAGCTAACCTCGATCCAACGCGGCACCACAGCCTGTCTGCGGTGCCTGTATCCGGAGGCGGTAGGGCATTGGAATCGGGAATTCCCCGTCTTTGGGGCCGTTTCTGGATCCGTTGGTGCCCTTGGTGCGATGGAGGCGATCAAGATTCTGACGGGAATCGGTAAACCGTTACACAGCCGTCTTCTGCGGTGCGATCTCCGGACGATGGAATTTCAAACAGTGCAGCTTCAACTCGATCCGAATTGCCCGGTTTGTGGTTCCCCACCCGAGCGTTAGTTTGGCATAATACTTGAGGCACGCCACGCGCTATTTCCGAAACGCAGCCGACGCCCGGACTGACATTTCTTGCTCCCTTAGAGACCCCTCAGCAGGTAACCCATGTCGCCACATCCTTTGCATGCTCGCCGTGGCAGCGCTAATCCACTGCTTCTACTGGGCGGCATCTCGGTCGCCGTGCTGATTAGTATGCTCGCGATACTATATTGGGTGAGCCAAAATCCAAACCCCTCGACGGCCGGCTCAGGTGACCGCAACTCTGCGCCTCTTACAATTTTTTGTGCCGCTGGATTACGTTATCCACTTGATGAGATTGCGCAAAAGTATACCGCGGTGTATGGCAGACCAATTTCGATTCAATATGGGGGATCGAACACCATGCTTTCCCAGCTGGCTGTGGGAAAGAATGCGGATTTATATATCGCCGCCGACGACAGCTACACACAACTCGCCCTGGACAGGGGATTGGTCCGGGAGCGATTTCCAATCGCCTCCCAACGACCCGTGATTGTCGTCCGAAAAAATGATCCGCCGAAGGTATCTACCGTAAGCGACTTGACTGACAAGGGCATTAGCTATGCGCTCGGTGATCCTCAAGCAACTGCAGTTGGCAAAAAAACCAAAATTGCGTTGGAGCGAAATGGGCTATGGAATCCCCTGATGACCGGTGCTACCGTCATCACACCGACCGTCAATGAAATTGCAGCGGCTGTAGAGCTCGGCAGTGTAGATGCGGGCATCGTCTGGGACAGTACGGGGGCACAGTATCCGGACCTGCAGATTATTCACGACCCCCGGCTCGATACTGAATCGGCGAGCATCGAAGCGGCCGTCACAGAATTTGCTGACAACCCATCAGCGGCATTGCACTTTGCCCGGTTCCTTGCCTCGGCCGACCGCGGACTTTCTATCTTTAACGCTCAGGGATTCAACGTGGTTAACGGTGACCGTTGGGCAGAAAACCCGCAGCTGACATTTTACGTCGGAGCGGTGAATCGTCGGGCTATTGAAAATGCCGTTAATCAGTTTGCCGAACGCGAAGGGGTTACAGTGAATACGGTGTACAATGGGTGTGGAATTCTCACAGCACAGATGCGATCAATGTACGCGAACAGTCCAGCTGACTTTCCGGACTCATTCATGGCATGCGACACCTTTTATATGCGCAAGGTGGACGACCTCTTCCTTGACGCCGTCAACGTATCAGACACAGACATTGTGTTGGTCGTAAAAAAGGGTAATCCAAAAAATATCTCCGGACTGCCTGATTTAACTCGGCCAGGAATTCGAGTCGCGCTGGGTCAACCCCGTCAATGCACTATTGGGGCATTATCAAAAAAACTATTAGTGGCTGAGGGACTCTACGATTCATTGAAACAGAGCGGAAATATTGTCACTGAAACAACCAGTAGCTCGCTATTGCTGCCGAATATAATCACCGGCGCTGCTGACGCGGTTCTGGCTTATCGATCTGACGCCGCCGCAGTGAACACCGAAATTGAGATACTGCCCATTGATTCTGAGCTTGCGAAGGCAGTGCAGCCATACGGTATTGCAAAAAACAGTTCGGCGAAGCGTCTTTCCGCACGGCTATTTGATAGCATCTCGGCGGCAAAATCCGACTTCATCAAAAATGGTTTCGGCTGGCAATTGGTAGATGGTGAGCGACCGTCTATACGAGAGTTGGAACAAGAGGCGAAGAAAAATCAGCCGTCCATAAATGCCGCTGCTCCCTGAAAGCGAGTTTGTACATTGACCAAGTTGGGCGATTCAAATTCGACGCCTCGTATCCGGAGCGACGGCTTCTTCATTTCGACGCTTGCTGTGCTCGGTGGCACATATGTCCTGCTGATTTTATTGCTTCTAGCAGGCGACCTATTCTATTTGCTAACTACATCATCCACGACCGATGTTTCGATCACTTTTGATCTGGATCCGAGTGACCCGACAGCAATAGACAAATTACGCGATAATCTATCTACGTATGGTTTGAATGTGTCCGCCAACAGAGGACTTCTTTTATTCGATTCCACGCGTCCTGGCGACAAATCGGAGTGGGGCACACCGCACTCGGATTTTGGGGGGCCCGGCACCGGAGCCGGATCCAAAACAACAGGACCAATCCGTAATGATGAACGACTCAGTAATCTTCTGACTCCCGGTCCGATTGACGCTACCGACGCTGGGGAGCTGACCTTTCGGTGGGAGCAACCTCTTACGATGACGAATCTAAAAATACTGGCCGCTTACCAGCCTGTCATTGTTGAATTTTTGCAGGGCGATCAACTCGTCCGCAAGATAGAGACTGCCAAGGGCAGGGGCCCCGGTTCGCTTCAACGCGTGCCTTTGAATGCGATCAAGGCCGATACGATGAAAATCTTACTTGCTGACGGTGGTGGTCTTGCAGGATTACAATTTTTTTGGCCAGGTCGATTAAAATACGCTTGGGAATTTCAGTTTCCCTGGATCAGTGCAGTCCTCTATAACCCGATTACCGCTGCACTGGCAAAACCGGAAATTCGCTATTCGATCGCGCTCAGTTTAATATCTTGTACAATAACCGCCGTCATTTCCCTTTGGATTTCAATTCCGCTCGGTTATCTGCTATCTCGGTTTAATTTCATTGGCAAGGGTCTGGTCGACGCTGTGCTCGACATTCCGATTATTCTTCCGCCATTGGTCGTTGGCTTGAGCCTACTGATTTTATTCCAATTCGCCCCACTCGCGGTGCGCGATGCGGTGGTTTACCAAATACCAGCAGTTATTCTCGCGCAAGTTGCGGTCGCCTGCGCATTTGCAGTTCGGACGATGAAAGCAGCCTTCGATCAGATTGATCCGCGATGTGAAAGAGTCGCGCTCACACTTGGCTGCAGTCGGGCAACAGCATTTTCACGCGTCGTCTTGCCCGAGGCACTACCTGGAATTCTGACAGCCGGAACACTCGCCTGGGCCCGTGCCTTGGGTGAATTCGGTCCGCTACTCATTTTTGCCGGGGCGACTCGATTCAAGACCGAGGTTCTTTCTACTTCCGTTTTTCTGGAGCTGAGCGTGGGGGATCTATCCGCGGCGGTTGCGATTTCGATGATCATGGTCATCGCTGCAGTGGTCGTACTGATCCTAACGCGAATCTGGGGCACAAAGACTATTTCTTTATAGGCTTAGAGAGCGGATGATTCATTTAACCAACGTTTCGCTATCGGCAGGCTCATTCTCCCTTAAGAATGTTGAACTTCGGGTCCCTTTCGGTCACTACGCCATTTTGATGGGCGCAACCGGGACGGGTAAGACCACGCTCCTAGAGGCAATTGCCGGGTTATCACCTATTACCAACGGATCGATCATGCTGGGAGATCGGGAAATCACCCACCTGCGACCCGCTGAGCGGAACATCGGATACGTGCCCCAGGATGGAGCGCTTTTTAACAAGATGAACGTTCGAGATAACCTGGCATTTGCTTTGGTGGCCAGGGGTGCGAAAAAAGAGACCATTAATAAACGCGTGCAAGATCTCGCAGAAATGCTCGGGATTCGTGAACTTTTGCACCGTGGTGTCCGCAATCTCAGTGGTGGAGAGAAACAACGGGTCGCACTGGGACGCGCGCTTGCCGCGAAACCGACCATTCTGCTGCTCGACGAACCGCTTAGCGCGTTGGACGAGAAAACGAGAAACCAGATGTACCTTTTGCTTCGTAAGGTGCAACAAGACAATTCTTTTACGGTACTGCACGTCACCCACCACCTTGCGGATGCCAGGGCACTTGCAGATTCATTATTCCACCTCTCGCCTGAGGGAATCGAACAAATACCGGGTGAAAAACTGTCGGCTTGGATTGAAAAGGAGGCGGGGGTATCTCCCGCGTCCAACGGGTGAACCTTATATTGTGGTCGAGAACGATTTTTCGCTTTTGTAAACTAGAGAGAGATAACATGAACCTCGCACGTTTTATTCCTCGGATGCTAGCATTAATCGTCGGAATTTGCGGCACTACCGCCCCAATCTGTGTGGCGGATGTCAAGCTCCCGAATATTTTCAGTGACCGTATGGTCATCCAGCGGCAACAACCGATCCGAGTATTCGGAACGGCAACGCCGGGCGAAAAAGTGGCTGTTGAATTCGCGGGCGAATCGGGGAAAGCGGAAGCTGATGCCACGGGGAATTGGCGGATTCAACTTCCCGCCGTAGCGGCGGACCGCGCACCTCGGGAGATGATTATTCAGGGCAACAATAAGATTACTCTTTCGGACATCTTGGTCGGAGATGTCTGGCTATGTAGTGGTCAATCCAACATGGAGTGGCATCTGCAGAGTTCCATGGACGCAAAGGCTGAAATCGAGTCAGCCAGTTACCCGGAAATTCGCCTGTTTGACGTCAAGGGACACACCGTTAGCAGGACGCCAAAAAACAACACCAGTGGCCGATGGGAGAAGTGTGTTCCTAATACCGCGCGCTCTTTCTCCGCAGTCGCATATTTCTTTGGTCGTGGCCTTTATGAAGAAACAAAAATCCCGGTGGGATTGATTAGCACGAACTGGGGCGGCACAAAAATTGAGCCCTGGATACCCGCTGCCGGTTTCGAGAACAGCGGACCTCTTGCCGAGATAAAGAAGGGGCTCGAGGCACTCGACCTAAGCACACCGGAGGGTAAAGCGCGGCACAACGGCTACCTGGCGGAGGTGAAACGGTGGTCGAGCGAGGCCGCAAAAAAAGTGAAGTCGGGCGAACACCCTGGAAGTCCTCCATCGCCGCCAAACTTCAGCAGTGTGCAGGGCGCAACCACTATCTACAACGCTATGGTTCATGGGATCGCACCATTCAGTGTCCGCGGGACGATCTGGTACCAGGGGGAATCTAACGGCGAGGAGGGTGAAATATATTTTCACAAAATGAAAGCACTTATCGCGGGATGGCGGAAAATGTTCGAAAATCCCAAAATGCTTTTTTACTTCGTCCAACTCGCCAACTGGCAAGCACCCACAAATGATCCGGCCGGCGGTGATGGGTGGGCAGCCATTCGCGAAGCACAACGGAAAACATTGGAGATCCCTTACACGGGGATGGCCGTGATAATCGATATCGGCGAGGCGGGTGACATTCACCCACGCAATAAGCAGGATGTCGGGGCGCGTCTTGCTCAGTGGGGCCTGCGTGATGTTCACGCCAGCGATACCGTACCATCGGGACCACTGTTTAAATCCGCAATCCGCGAGGGATCAACCATGCGAATTTCATTTGATCATGTTGGCAACGGTTTGATGGTGGGGGCAAAAGAGGGTCTCGCACCGACAAAGGAAGCTCCGAATGCCTCCCTCGCGCGTTTTGCGATCGCAGGGAAGGATCGCATCTGGCACTGGGCGGATGCCCGAATTGATGGCGAAAACGTGGTTGTATCATCCCCCGAAGTCAACAGTCCGGTAGCAGTGCGATATGCATATGCAATGAATCCGGAGGGGGCTAATCTTTACAATCGTGAGGGTCTACCCGCATCGCCATTCCGCACCGATAGCTGGGAAGCACCAAAAGAGCCTAAAAACAAGTGATAAACGCTAAACTTGCCCCATAAGTCGACGTTAGGTTATCTTGTAGCTGGGTCAACAATGCCCTTGGATTTACATTCTCTCTGACTGACGCCTAAAACGCTTCTAGGAACCCACCCCATGAACCATCCCACACGCCGAAAGTTTCTCCAAACCACCACAGCTGCTGCAGTCAGCGTTCCGTATTTTGCCTGGAGTGAGCGATCTTTTGCTAATGATTCGGCAAATGATCGGCCGCAGATCGGCTGTATCGGCACTGGAAGCATGGGAACTGGCGACGCGATGGGACACGCACAGTTCGGTGACATCGTCGCGGTGTGTGACGTGGACACTCGTCATGCCGAACGCGCAAAACATCACGAGAAAATTGGCAAGGGCAAATCAGATACCTACAAAGATTATCGTGACGTTCTCAATCGTGACGATATCGACGTAGTCAGCATCGTGACACCAGATCACTGGCATACGAAAATTGCCATCGAGGCTCTGCAGGCCGGTAAACACGTGTTCTGCCAAAAGCCGCTCACATTGACATTAGAAGAAAACAAACTCATTCGTGACGCATGCCAGAAATATCCTGATCAGGTATTCTTTATCGGCACCCAACAGCGAAGCAGCCGGCGACTTTTTCTGCGCGCGGTAAACATGGTCCAAAAGGGATTGCTCGGAGACATCAAGAAAGTGACGGTAGGCATCGATGGTGCTCCGACCGGAGGACCGTTTCCGCTAGCAGATGTGCCGAAAGAGCTTGATTGGGAAATGTGGCTCGGGCAGGCACCAATGGTTGATTTTCGTGAAAAACGATGCCATTACCAATTTCGCTGGTGGTATGAATATTCCGGCGGAAAATTTACCGACTGGGGAGCGCACCACGTGGACATTGCAACCTGGGCTCTGGGACAGGATGCCGAGGGAATGGGGCCTGTTGAAATTGATGGGACCAATGTGAGTCATCCGGTGCCATACAAAGATGGTTATGCGCAGGTCGATGATTCCTACAACGCGTCACACGAATTTGCGATTCCTTGTCGTTTTGCCAACGGAACTGAAATGATTGTAACTAGTGCACCGCCCAACGGTGTCTTGTTTGAGGGCACCAAAGGCCGAATGTTCGTGAATCGCGGACGCATTAGTGGCAAACCGATCGATGAAGATTGGGATGCCGGCCACTTTGGTCAAGAGGATCTTGTCCGGCTCTACAAGGGCAAGCCCTTTGAGGGTCACAAGCAGAATTTTTTCCGTACTCTACGTGACGGTGGTCTGCCTGTATCTGACGTTTACAGCCATTTGCAGGCGATGAACACATGCCATTTATGCACGATCGCGGCACGCACCGGTCGTAAAATTAAATGGGACCCCAAGACCGAGCAAATTATGGGCGACGCTAAGGCCAATGCTTTTGCGGCTCGGACTCCGCGTCCAGGGTATGAGATTCCCAGGGTGTAATAAAACAGTCTGCTCCGGAAACGAATGTTAGAAATCCGCTTCTCTCGCGGGTGCATTTGAGTTACAACATTTTGCATGCACGAGGATGGACGTCAAAATCTTCCCCCGGGCCAGCAGTTATTGCGGCCCGGCAGGTGGCCGCCGGTTGGCGAGAAACAACCGGTGGGTCCATTTGACACATGGACCTTGCAACTAAGGGGGCTGTTTAATAGTCCGAGGTCTTTTACCTTGGAACAGCTCTTGAGTCAGTCTTTGGTCGAAGAGTGCATCGACATCCATTGCGTGACGCGGTGGACTCGACTTGGCGTCCGTTTCAGCGGCATTCCGCTCGCGAGATTTATCAAACCGAAAGACGTTGACCCACGCGCAGCCTTCGTCTCGTTTGGTGCGCGAAGCGACCGGAATCACTCTAGTAGTGTACCACTTGATGTTGCTCGGACTGCATTGATCGCACTCTACGCAGAGGGCGATCCTCTTGCGCCGAAGTATGGGGGTCCGGTGCGAGTGATTGTGCCCAACCGCTATTTCTACAAGAGTGTAAAATGGCTTGAAACGATCGAGTTACTTGAGGAAGACCGGTTAGGTTACTGGGAAAAAGACGCTGGCTATCATAACCGTGCTGATCCATGGAAAGAGGAACGTTACCTGGTAAGCGGCGTTACCAAACAGCAGGCCAACCAATTGATTGCGTCCCTTGATTTCTCAGAACTTGATCTGATGGGCATTGACGCATCGGGAAGAGATCTATCAGGTCTGAAAGCTCTCAACGCATTGCTCCGGAATGCGAATTTTATGAAATCCAATTTAACGGCGGCTAACTTCAGCGGCGCTAATCTTGCCAACGCCCATTTTGAGGACGCAACACTTCGAGATGTAAATTTTCAAGGCGCGGATCTGGAGGGTGCTAATCTGGTCGGAGCAGACCTGCGGGGCGCTGATTTGCGTGGGGCATCGCTGTTCGGTGCAGATTTTATTTCACTTGAACATCCTGAACACCATGCCAAGCTAGACGCAGGCACGCGATTGTCTCGTGAACAAATACATCTTTTAGCCGATTCACAGGAAGCATTTCTTAAGACGAAAACAACACTCCCATGAAAGATACCCCGCTGAAAGATAGCCAGCGTTTACTGTCGCCTCGCCGAAACACCACACAGGCAAGTGATATCAACGGTCTAGTGGATGAACAGTTAGTTCACTTTGCAATAAAACCCGATACGCCGTTCGGTAGACATCTCGCAGCGATCGCGACACACCTCTACACATGCCAGCATGAAGTCGATTCGCTCTGGGAAATAACCATCCAGGAAATGGCTTCGCTAGAAGCATCCGATCGTGTTGCGAGATTCAATGCTCTAAAGTTTCTATCTTTCCAGTTAGCGAAAATACTTGATTCAGTTCAAACTCCTTTTCGTCGTAGTTATCAGGCTCTCTCGCTGAGTCCGGCCACCCAGACTGCCAAAGGGCCGTATCCAATTATTGATAACGTGACTGCGCTGTTTTCCGCGACTCCCGTCATTGCCCGCACGGCCACCTATATTTACGCTTGTGCCGAGTGGATTGAGGATGCATTTTCCGGCAAAGAGCCGATGTTAGAAATTTACTCGCGACTTCTCAATCCAACCAGCATTTCTCTGGCGAATTACATCGTTGATCTAGAAGCGGGCGATTATGCATCGGAATATCTTGCCTGGAATTACAGCAGCGGGATGGCTGCTATCGACGCCACTCTTTCGCATTTACTCGGGCGGGATGACATCCTGATCACAAGTCGCAACATCTACGGCGGAGCACACCAACTGATCCACGATTGGTTTGCTAAACCCTCCAATCTATCGGTTGCCGTAGAGACTTTTGACGGATTTTCTGTCGATCGTTTCGAACAGTGTTATCAGCAAACGATCGAAAAGTATCGGGATCGTCTCGCAGACGGTCGAAAAATTTATCTCTATTTGGAATCGCCCTGTAATCCACACGGTTATGTGCTCGATGTACCTGGAATCTGTCGAGCGGCACACGAGCGGGGTATTCGAGTCATGCTTGACGGTACTGTTGCCACACCATTCCTGCAAAGACCTCTTGCCGCGAAGGATGCTGAGGAAAGACCCGATTTCCTTATCCACAGCTACACCAAAGATTTGTCCGGGTCAGGTAGCGTGATTGCCGGCTGTGTGATCGGAAAAAATGACGATATGTTTCTGCCGAAAGGGCATATTGACAAGACATGCCGCTGGGATCAGACCATGTTCTGGAATGTTTACTACGTGAAAGGAGCGTTCCTCAGCGCTGACGCCGCGTTCGAGGTTATCCAGGGAATTCGCACCCTCGATGTGCGAATGCTCCGTAAATGCATCAATTCCATCATTTTGGCCCGGTTCCTTGCTTCACATCCGTCAATCACCGTGTATTCCAGTGCCCTCACCGAAAACGATAATCACGGACTAACCGGGAAACAGCTTTTTCTCGGATTGTCAGCGCCACTTTTTACGATCGATCTAGGAGAAATACCCAGGGCATCATTCCAGCGTTTCTTCGATTCACTCTCTCCCGCATTCAGTCACATGATCAGCCTTGGTCAGGCCAACACTATCGTGAGTTGTCCTTCTCTGACGACTCACTCAGAACTCAATGAGGATGCCATACGAGATGCTGGTCTTACAAAAACCACGATCCGATTTTCGGTAGGAGACGAAGATCCCCAGGACTTAATTCGACATCTCAAATCTTGTGCCCGCATGACCATTGATCAAGACATTCCTGATTTCAGCTCAGGATTTTTAAGCAACAACGACACGAATTCGCTGATCCGAGAATGCTATCTGGAAACACATCAAAAATATATTGATGCCCGTTTGGCAGGAGATCACTAGCGACTCAGAGGCTTTCGGATACACTCTCCGCTGCTCTATACATCGAGTAGAGCATCGTCCCAAAAAGCCCTAGCACGCATCCGATGTAAACGATCATCACCTGGGTGATCTTCCATCTGCGGGCATGCACACAACCGATTATCAAGCCCGCTATCGGAGAGAACACTAAAGAGAAAGCACCCAAGCGCGGGGAGCCATTTCGGAAAGCCGCAGCAATCTCAACCGCCCAGCAGAAGAGGATGCCACCGACGAAAGAATACATCACCCAGTCGGACGCATTCAGGTAGGCAAACACCATGGGCCATTACCCCCTAGGTACAAAGTAACACCTTTCGCCTTAAGCTCCGATCCGAAAACCGTTTGATAACAGTATAATTTGAGGCACTGGCATCTTCAAGAAAAATATTTTCCTAGACGCACAATTATTTGGCAATTTTATACAAATCCGTTTCGGTCCGAATATAAAGTGCATCTCCTGCCACAGCCGGTGACGCCTGAATACGTCCTGCGATCTCGTTTTCAGCGATGAGTTCAAATTCAGAACCGGGCCGCAATATGGTTGCCTTGCCTGTATCGGAGAAGAAAACAATATGATTCTTCAGCGCAATTGGAGAGGCGGAGTATCCACCCGAGAGTCGCTTTCGATATAGCACCTCGCCCGAATCCGCAGCAAGGCAGGTAAGAACGCCGCCACGATCAGAAATGAAATAGAGCCGACCATCAACCAACAGCGGCGACGACTTGTGTGGGACCTGCTTACGATATTGCCAGAGAATATCCGGGGCTTTATCCGGTCGAACTGGACCGTAGGCGACGAGGTTGGCAGACACATAACCGGTGCATACGTAAACATTTTCTTCATCGACGACCGGAACCGGCACGATCGAAAAGCCGAGCTTTCCCAATGATACCTTCCACAACTCTTCACCGGTTGCCGGATCGTAGGCATAGAGCCAATTCGCGGCCGGTGAAAGCAGCATGGTCTTACCATTCCGCCGCATCACAACCGGTGTACCATAGGCTTTTTTAAGTTGTGGATTAGCGTGCATACTTCCGCTACGGGGTGTTTTCCATGCGAAGTCACCCGTTTCTTTATCGATCGCTGCAATGTACTGCTCATCACTGCCATCGCAATGAAAAATCAGCAAATCGTTCCAAAGGATCGGATTGCTGGCCGGCCCGTTTTCATGCATCACTTGATGATCCGTATTCGTCCACACGATCTCCCCCAGATGCGTGTCAACGCAGACCGTACCAAAGGTACCAAAGTGGCAATAAAGCCGATTTCCCTCGATCACCGGCGTGGGTGTGGCATAGCTATTTTCGACGTGAACCCACTGCGGCTCGTTCACATGCAATAGTTCAATTTCACGAATAATTTTTCCCGTATTACGATCGATGCAAATCGCATACATGGTGGCAGAGTCCGATACCGTAATCGGCTCACTGCCCGTGTTGTTCACCGTGCGACGCGTTATCTCCTCCGGGTTACTTGGAACATCAAAGGCTGTGGTAAGCCAAACCTGGTTGCGATCAATCACCGGGGCTGAAAAACCCCGGCCCGGTATCCTGGTTTTCCACTTGACGTTTTTTTTCTCTGACCAACGGAGCGGAATATCGGCAGTGCGGGCCATACCCTGACCACCCGGACCACGAAAATTTTTCCATACCTCCGCTTTCTCGACTGCGTGCACTAATGGAATCCAATAGAGAACGATGAGGCCCACTGACATGCATCTTGATCGATACAAAAAATCGTCCCGCAGTGACTTATTTCTCGCTGTCAGGTAGTGCATGGTGCGTCTGCCTTGGGCAGAATTGTTGCTATATTGATTACAAGCGGTCATCGATATTTCCTAAATCGTCCAACCCAGTCAAAAGCCATACACACC
This sequence comes from Planctomycetaceae bacterium UBA7805, assembly GCA_002480485.1. Lineage (GTDB taxonomy): Bacteria > Planctomycetota > Planctomycetia > Pirellulales > UBA7805 > UBA7805. The sequence continues at coordinate 28,988 of DLCF01000120.1, forward strand.
GAGTGGACCGAAGCCCATGCACTCTAATTTATTGCTCCGCTTATTCCAAGCAGTTATCCTCCCTATTAGTTTTCTATGCTGTCTCCCCGATAGCGTTGTCACCGGTGAATCGCAACCAGCTGGTTTGGAAGAGGGATGGAACCATGGGTGGAAGAACCTGTTCGACGGTAAGACCACGCGCGGTTGGCGATCTTACGGCGATGAAAAACCGATTCGTGGCTGGAAGGTCATTAACGGCGCGCTAGTCCGGGCTGAAAAGAATGCTGGGGATATTATTACCGAACAGCAATATGATTACTTTGAGCTTGAGTTCGAATACAACATTTCAAGGGGCGGAAACAGCGGGGTTATGTTCCATGTCAATGAGGAGCTGCCAGCACCCTGGATGACCGGGCCCGAAATTCAAATCCTGGATAACATCGACGGTAAAGACCCGCAAAAATCAGGCTGGCTTTATGGTCTTTATCCACCCACAAAGCCTAAATGGGTTGTTCGTGCAGAAAAAAAAGCGAACATTTCATCACCACCCGTGCCTGATGCGACTCGACCAGCAGGTCATTGGAACCACGTATTTTTGAGGGTCGCACCGGATCAAAGTGAATTATTACTTAACGGTGTCCGTTATTATCGCTTCCAAATAGGAAACAAAGATTGGAGTAAACGGGTTGCCGAGAGCAAATTCGGCGATTACGAATCCTTCGGAAAATCGGGCACCGGTCACATCTGCCTCCAGGATCACGGCCACCGAGTTGCCTATCGGAACCTGCGGATTCGTCAACTGACTCCCCAAGGGACCCTCGCAGAGTCACCTGCCTCGAACCTGCCGCTAAAACCTGTGCCTGCATTTCCGAAACTCCATATCTTGCCGCAATCAGCAGAAGATGAGGAAGGTAAAATTCTCTCGATACGCCCGGTCGCCATGCAGGAAACACCAGCTGGTTTTTTCCTGGTCGCTTTGCAAAACGGGCGGATAATCGCCTTTGCCAATTCACCGACCGCTACGCGCATCAACGATTTTCTCGACCTCAGTGATCGAGTTGCAGATTACCGCAAAGGAAATGAGGAGGGACTACTTGGATTGGCATTGCATCCTCAATTCAAAACAAATCGGCAGATTTTTATTTACTACACGGCTTTGGACGGGCCTCGTCGGTCGGTTATCTCCCGTCTCACAATGAGCGAAGGGTTCGCCTACTCAGCGAATCGATCTTTTTCCGAAGAAATCATCTTGGAAATTCCACAACCCTTTGCCAATCACAACGGCGGCTCGATCGCATTCGGACCCGACGGGTATCTGTATATCGGCCTCGGCGACGGCGGAAGCCAGAATGATCCGGTCGGGCACGGACAGAATCTACAAACCCTTTTGGGGTCAATCCTTCGGATAGATATCGATCACGGTTCCCGGAATATCCCATACAGCATCCCTGCCGATAATCCCTTTGTTAGCCACGAGCATGCCCGCCCCGAGATTTTTGCTTACGGATTTCGAAACGTCTGGCAAATCTCGTTCGACACGTCGACCGGTAACCTTTGGGCAGCCGATGTCGGCCAGGACCGATACGAAGAAATTAACCTTGTTCGCTCGGGTGGTAACTATGGTTGGTCACTTAAGGAAGGCACACTACCGTTTGGTAAGAGCGTGAGTGATCAGAATACGGCCGATGCCATAATTGAACCGGTCTGGCAATATGACCGACATGAGGGCCGTTCGATCACAGGTGGATTTGTCTACCGTGGCGAAAGATTTCCCCAATTGCACGGCCATTATCTCTATGCCGATTATGTCTCTGGCAATATCTGGGCACTCAATGTATCTGATTTACCGATCACGAAATTACCTCGAAGACTGACGGGAGGGCCGATGGCGGTAATCGGATTTGGCCGAGACGCGCTAGGTGGGGCATTTCTGATGACCGAAGGCGCACCTGCAGGCGCCTTTTACCGATTGGAAAAAATACCAGAAACCCAAGCGAAAAATAATCTTACTACAAACGACTGACAAACTTCAAATTTTGAATGGGTTCATCGTTTTCTACGGTAGAAACCTGCGCTAGAAATTGTCATCAAGCCGAGTAGCAACAGCATCGTTGAGTTCGGCTCGGGTACGGCAGAGGATCCACCATATGGGTTGCTGTAACTCGCATGGTAACTATACGGACAATAGTAAGGTGGGTCCGTACCGAAGGGAACCAATGCTGCGTATTGAACTGACACATTGTATGATCGATCACCCAAAATCGGCACGGCAAACTCAGGATGTGGTCCAATAAAAGAACTGGATGCGATAGCGCCCGATACTGGATCTGTTTCGATAATGTAAATGTCTTTTACCGTATCCCAAGGGCCGAATTCTAATTTGGGAAAAAGTAAATACCCGACCCGAGCACCGGCTACACCACCCCCATGATTCGCATCAATAAAAAATTCGGAAACCGCTTTCGCCTGAACCACTGCATTCGATTCATGTCCCCAACCGTTGCGTGCATCATACGCGCTCATCGTGCCCTGAATGTCGACACTGAATGTATCATCCGGCAACGTTGACCCTAATACCGGGGAACCAAAATCAAGTTTGAAATTCATCCGACCCGAAATAAAATCTTTCGACACGCTGCTGCCACCGGCAGGGAAGAGATCAATCGGATTGGCAATGCTTTCATAATGACTTGAAATCCGTGAGTTGGCGATAATGTGCGGACCGGGGGCGTTTGAGACATCGGCTGTTCCGTACCCGTGAATGTCCTCGTACTTAAGCCACATGGTGGTGTCGAGGGTGGCAAAATTCGGCGACCATTTATCTAACACTGAATCTGCCTGTATCATCCCTCCAGGAGCGAGGACCAAAATCAAAGTGATAAAAACGATACTGCATCGCCCGAGATTGCTCATTAGACTGACCCCTTCAACGTTTTCGGTTCCCTGAGACGTCGCAGCGGTATTCACCGCTGAACGCATCAGAATTCTGACCCAACTTCTATCGTTAACCGCTAAATAATCTTCAGGATCCCCGTGCTACGAAGGATGACGACAAACGACCAATAGTCTAAATTATGTTTGAAAGATGTCAATTGTCGCGCCGACCGGTGGTCTGATTCTCTCACCACCTCAAGTTGCTCAGCTTTTTAAATAGGGCCTTAACTCATAGATGTGGCCATGCTTATGCCAATTTTTTAAACTATACGCCGGAAGTGTGTCACTCATCGTCTTTCGATAATAAGGTTTGCCCGCGACATTCTTGATTGCGCGAGAGCGAGTGTTTTAGCCTGCCATGACCGATCAACCTCATCCATATCCTGGCATTTATCTTTCTACGACCGATACGGCACTCCCCGAGTGGTTTTCAAATAACTTCGAAAAATACGCCAATTTTCTGCCGATGCCACAGGGAGGAAAAGGAGTTCTTTACGCGTGCGATGATTTGAACCTGGGCCGCAAAGTAGCGCTCAAGACATTGTCTCCAGGCGTCAAGCACACTGCTGTGGAACGAAAGAGACTGCTACGTGAAGCCCGCGTCACAGCACAGCTTGCGCATCCAAACACCATACCTGTCTATGAGATTGGTATTACTGACCAAAACGTGGTCTATTTCACCATGAAAAAGGTTGAGGGAGAAACCCTCTATGACATCCTAGTCCGTATCGCGCGGGGCGATGCTGCAACGTTGGAACGTTACCCATTAGCCCAACGTATTGACATCCTATTACAAACGCTGAGCGCACTTTGGTATGCGCACACTCATGGCGTCATTCATCGAGATGTGAAACCGGAAAATATCCTGGTCGGCATTTTCGGCGAGGTTTATCTGATGGACTGGGGTGTTGCAAAGGTTTGGGGAATGCCACGGGATGAGACCGATGAGGCGATCGAGGCAGATCTGGACATGGCGGAATCAGATCGCATTACACGCGCAGGTCAGCGTCCGGGCACACCTCTCTACATGGCTCCGGAGCAAATTCGAGGCACGCCACCGATCGACGAACGATCCGATATTTTTTCCTGCGGGGTAATGCTCTACGAATGCCTTGTTCAGCAGGAACCCTTTCGGGGCAAACAAATTCAGGAAACATTCCAAAATATCTTGAACCACAATCCGCCTCCCCCGAGTTCTTTTTGTACCGAACTTATCAAGACACCGATTTTCGATGCCATTTGCGAACGAGCATTGCAGAAAAAACAGCAGGATCGATACTCATCAGTCGGGGAATTAATTGAGGACCTGAGACAAGCGCAACGTGCACTGCTTGGATCAAGCGATCTCTGACGCGGCAAATTTCACAGATGCTTCGCTTAATCGGCTGACTTGAAGTCTAATGCTTGGCAGCGTTTTTTGCCTGAAACGCTTCATTTCTCGGCAGTGCGAGGTGACCGATTGAAAAGATTGGTGCATTTTTTAAGATGGGAGTGCGCAGAGTTCATACGGCACCGAAATGGCGAACCAATAGGCGGTTTGATTCCCGATCATCGGGCCACGGGAAGGGGCAGGCGGACCCACCACGGATCTGCACACAACGCTTATAAACCGATGTTTATCAGTCGAGATGGACATCCACGGTTATCAACCCTTTTATTGTTAAAACGAGGCTGAACATGAGTACGAAAACGAAACTTGAGTACATCTGGCTCGACGGTTATAAGCCGACCCAGAGCCTGCGTTCCAAAACGCGTATCGAGAGTAACTTCGGCGGATCGCTGGAAGATTGTCCGATGTGGTCTTTTGATGGCAGCAGCACCGAGCAGGCATCCGGTGGCGATTCGGATTGTCTGTTGAAGCCGGTTGCGCTCTTTCCGGATCCATGTCGTAGAAATGCTTTTCTTGTGATGACTGAGGTGCTCAATGCGGATGGTACCCCACACGAATCTAACGGCCGAGCAACGATTGATGACGACGACGCAGATTTCTGGTTCGGATTCGAACAAGAATATTTTCTCTGGTGCACCAAAAACAATAACCCACCAGGCTTCCCCGCTGGCGGATTTCCTGGACCACAGGGTCCCTATTATTGTTCGGTCGGTGCGGCGAATTGCCATGGACGCGATTGTGTGGAAGAGCATTTAGATGCGTGCCTCGACGCTGGCATTAACGTCGAAGGCATTAATGCGGAGGTCGCAGCCGGGCAATGGGAATACCAGGTTTTCGCCAAGGGTGCGAAGCGGGCAGGAGATGAAACCTGGGTTGCCCGTTACATCCTCGAGCGATGCGGAGAGAAATATGGATATGCAATCGACTGGCGGCCAAAACCGCTTGGCAAACTGGACTGGAACGGTTCAGGCATGCACGCCAATTTTTCGAATGGAATCATGCGTACCTGCGGTGAAGAGGAAGTCTTTACCAAAATATGTAATGGATTCGGCGGCGTGGTCGAACGGCATATCAGTGTCTATGGTGCGGATAACGATCAGCGGCTGACTGGTGAACACGAAACGCAGTCCATCGATCAGTTTAGCTTTGGCGTGTCCGACCGTGGTGCCTCCATTCGGATTCCGGTCGGTACGATTGAGGATGGCTGGAAGGGAAG
>DLCF01000120.1:34886-69840 GCA_002480485.1 Planctomycetaceae bacterium UBA7805
GCGATCATCAAGACGGTGAAAGAGGCTTTACCGCAGCCTGTCGCCTAAAGATTATTTCGCGATCAAAAACCCCTAGTGGTCCCCGACCCTAGGGGTTTTTATGTATGCTGAGTGTCTGCGGAACACACTACTCACCCGCACCGGTGATCTGGTCGCCCGAGAAGGATCGTCGTTTACTGGTAGGGGTGGTTTGCCCCGACTGAAAAAATTTGGCGACTTAGGGGATTCAAGTATGGTGAATGACTTATCTAAGGCACACCAACCAGTAAGTGATGTATTTGCTGCAAATCTTCAGTCAGCTACCCCCTTAAGTAGCGCGATGGTTGATTCTTATCATCGAGATGGATTCGTTGCTCCAATTCCGATGTTCAATGCGCACCAGGTGGCCATCCTATGCGCGGAATTAGAAAAACTTTCAGATCCTCACCAGCCGCACAACCCGCTCTGGTATGAATTCCATCGAAACGAATCTGGGGATGCTGAATCCGTTCTTTTTCACGCGCTAGGCGCATGGAGAATAAGCCCAGCGTTTCACGATGCGCTGTGGAATCCACATTTTCTGCGACCTGCACGTCAAATTCTAGGCGGAGATATACGATTCTGGCACGACCAGGTTTTTTGCAAGCCGCCCCACTGCGGAGGGCCTGTCGCATGGCACCAAGACTATTCTTACTGGACTCGCACCGGTCCGATGAACCATCTCACCTGCTGGATCGCATTGGATGATGCTGACAAGGAAAACGGATGCTTGCACTATGTGCCGGGGAGTCATCGCTGGAGCCTGCTGCCGATGCCGTCGATAGCCGGTTCACTCGAGGCCATTGCTGCAGATTTAACGCAAGAACAGCAGGAGCAACTGAACCAACCGGTGGCGATCGAAATCGCTGCCGGGCAGGCCTGTTTTCACCATCCGCTCACCCTGCACGGCTCGGAAGGCAATCTCTCCAACAGGCCGCGTCGGGCCATGGTGATTAATGTCATGCTGGACGGTACACAGTCGCTCTCGGACGAACCGCTCCTAAATGGGGTTGATCCGATTCCCAAGGGCCAAACCGTGGGGGGGCAATTTTTTCCGTTGCTGAAGATGCCCACTGGAATTTAATCCATTACTGATAAGGGAGACAGCCCTTTTCCGCCTTCGCCAGCCCGACCATCAATCGGGATAGTGCGGCCTCAACCGCATCACAATAGGCTTTGCCTTTTTCTGCCGTTGCTAAACTGGGATCTCCGCATCCGGTATCTGGATGAGACGCAGACCAGGGCCTTGGAGTCCACACCCCCTGTTGCTTAATCTCTTCAATTCCAAATGGTACAGTATCGCCCGGTCGCGCGTGTTCCATTTGGACTAACTCGGGGTACAAATGCAGCATTACACTTGTTTCAAATTCGTCGGCGTGGTCTCCGGGGTTTTCAAAAATTCGATTGAATTCGTCTTTGGCCATATCAAAGAAATCAACCAGCACAATCAGCACTTCAAATTCGCCCTGTATGTCTCGGATCAGGGGCTTAAATTGGTTGCCGCCATGCCCATTTACTAGAATGAGCCGATCAATACCCTGCTTAGTAATCGAGCGCACCACATCTCTCAGCACCGCATACGCAGTGGTCGTGGTGATGCTAATCGCGCACGATTGATCTAACTGTTGTTCGTCATTTCCGAACGGGATCGCTGGGAGCACGATCACATGGGCGCCCTCTGCCGTTGCGACGGCGGCAGCTCGCTCCGCCAGCGCGCTCGATTCGAGCACATCAGTACCATAAGGCAAGTGATAGTTGTGTGACTCTACCGCGCCCCAGGGGAGCACAGCGACCTCGGGCGGAGATGCCTCTAGTTGTTGGTTGTTAGCCTCAAGTAGCAGGTAATGACGCGGCGTCATGATGTTTGTATCCCTTTTTGTTTGCTTGGTCGAGGCGTCGCGCCTCTTACTCCATCACTGGCGGATGGTGGACAATTTCAGGCTTAAACCCCTCGCCTAAATCCTTAATAGCCGAAGAAATCTTTTCAATTTCTGCTGGATCATCGTGCAGGGTGTACGATAATTTGAAATGTTTTGATTCTCCTGCACCAAGTTGTTGCAGGCGACCCGCACCTCGCTCGACTCGACGATTAAAAGGATAATTTGTACCGGGCTCGATCCCCACCACATATCCGCTCCTTCGCGAGGCAAAGTTCGTCCAGAGGGTTAAAAAAGGGAGTGCCTCGAGCGAGTAATGCATCGAGCAGCCCAAAGTCTTGTCTGCGTTCTGTAGCAAAACTGTGGTATCACCTTTCGGGTCCGACAGCGGCTGAATTAGAAAAACGTGCTCTTTCCGGCCCGCAGTCGGACCGGTGAATCGAGAAAAATTCGGAAGGGATTTAACCGCCTCGTTATTCATCGGTTGAACGCGCCGCACTGCGGCCACCATCGACGCGCCGTTTTCCAAAAGCGGGGGTCCGAAATTCGCATGGTAAATAATTTCATATTCTTGGGCTGCAGCGCCACGATTACTGATTTTATCGTCCAGGGACAAGGTCTTGCTGCCGGGTGTTATCGACAATTCCGTATCTAGCTGCAGGGCGGCCCCATAAAAACTTCGTTCATTCACTCGTCCCATGATGTGCATCCGGTACGGAGGAAATCGATCGATCCGGAACGTGACCTCGGAAGCTGGAATGTTCCCGATTTTTCCATGCAACGTCAGATCCTGCTCGGATGGCACCCCCGTATTGTCACGGAAGGTGTCCGTGCCGGGGTGGCCGGCAAATTCGAGTCCACACCGCACGAGCCATTCGTTGAAACCGTCAAGCCAGCCCAAACCACCCCGGTCGTGCAGGTTGATCAATGAGGGGTGAACAACCTCGCGAACTGGCGAATCCCAACCGAGACGGACTTCACCCATTGTTACGCCAAGGATACTCATGCCCCTTGTCGGAATAACCACTACTGTGAGCCGACCATTATCGACTGTGACAATGTCTACGCCTTCTTGCTTTCCTCCGTGGAGCACGGATTTCACTACAGAAATGGTATGTCCGTCGGGCGTGGTCGTTTGGTATCTCCAGTCCCTGACGCGGATATTTTCCTCAACGCTGATCAGCGTCTTGTGAATCGGTGCCCAGTCCGCACCGCGGGTGAATTCACCACAACACACGGTGAGCATGAGGCAGCCTATGGCCCGACCCGCTTTCAGTCTGCATTGGATCATCATCGACCAGGTCCTCCGGTATTTATCAGCTTGTGTTTGCTATGGCCTCGTACCCAACCCTTTGATCCAGGCAACGATGTGCCCGCGTTTAAGGCTATCTGTGAATACGGCAAGCAGAATCAGTAAACCCATGACCACACCTTGCGTATAGCTCTCAATGTTCATGAGATTCATCCCATTACGAATCACCGCGATCGCTAAAGCCCCAAAAAGTGTTCCTAGTATTTTTCCTTCACCGCCGGCTAAACTTGTGCCCCCAACGACAACTGCCGTAATCACATACAATTCATACATGACACCATAAAGCGGAGAGCCACTCTGCAAGCGTGAGGCCTCAAGCACGCCTCCCACCCCTGCCAATGCACCCGACGCGATGTAAGCGACCATCAACACTAGCCCAACCGGCACGCCTGATAACCGAGCCGCCTCCCGATTACTGCCCACTGCATAGAACCAACGGCCTAGCGTCGTGTGAGCCATCATGATGTGCGCGAATACATAAAGCAACAGCATCGCGATCACTTCATTCGGAATCCCAAATGGTTTGCCGACGGCCAGATAGGAAAAGGCACCAGGGATTTGGTAAACCGATTGCCCGTCTGCCAATATTTGCGCTAAACCCCGGGCGATCGACATCGTTGCCAGAGTGACGATAAAAGGGGGCATCCCGAAAAGCGTGATCATGGCTCCCGAGAGACAGCCGATTACCGCGCAAACCGCAATCGCTGCGACTATGCCCGCCATCATCCCACCCCCCCCCGCATCGACGCCGCCGAACAGATCTCGGATCACCATTGCTGCGGTTACTGCAGATAGAGCGACAAGGCTTCCTACCGAGAGATCAATACCACCGGTGATAATAACCAGGGTCATGCCGATCGCGATGATCGCAAATACCGCAGACTGGCCGGCTACATTTTTCAGATTGGCTGGTTTCAAAAAATTTGACGACGTTGCCTTCCTCGGCAGCAGCAGCGGTACATCCCGCAAGGCCCGGAATTTTTCGCCTCGATGTTGCAACAACGACCAATGCGATACGGAACGTGTACCAACGATCACCGCTGGCAAATCATCATTTTGGACAATTTGCTCGAATTCCCGACGCAGATCCTGCGGTGAGGCACCGATGAGAAATTTTATCAGGCTCGCGTGCCTCGCGAGTCTCTCCTTGGTGATTGCAACAAAGGCTTGATCATCCGCCGCGTTCCCGGTGACTACGAGTACCGATTTTTTTTCTTCCAAATACGAATCAATATCTGGCAGCATTTGATCGGCAGCGGCAGCACCAGTAGGCATTTGGGTATCGAGTGTTGCGACAGCAAAAAACAAACACAAACCGAGCAATACGAGCAACATACTGTAATCAACGCAAAATGATTTAAGCTTTCTAATCATGATGATTCTGCCCCGAATGCGACGTCCATCACATCGCGCTGTTGAAGTGAATCGATCGTATCGAATTGCCCAACAATCGTTCCGTCGCGCATAACTAAAATACGATCAGCCATGCCCATCACCTCCGATAAGTCTGAACTGACCATCACAATTGCCTTGCCCGCCTCAGTCAGCTCTCGGACCAACTGATAAATCTCATACCTCGCGGCGACATCAATTCCACGTGTTGGTTCGTCTAGCAGAATGACGTCACACCCCATACAGAGCCATCGGGCGAAGAGAAGCTTCTGTTGATTACCGCCGGAGAGGGTTTCTGCTTGCCTTTCCTCTCGATCAACCGCCAGCTTAATTTGCTCTGCGAAGTGACGAAAACGCTTAGATTCTTCCGATAAATCGATGAAGCCCCACCGCGCGAAGCGATGCAAATTGGGAAGTGAAAAATTCTCTCGAACTGAGCGTTTTAAAAAGAGACCATCCGATTTTCTATCCTCCGGCAGGAGGCAAATCCCTTTTTGTATTGCGTCTCTCGGTGTTTTCGGTCGGATCGTTCGGCCATGGACCTCGATGGTCCCGGAAGTCGCTCGATCGACACCACCCAGCAAACGGAGCACCTCACTTCGCCCGCTACCGACTAGGCCGGTCAGGGCGACAATTTCTCCGGATTTGACGTGAAAGCTCACCTGTCGCACTACATGTTCGCGGCACAGGTTAGACACACGAAGGCAGACCGGACCGGGGGCACCGCGGGAACTCGGGAATTCCCCTGCTAGATCCTCGCCCACCATCGCACGAATCAAATCGCCGCGTTTGATATCACAGGTTTGAAATATCCTCTCTGTCTGCCCGTCTCGGAGAACATGGACGCGATCAGTCCACTGAAGGACCTCCTCCAAACGATGGCTAATAAAAATAATTGCCATTCCCTCAGCCCGTAATTTTATCAACAAGCTGTGTAGCCGCTCTGTCTCACGATTCGATAATGCAGTGGTTGGTTCATCCAATACCAGAATCTGCGAGCGAGTGCGCAGGGCGGTGGCAATTTCCACCACCTGCATTTCGCCGACCGATAGATCGCGACAGATTTTTGTCGGGTCGATTTCTACACCGAGAAGTTTTACTAAGCGGCGAGTTTCTGCGATTTCAGCGCTGCGTTTGACGAGGCCTCTCCGGGAAAGATACATATTTTCCCATACGCTCAAGGTTGGAATCAGGCTCATTTCCTGATGGATGATCGCGATTCCCATCCGCCGAGCGGCAAGCGGTGTGTCAAAGTGATATGCTCTGCCATCGATTAAAATTTCTCCCGCATCCGGGTTCGTCGCCCCGGCCAATATTTTGATCAAGGTGCTCTTACCGGCACCGTTTTCACCCACTAATCCCAAAATTTCGCCCCGTTGCAGATCCAGGTCCACATCGGCAAGCGCCTGGACGCCGGGGTACGCTTTAGAAATCCTCTGCATCGATAGCTTGGGGATTCCAGGAGTCGTCGGATGTAAATCCATCATGCCAATCCCTGGGAATTTTTGTGGTTTAAGCAGCGTTTGAATTACGCTTCAAAAACGCGTTCTAACGCCTGCCTCATAACTCGTGGATCCGCATCGATACCCGACCAATGCCGAATCCCGATTACTCCCTGCGCGACGAGCATCTCAAGGCCGTCAATCACCTCACAGCCAGACGCCTTCGCCATTTGAATGAATTGAGTCTCGGGTGGATTAGGAATGACATCCGCCACAAACATCGACTCACGAAGTGTTTCCCTGACTATCGGGAGCGTATCTTCAGTATGGGGGTATAACCCGATGGACGTCGCATTCACCACAAGATCGGTACCTTCGGGGATCCGAAAATCTCCATCCCATGGCGAGAAGTGGGCATGTAATGGCTGCGAAACGTTTTCGGCAACACGGGTCGTAAGCAGATTGGTCAGTTCGCGACCTCGCTCCTCGGTTCGATTCACGATGGTGATCTCCGAGATTCCAGCGAGGCTCAATTCCACAGATATGGCCCGGGCGGCACCACCGGCACCAAACAGAACCACTTTTTTTCCCGCCGGATTAAAACGAAGTGCAAGGCTCTCAACAAATCCTTTCCCGTCAGTGTTTTCACCGATCCATTGATCTCCACGACGGACAACGCAATTCACTGCACCCATCAGCGAGGCGGAATCTCCCAAACCATCCAGCAGGGGAATGACCGACACCTTGTGGGGAATCGTGCAATTGAAACCGACGAAACCCATCGCTTTAGCCCCCGCCACTGCAGCTGCCAATCCCTCTGGCGCAACTTCGATCGACAGGTATCGCCAATCAAGATTGTGGTGATGGTACGCAGATTCAACCATGACTTGCGTCGGATTCTCGGCTATGGGTTGTCCGAACGCACCGGTCAATTCCTGCTTGAAGTTCAACACTTTAGTCATCGTGAATCTGCTTTCCGCGACAAATTGTATCTGCTTTTATCGAGAGCATTACTCAATCGTCGCATCTGATTGCGCGTCGGACTGTCGGTAAATCTCGGTTGGAATTAAAACCTTCGCCGGCACTGGCTGTCCGTCAAAATGCGCCATGATCATCTCTACTGTTTTTTCGGCCATCCGGTCAGGAAACTGGATCGGATCAGCATATATCCTTCCTGCGCGAATTGCCTTTTTACCCTCGGGCTGTCCGTCAAAACCAACCACTACAACCTGTTGTTGTTTGCCATCCTCCTCAAGTGCGGCACACGCTCCTAACGCCGAGGGGTCATTGATGGCAAACAGGCCCACGAGATCTCCATGGGCCTGCAAAATATCTTTCATCGCCCGATGCCCTGTCGACCGGTTTCCTCCCGACGGCAATTCGCTGACGATCTTAATCGGATTGTCTGCTGTCTTGTTGTATTGGCCGATCGTTTCCTTAAATCCTTTAACACGCAACAAACATGACTCGGTTACCTTGTGATCAAGGATTGCAATCGGACCACCCCGTCCATCGAGTGCCTCCAGAATCGCCTCACCAGCCTGCCGACCGCCCATTTCATTGTCGGTAGCCACATGGCAGGTAACGCCACAATCATCTGCTAGACACCCATTATCTACCGTGAATACAGGAATGCCCGACTCGGTCGCTTCGGCAATGGCAGGGCCAATGGCACGCGAATCGTACGGTGCAAGGACGATCGCAGAAACACCGCTCACGATAAAATCCTTCACTTGCGCTGACTGTTTAGCCGCATCCTCGTCAGCACCGACTACTATGCAATCGTATCCTTGCGTCGATGCGCTATCGGCAATCGTGTCGCCGATCACTTTGAAAAACGGGTTGGTTAATGTCATCAGCGAAACACCGATGGTGCCTCGGCTTGTCGCATTTGTTCCCCTCTGGGATTCTCCACTGCATCCGGCGAGTACCAGAAAAAAAATCAGGGCTGTCGTTACGCAGCTGTTTCGCATCGCCTCAACCTCCTCGTGCCAAAGTGCCAAATCGGCATCTCTTATTACAGCGGCTTAATCTGGATGTTCCGCCACCGAACCTCGTACGGACCTTGACCTCGACCAATGCCGTGAACCTGAAGACCAATGAAACCTTCGGGATGAGATACCGCTGCATCTTCATCCACAAGCGTCGTGATCTTGTTACCGTTGATCCATGTTTCAATCTGCGGCCCCCGAACCACTACCCGATATCGATTCCACGAATCGTCATCAAAATGCGAGTGGCGATCCCGATCTTGTTCTGGCGTTAGCCATCCGCGCCCCGTTGCCTCGCCATAAACATATCCTGATAGCCCACCCGACTCAGTCGCCGCAATTTCAATCTGCGGGCCGTTCACTCGGCCGGAATCCGATTTTGACTTCGACCTAATCTGTACGCCGGAGTTCAACCTGGGATCGCACTTGACTTCGAATTCCAGTTCGAAATCAGCGTAATCTTTTGTGGTGCACAAAAAGGAGTTCGGACTACCATCGGTAGTTTTGCCCACAATCGCCCCATCCTCGATTCGGTAGTGCGCTGTGCCATTCTTTTGCTCCCATCCATTCAATGTTGTTCCATCAAACAGTGGCACCCAACCGTTATCCTGCTGCTCGGCCGCACTGATGCAGTCGACAACGCCCAAAAAAAACACTGCAGCAGTGATTATCGATCGAATTTTATTTAGTTTTTGCATTCAATTTTCCCTGGTTTGATTGGTTGATTTTTTTAGAGATTTTTCTGCATTTAAACGTTCATTAAGAATCACTCTGGCGACCACCTGCATATACGAATCTTTCAATTTTTCTTTGGCTGCACTTTCGAGGTGTTCAATCGCCCTTTGCCGGTTACCGGCTGCATCTTCAAACAGGCCCAAATAGAGGTGCGCGTACATCCTAGAAAGCGGTGTGTCTGCTTGATTTGCTGCTCGCAACACATCGTTTTCCGTCGCCTTTCCGGCACAAAATTCGTAAATTTCTTTCATCGGACTGCGTCGATCATAGTCTGTTTCAATACGCAAAAGCGACTGTCGCGCTTCGTCTGGACCGTCAATTTTCACAACACATAAATAGTGCCAGGCGGCATTTTCAACATCATTCGGATTAACATCCTGGTGAATTTCAAACTGTTGTCGCCCCCCTGTGAAATCGCCCAGGCAATACTGACTGATTCCCCGCTGCCAGAGATAAGGCTTGACTCGCGGGTCGATCTCAATCGCCTTGTCAAATCGCGCTAGCGATTCCTCCACATGGCCCTGACGGAATTGATCCATACCCTGATCGATCAGTTGGGCCGGCTGCTCGTTTGCTAGGCACAGCAAGGGCAAGATGGCGAAAATCGTTTTCATTCAATATCCTTCTCGACCGGCCTTACTGACTCCGAAGGATTCGTCGAATCGTTCAGCGGTGCCGGAAAAAAAACGCGTAGTTGTGGATGCGGCGTATACAAGCGATATCCCTCGTGACAGGGAACAAGTTGTCCGCTGGAATAATCGCCCTCGAGGATAGGATTTCCAGAATATTTTTTCCAACGCACCAGATCGTCAGAGACCGCCAAGCACATGCGCCAGTCACCCCGCCACCGTGGATCAGCATTCGCATGATACAGCGCATAGTAGCGATTATTTATCTTGATTATCTGATTCACTGCAATTGCATAGCGATCGTAGGCTGCAGGCCCGAGCGAGATCACCGGGTCATCCTGGACGTTCGTCCAGACTTTGCGGTCGGCAGAAGTTGCCAACCAGACGCCACGATCACCCCGTTCGTAAAACAAATACCACAGGCCGTTTTCATACCAGAGAGTCGGTGTGCCATACGGACCCGCTGAAATAGGTTCTCCGGTAGTTTTGCGGACGTCCAACTTTCTGTAGCCACTCCAATGGATTCCATCCTTGGAGGTCAGCATATGTGCCAAGTCTCCACGGCCCTCTGCAACCATAATGTACTGCCCGTCGTGTTTAACTACATGCATGTCCTCAACCCATTCATCGGGCACAAGTGGTTTTTTGCTCTGACGCTGCCAGTGAATTCCATCTTTGCTGGTCGCGTAGCCTAGGCGGCGAAGATCACTCTGCGACAGGTTATAGCCGGTGTACCAGAAGTGCCATGTATCTCCCTCTCGCAAAATGGTTCCGCGTTCGCGAATGCGTTCATCCCAAGCGCCCGTTCCTCCCCCAACAAACACCGGGTTCTCAGAGTATGGTTTCCATCGCGTTATGCCACTGGGAAAATCAATCGCATCTCCTGTCGGGTCTGCACTGACGATGTCAGGACACCAAAGAATCGCACAGAGGATTGCTACCGATATGTCCCATCCGGCACATATCAGCCCAAGCGTTTCACCGGCTTGACGCATACAATGTCTTAAATAATTCATCACGACAGTATAAAAGCCGCTCCCCGCAAGTCGCAATCACCCGTTTTAGCTGTTCTTCGCAGTAGAGGTGTTGTTTACCTATTCGGGGATGGCAGGTTAAAATGAAAACATGGGATATTTTCCGCAAATTTGTCGTTCGCCCCTCATGATGTGGCTGGCGTTGTTCGTCCAGCAATGCGTGATACCCCACAGCGCATCGTCCGCCGATTTGCCTGATGTGGATCAGGACTTTGTGCAGCAGAAGGTGATTCCTCTGCTCGAATCGCGGTGCTACAGCTGCCACGGTCCTGAGCAGACCCGTCAGGAGGAAATACCCGGTGGTGGGCTGCTACTCACCTCCCGCGAAGCGATGCTTCAGGGCGGCGATACGGGACCGGCAATCACCCCTGGGAATCCCGAAGCAAGCTTGGTGATCTCAGCGGCGAGGTGGGACGAAATGGAGATGCCCCCCGATACAAAAATGCCGAAGGAGGAGGTGGCGATTCTCGAACATTGGATCCGAGGAGGTGCCCCCTGGTATGGACCGGCAGACGAAGCTTTAGTGAAACGCGAGGCATTCCCGCTAGAGGCTCGCAAACAAGCCCATTGGTGTTGGCAACCGCTAGCAACAACCGTGATGCCAACATCAGCCGATCCAAGTTGGGATCGCAACGCGATCGATACGTTCATAAGTCACGCCCGCGACAAACAGAATCTCGGGCATGCACCGGATGCAGATCGGCAGACACTCGTCCGGCGACTGTATTTCGCCATCATCGGACTGCCTCCCACGCCCGATCAGGTCGACGCATTTGTCGAAGATCCACGCGATGACGACACGGCTATTTCTGCCCTGGCCCTGCAGTTGCTCGATTCGCCACATTTTGGCGAGCGGTGGGGTCGTCACTGGCTGGACTTAGTGCGTTATGCGGAATCGCGGGGACACGAATATGATCACACGACACCAAATCCCTGGCACTACCGCGATTATGTGATTCGCGCGCTGAACGATGACGTCCCGTTTGATGATTTTTTTATCGAACACGTCGCGGGCGATCTGCTAACTCAACCCAGAACCAAAGGCAATCGCCCCGCGAATGAATCGATCCTTGGTACTGGCTTCTGGTACCTCGGCGATTGGATTCATTCTCCAACTGATATCCGAGCTGACGAAATGGACCGGATTGACAACCAGATCGACGTTTTCAGCCGGTCATTTCTCGGATTGACTATCGCGTGTGCTCGTTGCCACGATCATAAATTTGATGCCATCTCAACGAAAGACTACTACGCGTTGGCAGGGTTCTTACAGAGCTCCTCTTATCGGCAAGTCCGCTTCGACACGATGATTGAGAACCAGCGAATTGCCAACCAGATTTGGAGGGATCGGCAATCGGTTATCGAGACCATTATTGGAGAACTCCAGAAGCATTGGCCAGCAACAAAACAAATCATTGAAAAAGAGATAAGAGCGGGATTAACCGCTCCGGAAACCTCACTCGATCCGGTCGGTTGGGCAAAAATCATCTATGATGCCAAAAATAATTCTAATCATCCGCTACACGCCATCGCCAGGGCAGCTGCAGTTGCACCGGAAAAGCGGGATGCCGCATGGGAGCAGGTCCTGGATCAAGCCGAGAGAAACTGGTCTTCCGCGGCAACTCTTGAAGTGGCCTTCGAGTACACGAAGGACGAGCCGTTACGGCAAGACGGATTTGCATTTGGTCATGCTCCGCAAAGGGCAGGTCAATGGTGGATTGACGATCAAAGTGGCACACCCCAGTTGCAAATTTCCACTAGAAGTAAGGCACATCACGATCAGCGATGGCCCGCCCTGTCACTGACTCGGGGGACGCAGAAAGACCAAGGGTTTCTGGAAAAGTTAAACCGCCCAGGGAGAACGTTGAAAACAAGCACCTTTGAATTGGATGAGGCCCTGCATGTTCTGGTGCGAGGTACGGCCGCACTGCAAATCGTGGTGGCCTCACATCGCATGATCCAAGGGCCACTACACAACGATTTGGTGCAAAAGCTGGATACGCAAGGCGAGTGGAAGTGGGTTACGTTCAAAACACCGCGATACCATGGTGAACGTGCCCACGTTGAGTTTGTTCCAGAACCCGGCAAACCTTTCGAACTTGAGAAAATTGTAACGTCCGATAAAAAACCGCAACTCTCCTCGATTGGGGAAGCCATCGCACTTCGCGTCGATCGCGAGGGTGGCACGGATTTCGAGCAACAGATCGATGCATATATCACAATGACACTCCGGGGCCTTGAGTCAAGTCTGTTCGGCGAATCCGAATCAAAAACGGACCCTTTGGAACTGGAACTAGCGAACTGGACCCTGGGACATCCTCACATCACAGAAAAATTAATTGGCCCGGTGCAGTCTATGCTGCTTGATTATTGTGGCCGCGAAGATCAGCAACTCGAAAAGGTTCAGACACACTCGCGCACCGCACTCGCCATCTGGGACGGAGATCCGGAGGATGAAAATCTGCTGATTCGTGGTTCGGCAAACAATCCCGGTCCGCAGGTACCGCGACGTAATCTGGCTGCACTCGGCAGTCAGTCCGCTTCAGAAAATTCTGATGGAAGTGGTCGGCTAGCGCTGGCCCATACGCTGGCCGACCCGAAACAAAATCCGCTATTGAGTCGTGTGATGGTGAATCGCATCTGGCACCACCTGTTCGGAAAGGGCATCGTAAAATCGGTTGATAATTTCGGACACCTCGGCAGTCCCCCCTCGCACCCCGATTTACTGGATTTCCTGGCGACGGATTTCATCGCAAATGACTGGAGCATCAAAAAACTGATTTACAAAATTGTAACAAGTCGGACTTTCCGACAGCAAAGTCAGCCGCCAGGAAACGAGGTTGTCCTCCGCGATCCGGAAAATATCTATCTATCACACATGCCGATGCGGCGTCTGGAGGGCGAGATCATTCGCGATGCCATCCTGACGGTGAGCGGGCAACTTGACACCACGCTGGGGGGACGAAGTATTCCTATTCACTTAACAAAATTTACGAGCGGTCGTGGTCGGCCGGCGAGCGGACCGCTTGACGGCGATGGTCGCCGTAGCATTTATCTCGCTGTGCGTCGTAATTTCCTATCACCCTGGATGCTTGTTTTTGACACGCCGATTCCACTGGGCCCGGTGGGTCGCCGCAATCAATCAAATGTTCCCGCGCAGCCATTAGCATTATTAAATGATCCGTTTGTGCTCGAGCAGGCACGGCTTTGGGCCGAAAAAATAGTTGCAGCGGATGGGGATTCCCCTAACTCGACGATCATCGGATTTTATCGGGATGCGTTCGCCAGAGCGCCCACCGAGCAAGAACTGGACGTGGCAATGAACTTTGTAAACCAGCTTGCTGCAGCGCGGGGGCTGCAAAACGGGTCATGGGAAAAAGACACCGATTTATGGGCAGATTATGCCCATGTACTGCTCAATACTAAAGAATTCATCTTTTTACCGTAATTGAGGCTATCATAAGAAAAAGCCATCGGAGTTTTGCTGAGTGTATCCCTGTCAAAGAATCGCTGCCTTACCAACGACGCGCCGCGACATGCTGCGCCGCACGGCCACTGGATTCGGTGCCCTAGCGGCAGCTGCGCTATTTGCGGGCGACTCGGCCACTTCGTTATCAGCAGGCACACAGACCGAGCCGTTCGCACCTCGGAACCCGCATTTCACACCAAAAGCTCGTAATGTCATTTTTCTTTACATGGATGGGGGACCGAGCCAGGTCGACTCATTTGACCCTAAACCGATACTTGATAAGGAGCACGGTAATCCTTTCCCGCTCGACATCGACAAAAAGACCCTACAGTTCGATAACATGGGACTCACGCTAAAGAGTCTTTGGCCATTCAAGCAGCATGGAGAGAGTGGGATACCTGTCAGCGGGCTTTTTCCTGAAATTGCGAAACATGTCGATAAAATTTCTTTTGTGCGCTCGATGACTTCGAAATTTTCCGAGCACACATTTGCGAATTATTTCCTGCACACTGGACACGGTATCCAAGGTCGACCAAGTGCTGGATCGTGGGTCACCTATGCTCTGGGCAGCGAATGTCGCAATCTTCCAGGCTTCATCGTGCTCAATGGAGGGCTCACGCCACCGGGAGGTTTGGACAACTTCAACAGTGGATATCTACCGGCAACTTACCAAGCTTCGGTTTTCCAGCCGGGAAATTCTCCGGTAGCCAACATTCCATCCGCTTCCCATGATCGAGAGCTACAGCGTCGAAAGCTCAGATTGATACGTGAGCTTGATCAAAACTACCTGGGCCAATCGGGCGACACCAATGCCCTGGAGTCTGCGATTGCAAATTATGAGATGGCCGCTCGTATGCAAACGGCGGTGCCGGATCTGGCGGACCTGAGTGGTGAAACGCAAGCAACGCAGTCGATGTACGGGCTCGACGCCCCGTTTGCCAATACGCAACGCTATGGACGAATCTGTCTACTGGCCCGCAGACTCATCGAGCGGGGTGTGCGTTTTATCGAATTGACATGCACCGACGGTAACGGAGATCGCTGGGATCAACACAGTGGCTTGCGGGAGGGGCACACCAAAAACGCACTGGCTGTAGACCAACCGATTGCAGCGCTGATCACTGATCTGGAAGCCCGTGGCCTGTTGGATGAAACCCTCGTCCTATGGGCAGGTGAGTTCGGTCGCACACCCTTTGCACAAGGCACCAACGGCAGGGATCACAACCCGTTCGGCTTCACTGTCTGGATGGCAGGAGGAGGGGTCCGCGGGGGCACCACCTATGGATCCACTGATGAATTCGGATACAAAGTCGTGGAAAATAAGTTGGAAATGCACGATCTGCACGCCACGATGCTTCACCTACTCGGGATCGATCACGAGAAGCTGACGTTTCGCTTCAGCGGTCGCGACATGCGATTGACCGATGTCCATGGCCACGTCGTCCATGATATTATCGCCTGAGCAATCCGGGAATGACGAATAGCTACGACCGTCGCACCAAGCGTGTCACTCGTCCAGGCGCAACCCACTCGGCAACAAAAATATTTCCATCGGCGTCAAAGCATGCGTCGTGCGGATGTAAAAATCTTCCGTCTTGCCACTCAGATGGCTGCGTCCGCAGCGCCATCCCATCTTTTAGCACCGCCTTGCGCCACTCAGCATCTTCACCGAGTTGTACGAGCTGGCGATGCTGTTTATCAAGGAGTGTGATGCGAGCACTAAGGTCGGGAACCAGCAGAACATCATCATGCACATCGCAATTCGCGGGAAGAATGAATCCATCAAGCGTTTTTTTGTGGACGCCCTGTAGGTCGAACCATTGTAGGCGACCATTCACCCGATCAGCCACCACCACAAGTGGCTCTTCATACCGGTCATCTAAACACAGTCCGTGAGGCAGATTAAATTGCCCGTCTGCCTTGCCCGGTGATCCGAAAGTAGACGTCCACTTACCGTCCGCATCATACCGATGAATCGCGAATGTCCCGTAGCCATCGGCAAGCATAAACCCGCCATCCGGCAAAAATGCAAAATTAGTCGGCATAAAACGGTCGCGACCCCAAGTCCCGGTCGTCGCTTGATCCTCACCCGTGGCATAAATACCCGATTCCATTGGGGCTCTTTGCACCCAGACTCGCTCGCCCTGAAGATCATATTTGGCAAAGTTTTTCAGATGTTGATATCCGGTTACGTAAATGAATTCACCGTCTGACTCCCGACGTATCTCAAGACCATGTCCGCCACCCTGAAACTCATTCCCGAAACTCCGAACGTACCGTCCTTGAGGATCGAAAACAAAGATCGAGGGGTGATCTGTGAGCCTACGATCGCCCTCGTGAATGACGTACAGATTTCCGCTTTGATCCACCGCCACGTTATGCGTTGTCTGCCACGTAAATTGATCCGGCAACTGGGGCCAGTCATGCTGCACCTCATAACGATAATCATTTTCTCCGACGACCACCGTTGGGTTACCACGCTTCTCGGTGTGAATCGCAGGACCTCGTCGTCGAAAGAGGCGTTTCCGCGTGAACGCTTGCGCTGTGTCGCCAAAACTCATGGACAATAGACCGGCTGTACCGATCGACAGAAATTGACGCCTGCTAGACACGGCAGACTGGATTTGATCGGTCATGACAATTCTCCTTAATCGACGGTAACGAAGCGGTCCGAAGCAATAGATAGCTATCAAGCAGGATAACCGACCCGGTACGACATTCAAACGCATGTCTATTGTCGGCCTTGAGTCAACACGACGCAGTCCTACAGCAACGGCGAGAAATTTTCCCTATATATCGGGCTTCCTCGCCAACTAAAGCGAATTGCCCGATCGAAGCGCCTTTATCGCGTTGAATCTTGAGCGGCTGGTTAATTGGCCAGTAAATCAACCGCTTCACAGCCTGTCTGCACTCGAGGCACCCTCATCGACTCCACAGCCGTGCAGACAGGCTATTTTTCATGGCTCCCGACTGGTGATCTCCAGTAGGTGATATCCGAATTGGGTCTGCACTGGGCCATGCAACACACCCACTTCGCCAGAAAATACCACCTCGTCGAACTCCTTAACCATTTGGCCCGGGCCAAAAGATCCGAGGTCACCGCCCTGTTGACCGGAGGGACATTTAGAGTGACTTTTGGCCATCGACTCAAAGCTGTCGCCACCCTCAATCTTCTGTTTGATCGCGTTGCACTCATCTTCAGTCTCCACCAGGATATGCCTCGCCGTTGCTGTCGCCATAATTTTTCTCCTTGAAAGGTTGGTAAGGTTAGTGCAGCCGTCCGAACGGCCCATCTTACGGTGCGGCGTCAAAAATAGAAACGATATAGGTCGCAAAAAGAAGCAAATGCACTGCTCCCTGTAGCACACCAGTTCGTCCACTGCCAAAGGTTACGACCGTTACCATTAGTGTTAAGCCCAACAGAAATGCATCTACCCAGTTCAGACCCAGCACAATAGGTGTATCTAGCATGGTCGCGAGCGCAAGCACACAAGGAATGGTCATACCGATGGTCGATAGTGCGGCCCCAAGACTAATGTTGATGGATCGGGTCAGCGAATCAGACCGGGCAGCTTTTAGAGCAGTAATTCCCTCAGCAGACAAGACCAACGTTGCAACCAAAACTCCGCCGAGGGCTGCCGGCAAATGCGACTCCTCGAGCGTTCGATCTACAATCTGCGCGAGCGGTTCCGAAAGCGCAACGATCGGTATCATCGTCAGTAACAGGAGCAAACCATACCAGAGGCAATCCATGGGGCCTCTCGACTTTAAATCTGCATCCTCCATCTGGGATCCATCATTTGGTCGAAAAAGATCACGATGGCGGGTAGTCTGGATCGCCAGAAATATGAGATAGAGCAAAGTTGTCGAGAAAATCAGATAGATGGTAAGCGTTGTAGATAGGTAGCCTCCTATCGCGGAGTCAGCGACCCGAGGAAGCACCAGTCCTAATAGTGACAACGGGATCAAAACACCAAGGTATGCATTTGCTCCGCGCAAATTATAAGACTGCTCAAAGTGGCGAATGCCACCCACGAGCAGACTTAGGCCGACCACGCCGTTTAGAACAATCATAACCACTGCAAATATCGTATCACGGGCAAGGGTTGGATTATTCTCACCGTGAACCATCACGCTGGTAATCACAGCGACCTCAATACCTACCACCGATAACGTCAGAATAAGGGTTCCATACGGTTCGCCGAGGTATTCGGCCAATTTTTCCGCATGTCGCACCACAATAAATGAAGATGCAAGCATGACAAGAAATAAGCCGACAAAAACGGTAGCTAACGCATAAACGTTTTGTTGGGCAGGGTTCCATGCATCTCCAAGGAAAATGAAGACCAGCATCATCGGATAGCTGATCGTCAAGATCCAACCGTTCTGCCAGGTTAAAACGTGATGACGCTGTCTCGTTAAATTCATACCCTAGCCGCTAAGACTGTTTGCGAATACTTTAACATCACGAATAACCATGCAGCGTTGCCCGACTTGCGTGATTGGTCCGGTATGCAACTCCTGTAGCTTAAATGGCACTGCGTGACACTCCAAGTGCGGATCCCTATTTGTTTCGCGTTGATTTCCGATTTTGCAACCGATACGCTGTGAGCATGTTCAGCCGTTCTTTCCACCGCAAAGTAGACGGGGCTACCAGCTTCCCAGACTCGGTTCGCTTCGCTGCATGCGTTGTTTTTGCTGCAATACTATGGTTTATCGACCCACCTAGCGGTCTAAGTCTGACGGGTTGGCGAATCTTTGCAATATTCACCGCGACCATCCTGGGTTTTATCCTCCGGCCCCTTCCGATGGCACCTCTGGTTTTGATCGCACTGAGTGTGCTGGTATTTGCCGACACTCTGTCTGGTACGACCTACATTAACCTGAAGACAGCGTTTTCCGGATTTGGAAATAGCACGACGTGGTTGGTTGTTTCGGCTATTCTCATCTCGGGAACTATTATTCGCACCCGTCTCGGCAGTCGCCTTGCACTACTTTGTTTTTTATTCTTTGGCCGAAGTAGCACAGGCCTTGGCTATGCCGCGTGCGCTACGGAGTTACTCCTCGCACCATTCATTCCCTCAAATACTGCGCGTGGCGGTGGTATCCTAGCGCCTGTGATCCGAAGCATCAATGCGTCCATGTCCGAGCGGCAAAGCACCCCGAATAGCACAACAAGTCGTTATTTGATCACCACTGCAGCCCACGCCAATCTAATCACATCGGCGATGTTCTTAACAGCGATGGCTGCGAACCCGATCGTTGGGCAACTTGCCGGGGAGATTTATGGTATTAACTTCAGTTGGACTCGCTGGTGCCTCGGCGGACTTGTGCCCGGCCTAGTTGGCCTAATCATCCTGCCTCCTTTTCTGGGCCTATTTTTCCGCGATCGCGAATGCAACATTCAAAGTGCACGCGGCCTTGCAAGACACGGCCTTGAGCAATTAGGCCCAATGCAGCGAAACGAAGTTTTACTGGTCGCAATTTTCATCATCATGATTTTACTTTGGGCAACCAGTCCCTGGCACGGACTACCTACCACGCTAGTCTGCATCAGCGGTGTTGCCGTAATCCTGTTATTCCGTGTCGATCGTTGGGTAGACATGGCAGGGCAGGGCGAAGCTTGGGATACGCTGGTTTGGCTGGGCGGTCTATTAACACTTGCGACAGCATTGAAAGAGCATGGAGTCGTGCAGTACTTTGCCGATTTCGCTAGATCGCAAATTACTGATTTACATCCGTTGGTAGCTGGGGTACTCCTCGCACTCATTTATTTTTACTCGATGTATGGTTTTTCCATGTTAACAGGCCATATCATCGCGCTTGCCGGTGCCTTCCTTTTGGTGGCCCAGCAGGCAGGCACGCCCGGATTGCTCATAATACCGCTGATTGCCTATCTATCCAGCTTGTGCGGTTGCCTGACCAACTATTCAACCGGGCCGGTGATCATTTATTTCAACCAGGGCCAAATCAGTCCGGCGACGTGGTTTCGCGTCGGATTTTGCGTCTCCCTTTTTCACCTGGTGATCTGGGTCGGTTTAGGGCCTGCTTACTGGAAACTTCTGGGATGGTGGTAACCGGATTCGCTCATCGCTGAGCCCTACTCCTTACGATGGTGACTCAAGATACCATCTGCGGCAGACCGTGGCTCCAGATCCACGCGGCCGAAGGATACCTGCTGATCGAGCGCATGGTTCAAAAGGTGCAGAAACCGATCCCGCTTCAATGAAACAGCTCCTAGCGATTCTAAATGCGGGGTCATTTGCTGAATATCAAATAACCGGTAGCCACACGTGCGCAAATGGGTGACCAGCGCCACCAGTGCAAATTTCGACGCATCGGACCGCCGATAAAACATGGATTCGGCCGCAAACATCCCCCCGACCGCTACTCCATAAACGCCGCCAACCAGTGTGCAGCCGTCCAGCACTTCGACACTATGGGCGTGCCCGGCATCGAATAAAGCTAGGTACCCATCGATAATTTCCCTGGTAATCCAGGTGTTATCTTTTCTAGAATTTTCGGTAGCACAAGCATGGATCACCTCCCGGAACCGCATGTCGGAAGTGATGACCCATTTTGATTTTCGCATCTTCCGCACCAACCGTCGGGGAATCCGAAAATGATCCCAATCGATTATCGCCCGCGGGTCGGGTGACCACCAGACCAGCAGATCTTGATTTAAATCTTGAACCCGCACTGGCCAGGGAAAAATGCCGTGTCGGTAGGCATCAAGCAACCGATCCACCGTCAAATCGCCGCCCACCGCAAGAATCCCCTCTGCATCAGCGGACTGCGGAGACGGAAAATATTCAGAATCAGTCCATGCACCCATCGTGTTGACTCACCGTATGTACCGCTAGCTGTAGTCCGCGCATTCGTTGATCCGCCATTATAGTGTGCGAGAACCGCAGATCGTTTATAATCTAGTTGGAAATCGTTCGAAGATGATCGAATTGAGCAAATGGTAAGCGCGGGAAAAGGCACTCATGAAATGGATAATCCATTCAAATCCGACACCAGCCACTCCGCCGGTGCACAAAACGACGAGCTGGACCATCACCAGCAAGAGACTCGCCTAAAAAACGTAGTCACCCAATTTTTGCTTGGCGCTGTTTTACTCTCGCTGATTTTATCTCTGCCCTTTACACTCGAGTGGTTTTCATATCGGATGACTCGTGGCCGCGTCAGAGCCACCCATGAAACACTTGATGCATTCAGTCCTGCTAGTTTCGGAAACACATCTAGGCTTGTTGCCGAGGCGATAAGAGATAGTGTTGTTCACATTACAACACAAACCTCCAACCCCTCTCGTAGGCGAGTTGCTGACGGACAAGGGTCTGGCGTGATTGTAAGTGACGAGGGGTACATTCTTACAAATTATCACGTAATCGAAAATGCCGAAACTTGTATGGTGACACTGCATGACGATCAGCAGTTACCGGCGGTGTTGATTGGTGCAGACTCCGCTTCGGACATCGCAGTGCTGAAAATCGATCATTTGCTTTTACACGCGGCGACTTGGGGAGACAGCGAACACCTTGCAGCCGGTGACCCAGTCTGGGCGATTGGCAGTCCCTATGGACTGGAAAACAGTGTTAGTTTCGGAATCGTCAGCGCTACAAGTCGCGACGGTATTGGCCGGGGCGGTTACGACGACCTGCTGCAAACGGACGCCGCGCTAAATCCGGGAAACAGTGGCGGGCCGCTGGTCAACGCACAGGGCCACTTGATTGGTATCAATATGGCCATCGTCGGTCCGAGTCATCGGGGTATAAGTTTTGCGATTCCAAGCAACAAAGCGCGAGCGATTTACGAACAAATTCGGGCAAATGGAGGAGTAGAACGAGGATGGCTAGGTGTGCGAATGCAAGCGATTCCGGCGGCCATGCGTAACGAAATTCCTCAAGGTGGCGCACTCCTGACTTCAATCCTTCATGGCTCAGCCGCGGAAAAATCGGGGCTACAGAATGGCGATGTTGTTCTCTCGTTTAATGGTCAATCGATTCTTTCCCCCCGCGACTTTGCTCAACGTGTTCAGGCGACGCCCCCCGGAACCTCGGTTGAGATTCAAATTCTGCGAGGCAAGGAGCGACAAACACTAACAGTCACAGTGACTCAAAAACCGTTCTTGCGATAGATGATGCCAAAACCAGCATGCATGCGCTGCATGCTTGAGATTTTACCTGAATTCGGCATAATTTAATGCGCGGGAAGAACCCGCCTGAACTTCAACAGGTTTCGCGTTGACCTGCCCGAAGTGCCGCGCTATAATCCGCCACCTTGTCTGGATGGCAAGACTCGGCCCCCGCAAACGAGCCGAGAGAGGTTTTAGGAGGGTCAAGGAAGACTCGTGCTGTGGCGCTTTTGAATTTGCGCGTCTTCCTTGATTGGTAAGCGTCACAGGAGTTTTCGGTGTCCCAGGCATCGGCGACAGATACCAAAGAACAAGTTCGGCAAGCGACTGATATTGTCGAACTAATAGGAGCATCCCTGACGCTGCGCCGCGAAGGTCGACAGTACAAGGGCTTGTGTCCCTGGCACGACGATTCCCGCCCCAGCCTTCAGATTAATCCCGAGCGGCAATCGTGGAAGTGCTGGGTTTGCGATATCGGAGGCGATGTTTTTAGTTTCGTCATGAAACGTGACGGGCTCACTTTCCCGGAAGCACTCGAATTGTTGGCAGACCGCGCGGGGATTGCTCACCGCCGCTCCGGTGGAAGCCAGCAGCAGAGCAATAAAAAACGATTGTTCGATATTGCCGCCTGGGCGGAATCGCTTTTCCATCACACGCTGCTTAACGATCCGGTTGCCGCACCGGCCCGTGACTATTTGACGCAGCGCGCGATAAGCCAAGATACGATTGAACAATTTCATTTGGGATTTTCCCCAAACGACTGGTCCTGGCTGGTCCGAAAGGCTCAACACGATGCAGTTGATATCAAGGACCTAACAGCAATCGGTCTGCTTGGTGTTTCTCAGAAAACCGGAAAACCTTACGATCGCTTTAAAGGCCGAGTGCTGTTTTCAATCCGCGATCCGCAGGGCCGACCCATCGCCACCGGCGGACGAATCCTGCCAGAGTGGGCAAAAGAAAATCCGGCGAAGTATATTAATTCTCCGGAAACACCCCTTTTTTCAAAAAGTCACTCGCTCTACGCGTTGGATCTGGCCAAAGATGCGCGTTCCAAGCAAGGAGAAGAACGCTCAATAATTGTCACCGAGGGCTACACTGACTGCATCATAGCGCATCAATATGGGTTTAAAAACTGTGTTGCCTGCCTAGGTACAGCGTTGAATCAAGATCATGTGCAATTGCTCTCCCGCTATGCGGATCGAGTTATTCTTGTACTCGACGGCGATCAGGCCGGTCACGCTGCGGCTGATCGAGCGCTTGGTCACTTTTTAACGGGCGGACTTGATCTAAGGATTTTAACACTTCCCGATAACTCGGATCCCTGCGATTTTCTTCAGCAGCATGGTCGAGACGCGTTTACTCGCCATTTGCACGAGGCACCAGATGCGATCGAACATAAAATCCAAATGGAAACAGGGGGTTCCCTGCCCCAAGTGGGAAGTTATCGGGCTGCCGAGGCCTTGGAAGAAATTATCGGCACGATCGCACAAGCCCCGTCTCTCCGAAAGGGTGGCGACAGTGAACACAAGTTGCGAGAAGACTCTATTCTATCTCGCATCTCCCGCGATTTTGCGGTTCCAGAGGACTCGGTCCGATCTCGCCTTCGAGAATTGCGTGCAGCTCGAGAGACACAAGCAAATTATTTCCCGCCCCAACCATCCGCGTCAGATTCCAATCCGGCTGCATCGATACAAGACTCATGGGCGCAAGAACTGCTTGAGATCCTGATCCAGGAACCGGAAGCTGTTTTGAAATCTGCCGAATCGCTTTCTCCGCAAGACCTCGAAGATGCGGTTGCACGGCACATATATGAAACTGCGATTTCCTATGCACGCCAGGGAACTACCCCCGATTTTGCACGCATGATCACCGCCTATGATGACCCTGCAATGAAACATATTCTGGTAATGCTTGATGAGCGCGGACGCGAGCGGGGTGGAAGTGACCTCGTTAAGCAACTGCCCGATGTCATTGCCAGCCTCCAGAAACGGAAGACAAAACACCGGCAACAGCACCTCGCTGCTGCCATCAAAGGCAAACAACTTGGTGAAGAAGAAAAGCTTGAGGCATTATCACAAATTCTCGCCCAAGAAAAAAAAAGACACCAAGCCCCGCCCCAGTGATGCTTTGAAATAATAAGAACCGTCCAGTTCGAACCCACGGATGGGTTACGATGCCGGTTAATACTGAATGCCTCTTATCACGCATGATGCGTGGGGAGATTCGCCGTGAAGCAAGTCGATAACGAACTCAATGAACTGATTCAATTGGGAAAAGGCCAGGGCTATTTGACGCATGATCAGGTGATTTCTTATCTGCCCGACGAGGAAATGGGATCAGAAAAGGTTGACCTTTTAATATCGGCCATTGACGACCACAAAATTGAACTCGTTGGCAATCTGCCGCACGAATCGCGAGCAGCAAATTCTGATGATGCGTCAATAGACACGAATGATTTGCAGCCCACGCTGCAACTGCCGCCCGACGCTGCCCGCGGCAATTCTGACCCGATTCGGATGTACCTTACCCAAATGGCAGAAATTCCCCTGCTCGAACGGGATGAGGAGATTGCACTTGCTAAAAAAATTGAAATAACCCGTCGGTCATTCCGCCGTGCACTTCTCTCGTCTGCATATGCCCTTAATCAAACGATTGAGACCCTCGACAAAGTGCATCGAGGGATTCTCCCTTTTGATCGTACAATAAAAGTTTCACTCACTGAGCGGCTGACGAAAGAGGAGGTGCAGGCACGTATGCCGCATAACCTTCCTACACTCAAACACCTTGCCGCACAGTCACGCAAATATTTCACAAAACTGATAAGCCTGCGAACCCATCGCTCTGAGTGGACCGCAGCCCGGACACGTTTTTTACGTAACCGCAAAAAATGTACTGTACTTGCAGAGGAATTAAGCCTTCGCTCACGACGGATTCACCCGTTGATCGCTCACCTTGAGCAGTGCGCGCAGCGAATGAATCAACTTCGATCGCTTATTCGACAAAACCGGAACAGTCCTGTCCTGGGTCCACAAACCACAAAATATCGTGTGGAACTCCATCGTTTAATGATGGAAACGCAAGAGAGTCCTCGCAGCCTGACGGAACGGGTTAAAAAGGTTAGGCGTCTTTACAATGATTTTGAAAATGTCAAAAGACAGCTTTCAGGGAGTAACCTGCGGCTAGTTGTCTCTATTGCTAAAAAATATCGCAACCGAGGATTGAGCTTTCTGGATCTGATTCAGGAGGGTAATACCGGGCTCATGCGGGCTGTCGACAAATATGAATATCGTCGCGGTTACAAATTCTCGACTTATGCCACGTGGTGGATTCGCCAAGCGATTACTCGCGCCATCGCTGATCAGGGACGCACGATACGTATCCCAGTTCATATGATTGATGTCCTCACCAAACTACGCCGAGTTGCCAAGACGCTTGAGCAGGAGACCGGACGTAAGCCGACACCTGAAGAAACTGCGATGGCCGCCGGTGTGAGCCTTGAAGAGACCCGCCGCGTGCTCGATATTGGAAGACATCCGGTGAGCCTTGACCGACCGGTCGGTGAAAGCGAAGATAATAGCTTTGGCGAGTTGATCGAAGACAACACCTTTGATAACCCGTTGCGACTTGCGAATCATGGTTTATTGCGTACGAAAATTGATGAACTTCTTAAAACGCTTACTTATCGGGAGCGTGAAATCATTCGCCTCCGTTACGGGCTTGACGATGGGTACACATATACCCTCGAAGAGGTCGGCCGCATATTTCGGGTTACCCGGGAGCGGGTTCGACAAATCGAAGCCAAGGCTTTGCGGAAGTTGCAAAATCCAGTCCGCTGCAACCGCCTGGAGGGCTTCCTTGCGGAAGCCGCTTAATCCGGCACGAACCCTCGCCACTCAAGCCGCTGGTTTTCAGACCAGCGGCTTTTTTATTGCAATCACCAAGCTCCAGGGCACGACGATATGAGCACCGCAACCACTGATATTATGGCCTCGCTACATCAGA
Organism: Planctomycetaceae bacterium UBA7805; assembly: GCA_002480485.1. Lineage (GTDB taxonomy): Bacteria > Planctomycetota > Planctomycetia > Pirellulales > UBA7805 > UBA7805. The sequence continues at coordinate 60,925 of DLCF01000120.1, forward strand.
TCCTAAGGTCCATCACCAGCCGGGAAGAAAAACTCGAACGCGGCCCCATACGCGTCGCGGCACATCAGACAAACGTTAATAAAGCGGCATCCACCCTGGAATCCACACGTGATCAACTCAAGGCTGCTCGGATGGCGGTCGATGCCAAACAATTGCAACTAAGAACCTCCGAAACAAAAATATTGGACTTGCAAACCAAACTTAATACTTGCGCAAACAATCGAGAATACCAGGCATTGCTTGAGCAAATAGCAGCAGATCAGATGGCAGAAAGCGTTCTCGAGGATGAAATTTTAGAATCAATGGAAACGGTTGACACTCTTGTAGAAAATGTGAACGAAGCGACCCAAGTCGTTGACGAAACCAAGAAGGAAATGCAAGAGGAATCAAAAAGGGTGGAGTCGGAGGGTCGGGCCTTACGGGCGGAAATCGCCCAACTCTCCTCGGATTTGGCCGATACCGAGAAACATCTACCGGAAACAATAAAACCTGATTACGCTCGGATGGTAAAAACCCGTAAAGAGGACTGCCTAGCCTCGGTTAATGATGGCATTTGTGAGGGCTGTTTTCAGCAAATCACCCCAAATATGATAGCGCAGTTGGCCCTTAAGGAATCGGTCATTTGCACATCATGCGGACGATTACTTTATCCTTCTGATGCCTCCTGACGATTTGATTTGAACAGATGGTCGCATCGTGAGTGAAATTACTGTTCGCAGACTCCGGAAAGACCAACTTCATGAAACTTCGACGTGTTCATCAGCATCTAATTTCAAGGCCGCTCGAGAACGTTGACCGTGAAGTACGCTCGCAACTCGACAAACTCGATTTAAAGGTACCCCGAGGTGATGTGGCTATCACCGCGGGAAGCCGCGGTATCGCGAACATTGCCACGATCACCAAAATCGCTGGCGAATGGCTACGTGACCACGGTGCTCGCCCTTTCATTATCCCAGCCATGGGATCTCACAACGGCGCGACGGCTGAGGGACAACAACGCATGGTTGAGTCGCTCGGCATTTCGGAAAAAGCAATGGGAATGCCGATCCGGGCAAGCATGGAGTGCGTAAAACTGGGATCGGTCGCCACGGGGGATGTATGGATGGATCGCTATGCTTATGAGTCGTCGGGAGTGCTGGTCCTAAATCGCATCAAGTTGCACACCTGCTTTTCCGGAAGCATCCAAAGCGGCCTCGTAAAAATGATGGTGGTCGGCATGGGCAAGATTCGGTCTGCTGAAACATTTCATTCCGCGCCGACGGACAAAATGCGGGATATGCTCCTAGAAATGGGGCCGGTGATTCTAAATTCCGGCAAGGTGTGGGCGGGACTGGCAATCCTCGAGGATGGATTCGATCAGACCGCAGAAATTCATGCGCTATCGGCGGACCAAATTCTCGCCGCTGAGCCGTCACTGGTTGAAAAACATCGGTCGTATTTTCCGGGACTTCCGGTTGACGACTTAAATGTGTTAATCGTGAACGAGATTGGCAAGACATTCAGCGGAACTGGAATGGATACGAACGTTATTGGATACCGAGGTGTCAAAGGCCATGAAGATCTTGAGAAGCCCAATATTCGGATTATAGCCGCTCTGGATCTGACGGCGAAATCAGAGGGCAATGCTCTGGGCATCGGGCTTGCCGATTTTTGCACGCGGCGGCTACGGGATGCAATCAATGAAGAAAAGACATTTATTAATTGCTATACAACCGGGGATATGCAACGGATGAGGATTCCCGCTACCCTGGCCGACGATGCCGAGGTCATCGCAAAAATTGCTGAGCGTTATGGTGAGCAACGCTGGATGTTCATCCCCAATACGCTCCATCTCGGCAACATTTACGTCAGTGAAGATTTGGCTGAGGAGGTTGCGTCCAACCCGATTTGCAAGGTGGATGGCGAATCGCTGGAACTCACCTTTAAAGATGGCCGTCATCAACTGGTGTTTTAAAAACCCTGCCACCCAGAGCCGTTGTGCGGGGCAGGAAATATCTTATCGTGCACGACTGACGCAATGGCGGGCTAGATCGAATCGCTTACCGCCACATTAAAATGCGAAACCTTTCGTTGCGGCTGAAAATGCATGATGCGCTTTGTCGTCGACTAATCCCCAACTGTGGAGAAGGTTCTCTGAACCGGTAATCATCATCTGAATGGCAATACAAATCAAAAGAAAACCCATAATGCGGGTGATCGCACTCATCCCGTTTACCCCGAGCAAACGCAGTAGCAATCCCGAATGCCGAAGACACAACCAGGTCACCAAGCTGACTGCAGCGATAGATAACGAGATAACAATGTAGGACAACCAGATTTGACCACCACCCTCAATTCCAATTTTTGCCGAGGCGGCGATCACAACTGCCAAGGCACCCGGCCCGGCGATCAACGGCAATGCTAGGGGGCAGAAGGAAATATCGGCCTTCTGCTTGGATTCTGATTTTTCCTTGCGTGTGTGATCATCTTCTTCTTTTGGCGTGAGAAGTGAGAATCCTATCCGCGAGACAATTAGTCCACCGCCGATACGTATCCCGTCGAGGGTAATTCCAAAAAAATGCATGATGTAGGTTCCGCCGATGAAAAAAACAAACATCAATATGAAGCTATAAAGCGACCCTTTCATTGCTTGCTTCCGACGACATTTTTCATCATCGCCCTCCGTGATGCTCAGAAAAATTCCGATATTTCCAAATGGATCTGTGATCACAAATAGCGAAATGAAAATTGCGATAAATTGCTGCCAGAATTCCATCGTCATTGCCCTTATGTTCGCGGCTACGAACAAACCTTTAAACGCGTATGTTAAAATTACTAGTGACCTGCGGTGCTGCCCCAGAGTGACATCGAATTTTACATTATGCGGGCTGGCATTATCGTTACAAGGACACTTTTTTTCTGCTGAGGTAGACTTCACCATCAAAGCATGAAACTCCATTGCGACATTCTGTTCGTTGCTCACTAGAAACACAATGAATAAAGAATCGTTCCATAAAAAAGTCCGATCACTGCTGTTCGACCCACCAACAGGAGGTCAGAGCACGATAAATCAGCAACGACGCGCGATCGAGATAGCTCGCCTTATCCAATCACGCGCCACGGACCTGCAAACACCGCAAGAGCGGGAACAGCAGAGTGAGCTTGACCAACTTATTCAGAACCCGGCGGACAAAGCCACCGTCACCAACATCACCGACCAAGCATTCCGATCGCGTTCTCCACGGCGATCCATGGATCAGTTCGTGCACATTCTCGATGTTCAGGGCATACCAAGATTTTTCAGTCGTGTTGACCGGGCCCTACTACACGGCATTCGGTCATTCGGTGGTTATCTTCCGGGTGTTGCCACCCCGCTGATTCGTGAAAAAATGCAACGCGAAACTGCCAATGTGATTCTACCCGCCGATGATGAGCACCTCATCGCCCATCTCAAGGAGCGACAGCAAGCAGGGCTACGGATGAATGTGAATCTTCTTGGCGAAATGGTGCTCGGTGAACAGGAGGCAGCCGATCGCCTCGACAAATATCTCTCTCTGTTGCAATTGGATGAGATCGAGGTTCTTTCGGTGAAAATCTCGAATCTCTATTCGCAAATTACCTCGATCGCAAGCTGTGAATGTGTGCCGATTCTATGTGAACGTTTGGAAAAGCTGCTTCACGCAGCGACACGGCAACGATTTAAAAAAACGACCGGGGAAGAAATATCTAAAATGGTCTATCTCGACATGGAAGAGTATCGTGACATGGAAATCACTGCCGAGGTTTTCATGAAGACGCTAAGCCGGAAGGGGCTTCAAAGCGCAAGAGCGGGTATTGCGCTTCAGGCATATTTGCCAGACGCTTATCGGGTGCAAAAACAACTAACGAAATGGGCAAAAGACCGCGTTGATCAGGGCGGATCACCGATCATTATTCGTCTTGTAAAAGGCGCCAACATGGAAATGGAGCGTGTCGAAGCCTCTATCGCGGGATTTCCCCAAGCTCCCTTTAAGACCAAGACAGACACGGATGCAAATTACAAACGTATGCTTCGAATCGGATTGGAATCGGAAAATCTCCGAGCCGTCCATATCGGAGTGGCGTCGCATAACCTACTTGATATTTCCTACGCATTGGTGCTCACAGCGGATGCCAATGCTTTTACAAGCGTGCAGTTTGAAATGCTTGAGGGCATGGCCAACCACCAACGACGGGCCCTCCACGAAATCGCATCGAACATGCTGCTTTATGCTCCCGCCTGCAAACAGGCGGATTTTCTCAATGCGATTGGATATCTGATTCGCAGATTGGATGAAAATACCGGGCCTGATAATTTTCTCCGGCATGCATTTCGGATTGAAACCGGCAGCGCTGAGTGGCGTCAATTAGAAGATCAGTTTATGCAATCATTTGATCATGTATCGAATCTTCCGATCGCATCCCGGCGAAAATTCGCAGGAGTACATGCGATGAATCGGCCCCAACGGTCATTGTCCTGGCGTGACTTTTCTGGACAACCGAATACGGATTTCACACAACCGGACGGCGATTCATTATGTCAACAGACAATTCAAATTGCAGACAAATTGATTGCAACCGGACCGGTCTGTGTGCCACCTGTAATCGGTGGTGTAACGATTAATTCCACCGAGGAACAAATAGAACGAGAGGATCCATCTCAGCCCGGAACCAATGCTGTCAGACTTTATTTGGCCGATGCCCACCAAATAGAAACGGCAGTTAGTTGCGCAGCGGACGATGTGGATCAATGGGGCAGGGTAAACGCACGACACCGGTTAGACGTTTTGGAAAGGGTCGCAGAAAATATCGAGAATCACAGAGCAGACCTTATGGCAATTGCGTTGGTGGAGACCGGAAAAACGCTCGCCGAAAGCGATCCGGAGGTATCTGAAGCTGTTGACTTTGTGCGATTTTACTCGCGCGTTGCTAACGGGTTTTCCTCATTAAAATTGACGCGAGCAGGGCCAGCCGGCCCGGTAGTGGTCTTATCTCCGTGGAATTTTCCGATCGCAATTCCCTGTGGCGGTATCGCTGCAGCGCTCGCTGCTGGCAATGCCGTGATTCTAAAACCTGCCCCGTCGGCAGGTGCCACAGCCCTACGCCTGTGCCAGTGTTTTTGGGAATCTGGCATCTCACGCCGCACATTGCAACTGGTTCCCTGCCTCGGCCGGAGGGCTGGTGAGCATCTGGTTCACCGGCCAGAAATTCATTGCGTGGTACTTACCGGCGCAACAAAAACTGCTCGGTCGTTGTTAGAGCAAAATCCCGATCTAAAATTATTCGCTGAAACAGGCGGAAAAAATGCCACGATCATCACCGCAGTGGCCGACCGCGAGTTAGCAATCAAGCACGTGATTGAATCTGCCTTCGGACACAGTGGGCAGAAGTGTTCGGCCACATCACTGTTGATACTGGAAGATGAGGTCTACAAAGATCCGCACTTTAAAACTGCTTTAGTCGATGCCACTGCGAGTCTTCCGGTCGGCTCAGCCTGGAGGCGGTCGACCCGAGTGGGCCCTTTGATCGATCCCCCGCATAACGCATTATCCAAGACATTATCAACCTTGGAATCTGGCGAGCAATGGGCACTGGAGCCGCGGATCGATGAAACAAATCCGCGACTAGTCAGTCCCGGTATTAAGTGGGGAGTTCGGCCCGGATCGTTTTCCCACCAGACTGAATTTTTCGGGCCACTCTTAAGTGTGCTACGTGCCGATTCCCTAGATCATGCGATTGAGATAGCCAACCAAACTCCTTACGGGCTAACATCAGGACTAGAGAGCCTAGACGATCGAGAGCAACAAATCTGGAGAGACAATATTCAAGCGGGTAACCTGTATATTAATCGTTCAACCACCGGCGCGATCGTGCTGCGACAGCCTTTCGGTGGCATTCGTAACAGTTCCTTCGGACCAGAATTTAAGGCAGGCGGTCCGCACTATGTGAATCTCTTCACACGATTTGATAATATTCGAACCGAATCACTCGATCGGCCAGAGAGGGAACTGCGCTCTTTTTATGAAACCCTCAACCGGCAGGCCGACCATTGGAATCTGATGCCCCATGAGTTACAGGAAATAGCGTCGGCGCTGGCGAGCTATGAGTCGAACTTTCACCATGAATACTCGATAGATCACGACCATTTTAAGCTGATTGGCCAGGATAATCTGCGATCCTATCGACCGCTGGATCGCATCGCTGTTTGCATCGGGAAAACGGATTCCATTGAAGAGATTATTTTACGCATTGCTGCAATCACACTTACTGGCCACCCACCACGATTATTTCTAATGCCGGATCTACAACAAGAAATGCAAAAATTGTTGTGTGGGAGTGATATGTATGCGTTGATTGATAGCGAGGCTATGCCATTTATCGAGAACACAATAATTAACAAGATTGAGACCGGAGAAATTTCACGATTTCGCCTTTCCGAGGCGACAACATTACCTTCCCCAGTTTCTGTGGCAGCTCACAGGATGGGGGTCGCCGTGATCGATGCGCCGGTTAGTTTCAACGGGATGGTGGAACTTGCTTGGTATTTCCGAGAGCAAAGTTTGTCGATGAACTATCACCGCTACGGCAATTTGGGAGGCCGTTCTGAGGAGGTGCGAAGCGAACCGCAATAATAGAGACCTCTGCACCCATTCTCAACAAGGCCCTTTACGGTGATTTAGCTCCGGATCGAACTCGTGTATCCGGATTTTGCTGCTCGAAGGCCTTCACTGCTGCGTCGGAGACCTGAGTCTCGGTAACGATCAGTTGCTTCAAGCTTTTCATGCCCGACAAATTCCGCAGGCCGTGATCAGAAATTTGCGTGGAACCAATATGTAGAAACTCAAGTTCCGCAAGTTGATTCAATGATTGTATTGCATGATCTGTAATTGATGTTTTATCGAGATTGAGCCATTTCAAGCGCGACAATGCTTTCAGCTCCTGTGCACCGTGGTCAGTCACGTTACAGGCGTAAAGATTTAATTTCGTAATGTCTGGGATATTCCTGACGTGACGCAAATAGCGATCTTCTAAATTCGGACAACTGCTGAGGTCCAAATCCACAATCCGGCTGCTTGAATCCAATGATGCCAGCCCCTCACCAGTAATATCAGTGTTTGCAAGCCTCAATTTTTTTAAATGCTTCATTCGAACGAGATCGGGAAGGGCGGCGTCAGTAATAGCTGTACCAGCCAGACCCAGCTCGCGAAGTTGGTCATTTTTTCCTAACACTTTCACGGCCTCGTCGGTAAGCGGAAAAAAATCAAGTAACAGTGCACGCAGATTCCTGAGTCCTGAAAGCGTTTTAATGTCCTCCGTGCCCAGTCGGGTATTAACTCCCTTTCCAGACAGCCTAAGCACTTTCAGCTTCCCTAAATCCCGCAGCGAAATAAGTCCTGATTTATCGATCTCGCAGCCACGTAGATCGAGCGCCTCAAGCGATCTAATCGCGGTGATGGTAGCCAGATTCTCAGCGGAAAGGGGCGTGCCCGAAAGCTGTAGTGTCCGAAGTTGCTTCAGTGTGACAAGCGATTCCAGCGTCAGCATATCAAGCGGCCGGCCGCGCAGATCGACCGAAATAACTCGCCCATTCTCATCTCGCTTCGCCCGACCGGCATTCACCAATTCGTCCGCACTGGAAGTCGTGGAGTCCGCCGAAAAAGCGCATTGATCACAGTGCGGCAGCTGTATGCTTAGCACTAGAGCCGGGATCAACAAAAGAAAAATAGCCCGATTAATTTTGAACGGTTTCATTAATGCTCTCAATCATCCCGCCTGGCTGCTTTAGAGTTGACGACGCTATTAATGACTTACTTCTTACTCTTCGATAAGCTCATAGAAAAATCGTTGATATCGATTGACAATATGCGGTAAATCGAAATCTCGAATACGACGGTGTCCTCCCTCGACGAGAGTATCGCGTAAGGCTCGGGAGCAACCAAGCGTTTCTATTTGTTCCCTGAGTCCCTCGACGCTAATTGAACACAGCGCACCATTTTCACCCGGCGTAATTATTTCCTCGGGACCTGTCGGGCAACGGGTCGCCAACACAGCGACTCCAGCTGCCATTGCCTCCAGAACAACATTCGGTAAACCCTCCCAACGAGAAGAAAGGATGAACAGATCTGAATTACCCAGCAGTGGATAGGGATGCTGTTGAAAGCCCAAAAATTCCACCTGACTCCCAATACCTCTGTCTTTTGCCCGTTGTTTTAGCTCTGCTTCCAAAGGGCCATCTCCTAGAATTCGCAATCTCCAGGTAAATCGCGAGACCTCTCCCAATGCGTCAAGCAGGAGATCAAAACCTTTTTGATACTTCAGCCTTCCGACCGCGATGAGGTGCACCACATTCTCTTCCAGTGTGACTGGCTCGGCTGCCTCCGCTTGAATACTAGTGATATTCACGGGATTGTGAATGACCGCGATTTTCTTAGCTGCCATACCGTACCGCTCTTGAAGATATTGCTTTGCGCCCTCTGCCGGAGCCACGAGCCGATGGGCCATTCGCATCCCGAGACGATTTAAAATCCGAGGAATCCAATTCTGTTGAACCTCCGCCATCGGCTTGCTTTCAGTTTCCCGGATCACCGGAATTGCTCTAACTCCCGCAAGGCGAGTGGCAATGGCCGCGATGGGGAGCATCATGATGAAAACAATACTCGGCTTTAATCTTCTAATCTGGTTGCGAAGAAATAGAATACGAGCAAGGCCTCTCCGGTGCTCAGCACATATCACCTGTACATCTGATTGCAAATCAGAGACGTACTTTCCTTCAAATTTCTCAACGTAAAGGTGGACTTCAAACCGATCCCGATCGAGATGATTGATAATATTCAGCATCACCCGCTCTGCACCGCCGCCTTCGAGTGACGGAATTACCATGAGTAACTTAATTTTTTTCATGCTGAAATATCCGGGGTC
>DLCF01000120.1:70237-77729 GCA_002480485.1 Planctomycetaceae bacterium UBA7805
ATGTTCGATATTGCTTGAGATGTTAACCGACATCACCCAACTCAAGAACGTTCCCATAACGCAAGAGCACCCGGTCTCGAATTTTATGATATGCGTCACCAGACAATCCCGGATCGGTTGCCAGCATGTCGAAGGCATCCCTTTTTGCCAATGCCACGATATCGGCGTCGCGGAGCAGATCGGCAATCCGCAAGGGTGGCATTCCGTGTTGTCGTGTTCCGAATAGATCGCCAGGACCACGCGTACAAAAATCAAGTTCCGCCAATTCAAATCCATCTATGGTTTTACTGAAAGCTTGTAAACGCTCCATCGCCTTTTCATTAGTCGAATCACCAAATAGCGCACAATAACCCGGATGTTTACCACGGCCAATCCTGCCACGAAGCTGGTGCAATTGCGCCAAGCCAAAACGCTCTGCTCCCTCGATGGCCATCAAACTGGCATTGGGAACATCAATGCCAACCTCGACCACCGTCGTGCTAACCAGCACCTGTAAGCGATTGTTATAAAACTCGGTAATAACGTTATCTTTTTCGGCACCTGTCATTTTGCCGTGCAGCATACCGATTTGGTAATCCTGGAGCACACCGGTAGAGATCTCTTTGTATACCTCGGTCAAACTCGCAACATCCCAGACTTCCGATTCTTCAATCAGCGGCGCGATCACAAACCCCTGTCGACCCTGATCCAACTGCGTGCGAAAAAAATTCCACCACTTATCGCGTTCGTCTTCTCCAGGCAAATACGTATGAATTGACTGGCGTCCCGGCGGTGCATCTCGGAGAGTAGACACGTCAAGATCTCCGAAGAGCGTCATCGTCAAAGTGCGGGGAATTGGCGTGGCGGTCATCACCAAATAATGCGGTCCATCATCCTTCAATTCCGCCCGTTGTCGGACACCGAACTTGTGTTGCTCGTCAATGATGACCAAACCTAATTTCGAAAACTTCACATCGGGCTGCACTAAGGCGTGCGTGCCGATCGCCACATCGGTCGATCCCTGCGAAATTTCCACCAGTGCTAACTCACGTTGCGAACGACTCAGTCCCCCGGTGATCAGTTGAGTGCGAACCCTACTTTTCGCAAGAAATCCACCGAGGACACGCGCGTGTTGCCTCGCGAGGACTTCAGTCGGTGCCATGATTGCAACCTGATATCCGTGAGCGACCGCCAGCAAAGTCGCGTAAAGGGCGATCACTGTTTTGCCGCTTCCCACGTCACCTTGAAGCAGACGATTCATTGGATGGGACTGTGCGAGGTCTTGCGTAATATCGGAGATTGCCACATTCTGTCCCTCGGTTAAATCGAACGGAAATAAACGTCGGATTCGAGAGTCAATTTTTGTCGTCACCTCCAGTTTTGGAGCTGTGGAGACTTTTGCCCGAATTGCCCGTCGCAAACCCAAACCAAGTTGCAGCAGGAGAAGCTCTTGATACACCAAGCGATACCGCGCTTGCTCGAGATTGCTCTGATTCTCCGGTAGATGGATGCCTCGAATGGCTTCTTGAATACCTATAAGAGTTTTGTCTCGGCAAAATGACTCGGGGAAGATCTCTTCGACATCTCCAAGGCACCGCTCTACTACCGATTGCATAATCCGCCGCATCGCGCCCTGGTTTATCCCCTCGGTGAGGGGATAAACAGGAAGCAGTTTTCCAGCAACCGAATCACCATCACTCTCAATGATCTCGTTGTGCGGATGCGTGACTTCCCAGCGTCCAGCACGCTGCTTTGTCTTCCCCGCAACCAGAAGCATCTGCCCTTCGCGAAAACGCTTTTCTAGAAACGGTTGGTTGAACCAGATGGCAGCAAGGGATCCACCTTCTGCGTCGAGCACAACCTCAAGCAATGATCGCCTTGGACCAATTGACCGCACCAACACGCTGGAAATCTCGCCCAGCACGGGAGCCACTTCGCCATCTTGCAAGTCGCTTATCTTGACAATTTGCGTTAAATCCTGGTAATCCCGCGGAAAGAAAAACAGGAAATCGCGTGCAACACGAAGACCTAGACGCTCAAAGGCCTTTGCCCGCCGTGGACCGACACCAGGGATAAACTGCACCGGGGTCGTGAGAGCCAGTTCGTTGTCAGCCGGAGATGCGGAGGGCATTTTGTGTTCTTGGTCCGGACAATAAAACACCACTGTTGGCCAATATAGACCGGTGGAGCAACATCAACAACAGGACGAGGTAAAGCCCACGCATCCGGTAATAATGCCGTCGCCAGATGTCCACATGCTACGAACGAAAACGCTGATACGCCGCCACCGCCATCGAATCACACTGCTCATTTTCCTCGTGGCCGGAATGTCCGGCCACCCAGGAAAACTCGACGGTGTGTTTTTCGAGTAGTTTATCCAGTGACTGCCAGAGCTCGAGATTTTTGATCGGTTCCCGTTTGTTACCTGAGCGACGCGACCAATTGTTAGACTTCCAGTTCGGCATCCACTCTGTAATTCCCTTGCCGACGTATTGACTGTCCGTGAAAAGCATCACGCGACAGCGACGTTGCAACGCCTTCAATCCCTCAATAACCGCCATTAATTCCATCTGGTTATTGGTGGTTTCGGCGAGTGCCCCCGTGGCCCGTTTCTCCTTACCTGTGCGCAGGTGCCTTAAAATATATGCCCAGCCCCCCGGCCCAGGATTGCCCGAGCATGCACCATCGGTGAATAGATGGACGTGGACATCCGACATAAAAAACCACCTGGATCCTATTTATAGTTGTGCAGAGTCACCGGCGGTCGGTGGTTCAAAAATAACGTTATCTTGATGTCGGGAAAGATCCGGCCGTGGCGGCTTAGTCAATTCCTCCAGTTCTTGCGATAAGGAAGACTCCAGACGCGGTTGCTCCTCACATGCCCAGGGCAGCCTTACCGTGAATGTACTACCTTTTCCCAGCTCACTGTCGACGGAAATCTCGCCGCCCAACAGGCGGCAAAGTTCTTTGACAATCGATAAACCAAGGCCGGTCCCCGAATATTCCCGCGTCATCGTATCGGCTGAAATTGTATGCTGACTTTGCCTGAATTTTTCAAAGATAACGCCCTGATCTTCATCCGCAATTCCCACTCCGGTATCAGATACTTGAAGAACAAGGCGATTTTCTTTATCGCGATAGACATGAATATCAATCCGACCGCCCTCGGGGGTGAATTTGATTGCATTAGAAAGCAAGTTATTTAGGGTTTGCCGAATTTTCACCGCGTCCTGGTGAACCAGCGGAAGATCCGACTCGATATTCATCTGCAACCGTAGATTTTTCTTTTCCGCCAAAGGTCGAGCCATATCACACTGGGCCGAAACAACCGAAGTGATGTCAAAATCGGTCAGGTGAACCTCCATGCGACCGCTTTCAATTTTTGCAAGATCAAGGGTATCGTTAATCATATCCAGCAAGACCCGCCCCGATTGTTGGATGTTCTGGACATATCGCTGTTGCTTTTCATCGAGAACATCAGCTGACGCCAACACATCAGAAAAACCGATAATACTGTTGAGGGGCGTGCGAAGCTCATGGCTCATCGTAGCCAGAAAATCACCCTTAATGCGGTTCATCTCAAAAAGCTGCATGTTCGCTTGGGCAAGTTCATCCACTTTACTGTCAAGATCAATGTTAACTGATCGTAGTTCCTCTGCCGAATCGAGTAACTGTTGCAACATTCGATTGAATGACATCGCAAGGTCTTCGAATTCATCGCCGGTTTGAATGTCGGCACGCTGTCCCGTGTTCCCGCGACTGACCTCTTCACTAACCTCCTGTAAATGGTGGAGGGGCTTTACAATCACGTAACGAACAATCACATAAAGTAAAATCATCGCGAGGAACACCGTGATGATTGCGGTCGCCAACAATACTGCCCAGTTCCGATTCACCGCCGCTTGGGTTTGCTCCAAGGGAATCCGTACCTTGATGATTGCCTGAAGATCGCCCTCGGACAGATCGGGATTCCCATTCTGAGAGCGATGACATATTACACAGGTGCCGGATGTGAGGTAGATGGGCTGATAATATTGAAATTCAGCCGCCTTCTTGGCGAATGGTTTTCCATTTGCACCGAAGCCTTTTTGCTCTACCTCCTGCTCGCGATCAGCAAATGGCGGATCTGATGAGATCGAAGCATCTACCCCATCTACTGGATGCGACCATTTTACCAGCAGATTCCGCTCAAAGGCATCTATCGGCTTCTGGTTTTCATTCGGGTGATTTACTTCAGGGCGAATCACACTCCAATCGTAATCATCTCGATCAAAATACTTTATCAGCTCAGCTACCACCGGCTGAAAGGTTTCGTTGGTCTCCAGATCTTTCCAATGCTGCATTAAAATTGTGTGAACAAGTAATCGTCCCGTTTTCGAATTTTGCTGATAGACAATCTGCTTTGTCTTTTCGCCATACCACAAAAAGCTTCCCATGATTAAAAGCAACAGACTTGACCCAAAGAGCAAGCGGCATTTGCGCTCAAGGTTTGATTGACCCAAAACACGTTTTATGGACCGGTATGACATTGAATAATGGCTCCTGATCACACGCAGTGGTCAGTCGTTAATACCTATCTATTCACCTGAATTCGGGTCGTTCTGCAACGCATGTGGCATGAGAATCACACGCACTGCCGTCTTTTTCGGCGGAATATTTTCTGTCGACGCCTCGAAGCCCAAGTGAGCATTTTCCGCACTGCTCTCAATCGGAAGATCAATCATGGCGGTCGGGAAGTTGGAAACGCAGACGATTTCACCGCTGCGATCGGCAACATAAAACGCTTCACCTGTCTCGGGATTATCTACAATCCGACTGCCGGCAAAAATCCAGTCATGCTCCAACGGAATACCACGAACAATTAATTCCTCGATTTGCCTTCCGCCCGGACTCGGGCGAATGACATTATTTTGATCTGCTGCAATCGTATCTTTCTGTTGGGGAAACGTGGCCTCCCAACGCGCCCGCAATCGACCATTGATTCGAATTTCATCACCCTGTTGCTCGCCGGACAACTGAATGACCTTTTGATGCTGCGGGTTATCCCGTTTGGCGGGTGAAAATTGAGTTCGGTAGAATTTTTCTGGCTCTGGAACATCCGGATTAAGCACTCTCGGGTCCGACAGCACCATCAATTGCTCAATCTGTTTCCCGGCTGCACTGGGACGAATAACATGTCTTTTTTGCCTTTTTGCCTCACGCTCTACTCTGTCACGGAATGCGGGATGCACCGGCACCCAGTAAGCTTCTACTTTACCATCAATCATGGATTGATCAGCGGATGAATTTTTCGCCCGTTTAATAATTTCGACATGGCGTGAATTCTGTAAATCTGCACGAACGTCACGATGACGTACCCAATCCTGTCCGTGGGCTTCTTGCAGTTGACCCTGTTCATCTTTCCACTGAATAATAATTTCGACGACGCCTCCACTGGCCGGTTGGTACTGATCGGCTGAGTAAGACACCGGGACTCCAGGTTCGCCACCCACAGCCAACAGCCCGGCGTGAATTGTAGATGGCTTACTGTGAACACGAATAATCGATTCGTGAAGCTTTCCATTCCACGGGCAAACCAAAAGTTCTAAGGGACCTTGCCGAAGGCAAACTTCACCCTCAAGAAGAATTCTATTCCGTTTTTTATCAATCCAGATTTTTTCTTCCGACTGCAGCGGTATTGCCTCCTCTGGTAATTTTATTCCTGACTCCGGCTCAACCGCATGTTTCGGCTTGGGCTGTTGCGCAGACACCGAAGTGGAAGTTAACAAGAGGACCGCAACGACCAGACCGGTGTTTCGGATGACGCGCTGCACGCCGAACAAGATTTTTTCTTTGTATGCCACGGCAGTTTCAGCTCCTCTCGCGATTAGGATGTCAACAACAGCACGCCTTTCCATTTTGAATAGGATACCCGCTCGTGAAGAGGTGACTCAATGGCACATTCCAAACCTATCAAATAAACCAGAGTTACATATTATACACATCATTTATCACACGCGTCCGCTGGACGCAGAGGCGAAAAATAATGACCACTGTACCGTCGCCTCATAGACTGATTTCTTCGGTGACCGAACTGCACACCATTTAGCCTGGCAATCGTTTCGGAATGGAAGCACAGGTTCGATCATGATAAACTCCCGGCCTTCTGTGGCTTGCTCAGCCTTGAGAAAATCAGCTATTCTGGAATACGTGTTTCCCTGGTCACCGACCTACGCCCAAAATGAATGCGTAAAAACTGGCCGGAAAATTTTTTTATTCGGGTAACCTAGAACCTCCTATTGAAATCTTATAGGGCGATGACTGAAGATCAGCAAACCATCACGCATAACATCGCCAGAATTCGGGAACGAATGGCTGAGGCCGCGCACCGCGCCGGACGTTCGCCCGAAAATATTTCTTTGATCGCTGTTACTAAATACGTCGACATCGCCCAAACCCGTTCCGTGGCACTCGCAGGCTTGCGGGACCTGGGCGAGAGTCGGCCCCAGATGCTCTGGGAAAAATCCACGATGCTTGAAGGTGAATCGATCCGCTGGCATCTCGTGGGACATCTTCAGAGAAACAAAGTGGCACGCACCGTAGCGAGCACTCATCTCATACATTCAGTTGATAGCGTCCGATTATTAAAAGAGATCAATCGCGAGAGTAAAAAAATTCAGCGGGTGACGGACATCCTGCTTGAAATTAACGTCTCCAACGATAAGGAGAAGCACGGGTTCCTACCTGCCATGATCGGAGAGGCGATGGATTTTATTTCCCAACTATCACACGTTCGCGTGCATGGACTGATGGCCATGGCCTCGCGTGAGGGTGGCCGCAAGGTTGCCCAGCAAGAGTTTGCTGCGGTTCGCAACTTGCGTGACCGCCTCTCGGAGGATCAACCCGAAAACGTTTCGCTGGATGAACTCTCTTTAGGTATGAGCGGGGATATGGAAGAGGCAATCCTCGAGGGCGCGACGATGGTCCGTATCGGAAGAGCCCTTTTTGAAAAGCTGTAACCGCCTATCATCTCGCATCTAATTGTCAAAGGATATTTCTAAAATTTCAAATTTCATCGTGCCTTGAGGCACCTCGATTTTAACACGCTCCCCCAGTTTCTTTCCTAGGAGTCCCTGAGCGAGTGGGCTGGTGACTAGGATTTTGCCTTCGTCGTAATCTTCTTCTCCTGCACCGACGAGCACGAAAGTCTCCTCATCATTAAAATCGAGATCTTTCACAACCACACGCGATCCAAATGCAACTTCATCTTTTGGCAGCTTCGATGTGTCAATAATATCAGCCATTGCCAGCTTGCCCTTAAGCATATTAATTTTTGCCTGCAGCATACCTTGGCTTTCCCTTGCACCATGGTATTCCGCATTTTCACTCAGATCTCCTTCCGCACGGGCTGTGGCAATGCGTTTTTCAATTTTTGGCATTTCCTCATTCTCAAGCTGTTCCACTTCGGCAAGTATTTTGTTGTAGCCCACCTGAGTCATAGGGATGCGATCAGACATTGTTGCTCTCTTTCCTC
>DLCF01000120.1:78113-78482 GCA_002480485.1 Planctomycetaceae bacterium UBA7805
ATTTTGCGTTCTTTGAACAGGAAGGTAAAGACGCCCTCTGAAAGGCGTCCCTGGAAGAATAATGATTTCTCTATGGGTTATTCTTTTTTTCAAGAAATTCTCTTGTCTGCCGCATCCAGCGATCAAAACGATCATCCGGCACTTCTTACTGCGTTGCCAGAAATTTGAGTATCTTAGTCTTTTGCGGATCGATTTGTGGGTCGGAAACAGTAAGGCAATTGCCATTTTCGGATCGGCAGACAGCACCCGAAACTGTTCCCGGTAAAAATCTTGATTCCGGGTAGCTCTCTCTATCATTGCCTCGAGTGATGCGAAACCCACACATGCCCCTCGAGCGAGCCGATCAAGCAGTGGATTTTCTGCCTTCAC
>DLCF01000040.1 GCA_002480485.1 Planctomycetaceae bacterium UBA7805
GATCGCATGAAGACAAACAAAAAGGTCCGGTCTTTAGGCCGGACCTTGTCTTTGCGCTTTGTGGAACGTCGTTAATGCGGAGCGAGTTCTGCGACCACCAGATCACCCACCTCACTGGTGCTGTAACCCATTTTGCCTGCTGACTGACTCTGCATTTTTTCGCCTGTGACGCGTGCAACGGCTGCATCGATCCGACGTGCTGCAGTTGTCTGGCCTGCTTGCTCCAGAAGCATCGCCACGGCATTGATCGCTGCGATCGGGTTGATCACTCCTTTACCAGTATATTTCGGGGCGCTACCGCCCATCGGTTCGAACATGCTGGTGCCGCCCGGATCGGGATTGATGTTTCCTCCGGCAGCGACTCCCATGCCGCCCTGTAAGATGCCTCCAAGATCCGTAATGATGTCCCCAAACATGTTGGTGGTGACGATTACATCGTAATACTCAGGATTTTTGACCATCCACATGCAGCACGCGTCAACATGGTTGTAATCGGCTTTCACGTCGGGATAGTCACTAGCAACCTCCTGGAAGGTCCGCCACCAGAGATCATGCCCGTAAGTCAACACATTGGTCTTCGCGACCAAGGTAAGCATTTTTCCCTTCGGGTTATTGCGCCGCTGCGTATACTCAAACGCCCAGCGGATGCACCGCTCACATCCCTTTCGGCTATAAAGGGCAGTCTGACTAGCGACTTCGTCAGGGGTGCCTTTTTTTAAAAAGCCACCGACACCGCAGTAGAGATCCTCAGTGTTTTCTCGCACGACAACAAAATCGATCTCGTCAGGGCCCTTGCCTGCCAGTGGTGTCTCCACACCCGGCAGTAACTTGACCGGCCGCAGATTGATGTACTGATCGAGTTGGAAACGAAGTTCCAGCAGTAATCCTTTTTCCAGAACCCCGGGCGCAACATCCGGGTGCCCCACTGCGCCAAGATAAATCGCGTCAAAGCCGGAGAGTTGCTCAATAGCATCTTCCGGCAGGACCTGGCCGGTTTCCAAATAGTGATCACCCCCGAAGGGAAACTCGGATAGTTCATAGGAGAAGTGTTCAAGCTCCGAGATAGCCTTTAAAACCTTGAGTCCCTCGGCGACGACCTCCGGTCCGGTGCCGTCTCCGCGAATTACGGCAATGCGTATTACGTTGTTATCGGTTGTCTCTTTTGCCGTTGTGTGCACTTGATCGAGTCCTGACTGTGACAGAAAGAAAATAGCGAGGCCGGATTCTAACAATCTCGGGAATGCTTCTCAACCGGTTCGCATGGGGCATGAAATCGCAGGCACCGCAGAAAGTGATTGTGGTTGGCGAGCGTGTCAAGAAAGCCCGGCACCCCCTGCTTTGCCGCGGAGGGTAAACTACTCGTTCGAGTAACTCAAACCACTTTAGTTTTCGCTGAAGTCGAGTTGTGTCACCGCCTCGCGCGAAACCGGATTGCTGAGAAATTTTTCTCTGCATTGCGGGCAAAGATCAAACCGTAACTGCTGGTAAACCTCGCCGCTGATCGCGTCGCTCTCTGCATCATCCATTTGCTCCAGAATGTCCTGGATCTCATGTAGATGGTCTCTGTCGTCGTCACTTTCGTCAGTATTGTTCACTTCCGTCGCGGCATATATCTCCATGCGAACGACGTATCGCAATGCCTGATTCGGATCAATAAGTCGTTTACAAGCGTCGCACGAATGATGAATCATAACGATTTTGTTCCTTCAATAATTCTCAGACAGCAATCCCTGCCGCTCCCGCGACGGCGACATCGTTAGTCAGCATTTACTCGCCGACCCGAACTCTCATCCTACTGACCTCAACCCTGCGCTGGCAACCCAAATCACAAATATTTATCCTTTTTTTGTGCCTCGAAAGATACTGCCGTCAGCGGTGCTACTGGTGATGCGGTGTGACCTCCGCTTCCCTTGCGAGAGACCGGAGTACGCTTGCTCAGGGTTTATTCAGGACTAGTCGATTGCTACTCAGGGAGATACAATTTAAAGACCTGATTCGGCTGCCCCGTAACGAGATAGGGCGAATGGCTAGTCTTTCTCACGCTGCGATTTGTTCGACTTCAGCGGAAAGTTGTGCGGGTTCGGTGGCGGTCTCACCAGTCACGGGGCCCAACTCGGGGCACAGCGTGCTGGTTTTGAACCGTCTCTACATGGCGGTGCACGTTGTGAATGTGAAGCGGGCCATCGCTCTGCTGTTCCGCGAATTGGCAGAGGTGATCGATATCGAGGCGGGTCGCTATGTGAATTATGACTTCTTGTCCTGGCGCGAAATCAGTCAACTCAAGCTTGAATTTGATGAGCGCGATCCGCAATCCGATTGGTTGCAGTCGGTAAACTTCGCGGTCGAAATTCCCCGTGTTATACGTTTGCTATCCTACGACAAAATTCCGCGCCGGGGCATGCGTTTTAATCGGCGAAATGTCTTTGCTCGCGACGAAAATCGTTGTCAGTATTGTGGTAAGCGATTTTCGACCAGTGAACTTAGCCTCGATCACGTGCGACCGCGGAGCCAGGGAGGTGACATGGGTTGGGAAAATATTGTTTGTTGCTGTGTCGCCTGTAATTCACGTAAAGGGGGACGGACACCGGAGCAAGCTGGCATGCGTCTGGTGCGGGAGCCCAAGCGTCCGCAACGTAATCCGTTGCTTTGCGGCAAGTTGAAGAATCCAAAGTACGAAAGTTGGAAAGCCTTTTTGAGCGACGCTTACTGGAACGTAGATCTCACGTGAGTGCCGTATATTTGAGGCAAAGCAAATTCGCGCATTCACCGCCCGGTTCGGCAGTTTGCTCACTTGGTACGTTGAAGAATCCCAGGGTGCCCGGCCTCTTTTTTCAGTCAAAGTGACGCCGCTGACACCATTGTGCTCGTTCGACCACTGCGAAGCCTCACTCCGGTGAGCCCTTCAGAGGTTCCTTTTTTTCGGTGAGCACTTCCAGCTGGGGTGCCATCTCCGCGTTCAATTCAATGAAGGCCGACCATTCCTCAGGCACATTGTCCTCATGGAAAATGGCTTCGACAGGACACTCCGGAACGCATGCTTCGCAGTCAATACACTCATCAGGATGAATGTAAAGCATCTTCTCGCCTTCGTAAAAGCATTCCACTGGGCAGACGACAACACAATCGGTGTACTTACAAGCGAAGCACGGCTCGGCAACTACATGGGGCATGATGAACCTCCTATGCCTGGAAACTGTTAAATAACGGTTTCTGGGTTATCTGAGGGCGGCTTGTTAACCACTGTCAAACGCCATGGCATCACAAGTTGCCCAATCACCTAATTTTATCGACCAAACCTTACCGGATCTTATAGTTGTTTTTGCTCGAAAGTCAAGCAAATCGGCATTCGTCGAAATTCCAAAAGCTTGTAACAGACCCATTTCTCTTGCCTCGTTCACACCACGCCTTTAAAATCAGTCGGACGTCTTCTTTATCGAAGTTGACGACCCTAAAGTCGCTCTACGCAGAAGAGCGACGGGGCAGGTACATTTGCAGCAGGGAACACCGTCGTGGCGCTATCGGAAGTCGACCGCGAATTGCTCGATCGCTGTATCGCTCAGCATCCCAATTCGTGGAAGAACTTTGTGGACCGATTCATGGGTCTCGTGATTCATGTGGTTCACCAATGCGCCCGTAATCGCTCCTACCGTCCATCGGAGGCAGACCGAGATGATCTTGTCGCAGAGGTATTTTTGACGCTTGTCGCAGACGACTTTAAAGTGCTGCGGCACTTTCGGGGTGAGAGCAGCTTGGCGACATATCTGACAGTCGTTGCCCGAAGGGTTGTGATTCGTGCTATCAGTCGGATGGGCTCTACGGTTGGCAGTCCCACCGAAAACTTTTCCGACCGGTTGCATATCGATGTAGCCGACCCCCATCCGGAGGCAGCGGCTGTCTTGAGCGATCGGGATCAGGTGGAGCGGCTCCTGGCCGAGTTGGAGGGTGCTGAACGGGACGTGGTGCGGCTTTATCATCTCGAAGGACGAAGCTATTACGAAATTAGTATGGCAACGGGAATTGCCGAAAACAGTATCGGACCGTTACTCAGTCGCGCCCGTGAAAAACTGCGCCGTGCCGACGCGAATCAGACCTGATTCTACCGCGAAACGCCTTCGCCGCCGCATCGCGTTGGTCGCTGGTAGGCAAAAGATTTTCGTTCTGTGCACGTATTTCGGTTGTCGAAGTATTATTTCGGGACACGATTTGCGGCTTCGTTGAAGATTTCATCGTGCTATTCGCGGGTCTCCACGAATTTGCTTCACGCTCTGCGTCGGAATTCCAGCCGGGGTTAGGAACGTGGCCGAGCCCAACGACTAAGTCTCTCGGTGAAACGCGATGTTGTTTCAGCTGGGTTGCAGCGGTGGGTGGCGCGGATCCCGATTCGGTGACACTCACATCAGGAAATCCAGGGTAACTTGGTTTAGCCCACAAATCACTTTGGGGGTCGAGCGGAGCGATCTGGACATCCCCGAGCCGTAACGTCAGTTGCATTCCCGCTGCCGGCCAATCAATATCGGTTTTTCTAGGTAAAATAGCGCCCGATTCAGGGTCGCGGAAATGATCGCTGTTTCTTGCGGCGGCAACGAGTTGGCCCTGTGCATCAATCAATTGGATCTCATTGATGTAGCCACTTGCCGAATCGATAATCAATACGCGTGTCATCGCCCCGGCAGGACCAATTAAAGGACTTCGGATTTCGAGCATCCCATCATTTCGGCGGTAGGGCCCCTGGTGTTCCTGGTGGGGAGGAAGCGAAATCAGACCCAACGCCTCGGTCAGCCATTCAGGTCGTATCGGCAACGCAGCTGCAACTTGTGCGGCAGGATATTCGTCATAGCGTCCGTAATAGAGTGCAGGTGGCTCGGCCCGCTTGACCCAGAACCAAAACATTTCTTGATTGCTGCCGACATCCATTTCCTGGCCCGTGACCCCAGTACCAGCCCGCAACCGCACGTTCCGCGGACCACCCATCGCCAGACTGGTGCGTAGTGAGGGAAAGTCAGTGCCACTGATCCGCGAATTGGTCGAGTAGACCCCTGAAATTTTTGCGCGATTGGCATTCACCACTCGTGCCACCTCCTCGAGTGATGGGTCTTTGCTTGCAAAAACCACTGGCGCGGTCGATTTGAAAGGTTGCCACGTGGTCCTGGGACACGAGGCGCCACTGGCCACCATCCAAGTGCAAAAGAGTATCAGCCAGAGGTGGCTGTACGATTTTCGCGTTGCATGGTTCTCGTTCATAATGATTCAGTACAGTCTGACGGTCGGCCCTCACTACTACGTGTTTGCGAGCAGTAAGTTAGCCAGTTCGTCTTGGATTTCACGTGATCTCGCAGGGTCGGGATGGGTGACCGGTACATGATATGTTTCTTCGCGTCTGCTGCAGTAGACAACAAGTTTCTCTTGGCTGTCTTCTTCCGATTTAGTCTCTTCCAAACGCATGACACGCCGCCGAATTAACAATAAAGTGAGCACATAACGGAGGTCTGATTTTTCAGGCTTGTCTGCCAATTCATGAAAAAATTCAAGCATCACATCGTTTGGCGCCCAACCCATCTTTTTACCTGTCACTGCGGGCATGCATGATTGCCACCAACCGACAGAATCCTCAGGCGCGCCCTCCCACGCATCTTTCGAAAAATCTTGTCGGATAATTGCCGCGCCATCCGAAATCAGAACCGAATAAAAAATCTCTCCGGGTTTAAATTCTTTCTCGGTGACCGAACATCGCCGAGTACAGCGTTGAATTTGAAAATCCACAGCACAGACAGGGGTTGGAGATGATCGAAGACCTTAAGTTTCGCCCGCAAACACGGTGGCGTATCGCAGGGGGATCGTACGCGAATGCATCGGTGGGCGAAAGGCACACTTCGGACAATCGACGAGTAATTTGAGCTATCGTCGCTTGCGTTGCCATTGCTGGGAGGGGCCGACTGTCGGTAAACTAAATGTGTTAAGACATGCTGAACTGTTCCCCGGAGTCCAGCTAGTGGCAGGACGGACGGCTGAACCGTCGAAGTCGATAGGAGAAACCGATGGATAGCCCTGCGACGCGAATGATTCGTATTTTTGATACGACACTCCGCGATGGTGAGCAGTCTCCGGGTGCCAGCATGAATCTGGCGGAAAAGTTGAAGATCGCCCAAATGCTCGCAGAATTGCAGGTCGATGTGATCGAGGCCGGTTTTCCGATTGCATCTCCGGGAGACTTTGAGGCGGTCCGCGAGGTGGCGGCACAGGTCAAAGGCCCCGTGATCTGCGGCCTGGCGCGGTGCAACGATGCCGATATTGATCGTGCCTGGGAGGCCTTGGAGCGTGCTGAAAAATCGAGAATCCATGTATTTCTCGCAACGAGTGCGATCCATCGGGAATTCAAACTGAAAATGGGACAAGATGAAATTCTTGAGCGTGCCGTAGCAGGTGTGAGGCGGGCCGCCGAGTACTGTGCAGATGTAGAATTTTCTCCGGAGGATGCGGCACGAACCGAAATCGATTTTCTCTGCCGGGTCGTCGAAGCGACGATTAGAGCTGGGGCGACCACCGTCAATATCCCCGACACGGTCGGCTATGCGACTCCAAGTCACATGGGGCGGGTGATCCACTCGCTGAAGGAGCGTGTGCCGAATATCGACCAAGCTGTAATCAGCGTCCATTGCCATAATGATCTCGGTCTGGCTGTCGCCAATAGTCTGGCAGCGGTGGAAAATGGTGCCGGTCAAATCGAGTGCACGATAAATGGGATTGGCGAGCGTGCCGGTAACTGCTCGCTTGAGGAGATTGTGATGGCCATGCGGACGCGGGCCGATGTTTATCGAACCGATACACAGATCATCTCGCAGCGGCTGGTGCCGGCCAGTCGTCTGGTATCAGCGGTTACGGGACTGCAAGTGCAGCGGAACAAAGCGATCGTGGGTCGTAACGCCTTTGCACATGAGGCTGGCATTCACCAGGACGGGATGCTCAAAGAGGCATCGACCTATGAGATTATGCGGCCGCAGGATGTCGGTTTTTCCCATACCGATTTGGTGTTGGGCAAGCATAGCGGACGGGCCGCACTAGCCGATCGGGCATCGACCCTTGGCTACGTATTGAATGATGAGCAATTGAATCAGGTGTTTGCAGATTTCAAGGACCTGGCTGACAAGAAAAAGGAAATCTACGACAGTGATGTCGCGGCGATCATCGAACAACAGATTCGATTTCATGCCCAGCGGTGGACACTTGATTCCTACTGCATGGAGATTGATAGCGATTCCGCACCCCAGGTGAAGTTGACGCTTAAGCATGGCGACCAACTTCAAACCACCGAAATGGCATCCGGTGATGGTCCGGTCGATGCCGTATTTTTAGCGATCGAGAAACTGACCGGGTATGCGGTCCGCTGCACTGATTTTTCGGTGCACAGTGTCTCGGTGGGACACGATGCCCAGGGAGAGGTCAATGTGGAGGTGGAATATCAGGGCAATCGTTTCCACGGACGGGGGATTTCAACCGACAGCGTAGAGGCTAGTGCAATTGCTTTTCTCGAGGCGATCCATCGAATCGATACACTTCAGGAGGCAATGAAGACCAGATAACAAAAGGCACTCTCGGTGACAGGATGGCAATCACGGCAAGTACCGTCAGCGAAGCCCAGGACCAATGATGCCCGCTTCACTGAATCGGACATAAAATAAGGGGATTCGACCCTAGACGATTGCCGTGGTCACACACGTGCCTAAATGGCGAACATTTTTATGGCAAACAAAATGATCGCCCTGGCAAGCAGCACGCCCAGTGTAATCTGAAGTTGCTGGCGCAGTGCAAATGATTTGGGATGCCGAACCAGTGGGATGATGAGTGATATGACGACCAACGTGGCGATCAGCACTTCATGCGTCAGTGGCGAACTCGCTCGGGCCAACATCAATTTTCAGGTAATTTTGAAGCGACATCGCATAAGATGTCTCATGCATCACGGGTAACTTTTCGCGACAGGTGGATTGCGGATAGTTGGGCCAACTAGTTTAATTGAGTCGTTCCGCATGATCGTCCCCTGCCTCTTAAAAAATTTCTCGAAACGGCTGGTTCGCGAAAATGAAAACCTATCAAGCATTGATCTTTGACTGTGACGGCACGCTCGCCGACACGATGCCAATTCATTACCGCGCCTGGTCTCGGGCGGCCGAGCAATTCGGTTTCACGCTATCGGAAGACCGTTTTTACTCGCTCGGTGGCGTTCCGGTTGCGAAGATTGTTGACATGCTGTTACGCGAAGCAGGGCTCACAGAAGATGTGCAACGGATTGTCGAATTTAAAGAGGCGGCTTACCTCGAATCGCTACCGCATATCCAGCCGGTGGAACCGGTGCTCGACATCGCTCGTGCCTATCGAGGGCAACTGCCGTTGGGGGTCGCCTCAGGAAGCACGCGAGAGATGGTTCTGC
The DNA here is from genome assembly GCA_002480485.1 of Planctomycetaceae bacterium UBA7805. Taxonomy (GTDB): domain Bacteria; phylum Planctomycetota; class Planctomycetia; order Pirellulales; family UBA7805; genus UBA7805. The sequence continues at coordinate 8,426 of DLCF01000040.1, forward strand.
GGACACTCGGTCAGTTAGGCATCACCGATTGGTTTGACTGCATCGTCGGTGCCGACGATACAGAGCGTCACAAACCTGAACCCGACTGTTTTTTGGAGGCGGCTCGGCGGTTGGGGGTTGAACCGGCAGGCTGCTGCGTTTACGAGGACACCGATACGGGGATGGAAGCGGGCCGTCGCGCGGGTATGGATTGCGTGGATATCCGCGATTTTCACACGCCTGCACGCATAAGCGATGCGTGTTAGGCTGATGCTTCTCAGGCAAGGATCGGGCGAATGACGTCGCCGTGCACATCAGTGAGACGGAAATCGCGCCCGCGGAGGCGAAACGTAAGGCGTCGATGATCGATGCCTAGCAGGTGGAGCACCGTAGCATGCAGGTCATGCACATGCACCGGGTGATCTTCGGCAAAATAGCCAAAGGCATCGGTCGATCCATAAACCGTGCCCCGCCGCACCCCGGCACCGGCCATCCACATCGTGAAGCCGTGAGGGTGGTGGTCACGACCGTATGCGTTCCCGGTGCCCTGAGCTACCGGAGTGCGGCCAAATTCACCCCCCCAGATCACCAGGGTATCGTCAAGGAGACCGCGGCGACGGAGATCGGTCAATAGTGCGGCAATCGGCTGATCTGTTTCCTGACATTGCCGTTCGTGATCCGCCTCCAGTTTGGTATGCGAATCCCACCCCTTGTGATAAAGCTGCACGAATCGCACGCCCCGTTCGACCAAACGTCTCGCGAGCAAGCAATTGTTGGCAAACGAAACCTGCCCCGGATGTGTCCCGTATTCGTTGTGAATGTGCGCTGGCTCCTGCCCAAGATCGGTCAACTCAGGCACGCTCATCTGCATGCGATACGCCATTTCATATTGTTTGATACGTGTACCGATTTCTGGATCTCCGATGATCGCAAGCTGCTCGCGATTTGCCGCAGCAATCTGGTCCAGCATCGCGCGACGGGTGCGTCGGTCGATCCCGGGCGGATTCTTTGCATAAAGTACCGGGTCGCCTTGATTGCGGAACTGTACGCCTTGATGGTGCGAGGGTAAAAAACCATTGCCCCAATAAGCTTGCAGCAGCGGCTGATTGGTGTTCACGCCTGAGGCGAGCACTACAAAAGCCGGCAGATCTTTATTTTCACTTCCCAGACCGTATGAGAGCCAAGCACCCATCGCAGGCCTACCGAATCGGGCATCCCCCGTATTCATCATCATTACGGCTGGGTCGTGATTGAAGGTGTCGGTGTGGAGCGAACGAATCACGGCGAGTTCATCTGCAACGCGAGCCGTATGCGGCAACAATCGCGAGATGGAATGGCCGCTCTCCCCATGACGGGCAAAGTTATATGGAGAGCCTTTCAGCAGGGGAGCTTCTGTTTTGATCATCGCAAACTGATGGTTGCGGATCAGCCGTTCTGGAATCGGCTCTCCGTCACGCGCTGTCAGAAGCGGTTTGGGATCAAATAGGTCGATGTGTGAAGGGCCTCCGGACATGAATAGGTAGATCACCCGTTTGGCCTGGGGGATAAATTGAATCTGCGGATTGATTTGCTCTGCGGCGTAGCTAGTTGAATCGGTGGCAAGTAACGATCCGAGTGCGGCCGTCCCCAGGCCCAGCCCGGATCGCGATAAAAAGATCCGTCGTGAGAGCAGTTCCGTACTAGAGGGGAAAATCGTCATGGCGTCAGGTTCAAGGTTTACTAATGGTTTCGTCCAGATTCAGCAGCGTGGCGGCCAGCAGGGTCCAAGCGGCACGGGATGCCGCGGAGCCGTCTCCGACTTGGGACGGCTCGCGATCGATCCACTTGGCCGCCTGCTCGGGATCGGCCGAAAATTTTTCGATCTGGTCACGAACGAACCGTTTATACCGTGAATGTTCGTCCGCAGTTGGTGGTCGCCCCATGCAACGCAGGTGGGCATATTCAATGCGAGCATGCGGGTCTGGCCCAGCGTCCTCGACAATCCGGCGGCCCAAGGCACGGGCAGCCTCCACAAAGACCGGATCATTGAGCAGCACCAACGCTTGTAAAGGCGTGTTAGAAATCGGTCGCTTGACGGTACAACGTTCGCGGGTCGTCGCTCCAAAGGTTGCCAGCGAGGGATAGAGATTCATCCGTTTCCAGTAGACATAGAGACCACGGCGATAACGGTCCTCACCATGACTGGTGATCCAGACAGGGTGATATTGTAGTTGTCCCTTTTCCTCCAGGATGCCAGTCGGCTGCGGAGGATAGACACTAGGACCGCCGAATTTTGGGGAAAGCAGCCCTCCGACTGCCAAGGCATTGTCGCGGATCTGTTCTGCCGGAAGTCGGCCGCGCGGACCACGGGCAAGTAGCCGATTGGCAGGATCGCGGGTGTAAGCAGCTTCACCCACCTGCGCGCTCTGGCGATATGCAGCGCTGTTTACAATGAGGCGATGCATGGCCTTCAAATTCCATCCGCTCTCCTGGAATGCGATGGCAAGATAATCGAGCAGCGCGGGATGTGAGGGCCACGCACCCTGCCGTCCGAAATCATCAGCGGTCTCGACCAGCCCGGTACCGAAGTAGTGTTGCCAAATTCGATTCACTGCCACACGCGCCGTCAGCGGGTGCTCGGGACGAAACAGCCAGCGGGCGAACTCGAGGCGATCGAGGGGCTGATCTGACGGTGGCAGGCAATCCGGTACACCCGGCTCGACCTGCTCTCCCTGGTCCAGATAATTTCCGCGAAGCATAACATGGGTAGCTCGCGGCGTATCCATTTCTTGCATCACCTGGGCCTGGTAGGTGCGATCCAGCGAGGCCCGCTCCTGTTCGAGTTCCTCCATTCGATTTCGCAGCGGCTCTGGCAGATGATCCCGGTCGATCTCAGCAAAAAACTTCTTTACTTCCTCCTGCTGCTGCGGCTCGCGCATGCTCCGAGGTGTCTGCAGGATTGAATAAATCTGGGATGGAATCAGGCCACTGCGTGCGGCCCATGGCAATGCGGCTCGGTAGAGTCGCACATTGGTCAGCGTGCCCTCGAGTGAGAATTTATTCTTCTCCGGCTTAAGACCGTAACCCTCCCCGATTAAAAGATCACACTCACTCGCGGCGACCCGATCGGGTGGCAAACCTGCTCGACGGGCGTGCATGTCACGACGCCCGTCGACATACAAATCGACGCCGTCGCCACTTCGGAAAACCAACGCCACCTCGTGCAACTTTCCATCATTAACCGGAACAGAACCGTAGATTTGAATGCCGTCAAACCGATCACGCTCTCCGGAGATCCAACCGTACAAGTGCCCTCTGACTGCATTGGCCTCCCCTTCCCCGCCGATACCGAAGACATAACCTCGCTCTCCTCGTTCAGAGTCATACTTGCAGAAAATATCCGCCACGTCGTCGGTCGTCTGTACCTTTGCGGCGATGGTAAAGTCGCCGGATATGCGGAGGGCGGGAGTGTCGAGAACTCGATGCTGATTTTTGTCGACCATCGGCCATTCTGCCACCAGCTCGGAATGTCCGCTCGATTCTTTCTCGTATAATCGCATCATGTCATGCTCCCAGGCCGCCTGCCGCTTTGCCCGGAGCGCGGAATTGACCGGCGGCGCGTGCTGTCGAAGCACCGACAGCGCATGGTCGATTTGTGCTCGTCGAGTTTCGGCCAGTGGAGATGTCGCTTCGATTCGCGGACCGCGGACTTCAAAATTTTCGCCATAGTGAGGCACGTTGTTAAAAATCGCAAACATGCCGTAATACTCTTTCTGCGTGATCGGATCGAATTTATGATCATGGCATTCGGCACAACCCATGGTCAGCCCCAGAAACACGCGTGCGGTGGTGTTCACCCGATCAACGATTCCCTTTACCCGAAATTCTTCTTTTCGTGGATTGTTCCCCAGGGCCTGCATCGAGCACCGATGAAACCCAGTGGCAATCAGATCGTCCGACTCGCTTTCCGGTAGCATGTCGCCAGCCAACTGCAGTATCGCAAACTGATCAAACGGCAGATTGTCATTGAAGGATCGAATTACCCAGTCGCGGTAGAGCCACATTGGTCGGGGCACGTCCGAGGCATATCCGGTGGTGTCCGCATAGCGGGCCAGGTCGAGCCAATTCTGGGCCATCCGCTCCCCATAGTGTGGCGACTCGAGCATGGTTTCCACTAATTTCGAGTAAGCGTCAGGGTCAGGGTTGTGCACAAACGCCTCGACCTCCTTTATCGATGGCGGAAGACCGCGCAGGTCAAAACTCAATCGTCGGATCAATGCGCGTCGGTTCGCTTCGGGTGCGGGGGCGAGGCCCTCCCGCTCCAACCGCGAGAGTACGAATGCGTCAATGTCGCTTTTGGGCCATGACGGGTCATCGACCTGCGGTGGAATTTGCTGCTGTGGGGGGACAAAAGCCCAGTGTGCATCGCGGGCAGCGCCCGAATCGATCCATCGGGCGATCTGTTGCTGCTCCTGTTTCGTCAGTGGTGGGCCCTCGGTCGCCGGGGGCATCCGGAAATCTGGATCGGTTTCAATGATTCGCTGGTAGAGTGGGCTTTGGCCAGCATCACCCGGCACAATGCTCGCCGCTGATTCCATAGCAAAATTATCAAGTCGCAACTCGGCCTGCCGCTCAGCAGCGTCCGGTCCGTGGCATTTGTAGCAACGGTTGGCGAGGATTGGCTGAATGTCGCGGCCGAAATGTATGCTTTCTTCTTTCGGCGATGCACCCTCGGCCTGCCCCCATCCACAGAGAAAGAAAAGCAGCAAAAGGTGTTTGGCCAGATTAGTGGTGTCGTGCATACGACGGAGGCAGCGCTGCGACGCAGAGAGATGCTCGCCCTTGCACTCGCATAACGTGATAAGAACAGACCTTGCCATAGACCTCATTTTACTGCAATTCTGCCGATTCTGCACACCGCATTAGATCGCTGCCATGGCGAGAGGATAGTGCCTGCACTAGGCGATAAACATGTATCTCGCGGAATTGCCCAGCACGCAAAGTCAAACTCTCCGCGTGTTGCGACTGGCGGTCTGTTCGCTCAATGTCCGACGGTTCGAAGTCGCACCGCCGGAAGGGCACGCTCTTTCAAAGCGGCACGTGCTTTGCGGTGATGCCACCAGCCGATTCGAGTCTTCTCCAAACGCATCTCGCGTAATTCAGGCAACCGATCAATCAGCGCCAGGCAATTTTTCGTGACCGGCGTGCGGCTTAAGTCCAACTGCTGTAGATTTTTAATTTTGCCCAGTTCCAATACCGACGCATCGGACACATTACATCCGGGCAACTCTAGTCGGGTCATGCCCACCATGATCGCAGGGTTTTTAACCAGGGCCTCAATGAGCGTATCGCCCTCGTTGGAATCCTCTAGGCGAACCGCAAGGATTGTCTCGGTAAGCTGAGCAAATTCCCCGAAGGACTGCTCAAGCCAATCGAGCGCATTGGTCGTCACTTCGGCACCGAGTCGATTCAGCACGTCGACCACATCCTGCATGACTACATAGCTATCGACTTGCTCAGCAATCCACTCCCGTCGGTCGACGCGGATCTCTAGATGCTTGCTTGCCAGATCAAACGCTTCCTGCAGTTTCGCAAAATCTGCCCGAGACCCGCCATGATCGGGGTGAACCTGCATCACCCGATCCAAGTAGGCCTTTTTTACATCTTCCATCGCGTAGGGTGGCGATAGCCCCAACACTTCCATGTATTCGGGCCGATCTGATCCGCTGTCTTTGGCCATGTTGTCCGCCCGTTTTGGAGAGAATAACTATCCCCGAATTTTCTCGCCCGTTTCGCGCCGGTGCAAGCCCCATAAACACGTTGTTCCGCACGCCTTCTTACGGTTCCCAGCGATAATTCATTTTTATGCCAGCAGTGGTCTTACAATTTCGCCATGCACGTCGGTCAAACGGAAACGACGTCCTTGAAACTTAAAGGTCAGTCGCTCGTGGTCGATTCCAAGCAAGTGAAGCATTGTGGCTTGCAGATCATGGACGCTCATTGGATTTTCGACGGCATTGTGGGCAAAGTCGTCTGATGCCCCGTAACTCATGCCCGGTTGGATGCCCCCACCCGCCATCCAGATCGTAAACGCATAAGGATGGTGGTCGCGACCCCATCGTTTGGTGTCAGCAATTTTACCTTGCAGAAATGGTGTCCGTCCGAATTCACCGCCCCAGACGACGAGCGTGTCTTCCAGCAGTCCCCGTTGTTTTAGATCCATGACCAATGCCGCTGATGGCGCGTCGGTATCGGCACACTGAATGGCCAGTTGCGAGTTTAAATTCCGGTGCTGATCCCACCCGGCATGCATCAATTGGACAAACCGCACGCCGCGCTCGGCCAAACGACGGGCCATCAGACAGTTGTAGGCGAAGGACCCCCGACGATGGACATCGGGTCCGTAAAGGTCGAGTATCGACTGTGGTTCATCAGAAAAATCGGCTAATTCCGGAATCGACATCTGCATCCGGTAGGCCATTTCGTATTGTGCGATCCTTGTCGCAATTTCTTCGTCGCCAAAGGCATCCAGTTTGAGCGAGTTCAACGCATTGACCGTATCCAATAAGCCACGTCGCATGGTGCGACTCATGCCTTGAGGGTCGGACAGATAGAGAACTGGATCGCCGGAGGAGCGAAACTTTACTCCTTGAAATTTTGACGGGAGAAAACCGCTCCCCCAGTAATAATCATAGAAAATCTGTCCGCAGGAGGCCTCCTTGTCGCGCGAGGTCATCACGACAAATCCGGGGATGTCTTCCGAGTCGCTTCCCAGACCATAATTCAACCAAGCACCCATGCTCGGCCGACCGGGCATCTCGGCACCCGTCATGAAAAAGGTAATAGCAGGTGCGTGGTTTACCTGATCGGTCTGCATTGATTTTACAAAGCAAAGTTCATCCGCGATGGCAGCCGTCTGAGGCAGCAAATCCGAGACCCATGCACCGCTTTCACCCCGCTGTGCGAATTGGGCGATTGGCGCGAGTACCGGTCGTTCTTTCTGGCCACCAGTCATCGTGCTGAGGCGTTTCCCCCCTTGTATCGCATCAGGAATCTGCTGGCCGTGCGAAACCCGCAGTTGGGGCTTATAGTCAAATAAATCGACATGCGATGGCGCGCCGTTCTGCAACAAATAAATCACCCGTTTGGCCTTGGGGCTGAAGTGCGGATGGGCTGCGTCAACCTGCTTCGCCGCCGCCTCACGCTCGAGCAGAGATGCCAGAGCAGCAGAACCGACACCGAGGGCCGACCGGCCAAAAAAGGCTCGCCGCGTTTGTTGCTGATACCGGGTGATCAAGGGATGCACAGGTTCATTCCTTGGTGAGCGTTTCGTCCAGATTTAAAATCAACGAGCAGATTGCCGTACAAGACGCGTGCGCGATCGGGTCTAGGGCCTCGTTGCGTGGTGAGTCCCCGACCTCGAGTAATTGTATCGCGTCCTCAGGTTGCTCGGCAAACATATCGTACACAACACGGTAACGCTCAGTCAAAAGTTGCAATTCTTGCGGCGTCGGCTTGCGCGCGGTGGCCCGCTCAAAGGCGTTCGCCAGTTGCGACTCCGGTTTGGCCGGTGCGTCCTGCATGACCCAGGCCGCCAGCCCTCGCGCCGCTTCCACGAACGTAACGTCGTTCAATGTGGTGAGTGCGTGCAGCGGTGTGTTGGTCACGCTGCCGGCAACGTGACACGTTTGTCTTCTTGAGGTGTCAAAAAACATGGTTGGACCGACAATTCTCCTCCAGAACGTGTACAGACTCCGGCGATACAACTTTTCGCCGGTGTCCGGTACATATTTTTTCTTGCCGAAGGTTGCCTCACGCCAGATGTTTTCCGGCTGATATGGTTTCACCGAGGGACCGCCTCTTCGGGCAACCAACGTGCCGCTCACTGCGAGCGCCTGATCGCGAAGCATCCAAGAGGGAAGTCGATAACGCGGACCTCTGGCAAGCCAACGATTATCTGGATCAGCCTCCCGCTGAGCAGCAGTCATCCGCGAACTTTGGCGATAGGTCGCACTGGTTACGATCATCCGGTGCAATCGTTTTACATTCCACCCACTACGGCGGAAATCGCTGGCGAGCCAATCGAGCAACGCGGGGTGTGTGGGACGCTGTCCCTGCGTACCGAAATCTTCCGGGGTCGTGACCAAACCTTTGCCGAAGAAAAGCTGCCAGTCGCGGTTCACGATCACTCGGGCCGTAAGAGGGTTTTCCTCCATCAGCAGCCATTCTGCCAATCCCAGTCGATCGACTGGGACTTCCGGGGGAAGGGCCGGTAAGCTCTCGGGCACACCGGGTGTAACGCTTTGTCCTGGTTTGTCGTAGATGCCACCTGTCAGCATGAAGGTCTCTCGCGTTTTCTCGCGTGTGTCCATCACCATCACTTTCGGCAGTTGATTGAGAAACTGCTGGCGGGCACCGACTCGCTCCGCGAGAGACTTGATGTCTGCTGCGTAATCTTTGTTGCTGGCTTGGAAAAATTCTGCAAGTATTTGCAACTTGCCGCGGTCGCGTTCGGCAATTGGTTGATTCAGGATGTTTGCAATCTCCTCGGGTCTTTCCTTGCCTTTATTTTTTATGATGCCGGTTTCGCTTTCCCAACGTGCAACCGGCACGATGGCACGCTCGATTTCTTTCTGTAAACGTGCGCGTTGCTGCACGTCTTGCGGCGTCTCGAAGGTAACCGTCGGACTCATTTGGCCGCTGCGGCCGGCACCGGTTTCGGAAGTGTTGTTAAAGAATGCGTAGAACCGGTAATAATCCTCGGCTGAGAGCGGATCGTATTTGTGGTCATGGCAGCGGCAGCAGGTCATTGTCAGGCCGAGCCAAACGGTCGCCACCGTCTCGGCGCGATCCATGACATTTTCCACCCGGCTTTCCTCGGAGATCCGCCCCCCTTCTCCGTTGTGCATGTTGTTTCGGTTAAATCCGGTAGCGATTTTTGTAGCGAGCGTGGCATCGGGCACCAGGTCACCGGCAATTTGCTGACGCGTAAATTGGTCAAAGGGCAGGTTTGCATTCAGGGCGTCTACCACCCAATCGCGCCAGGGCCACATAGTCCGTTCGGGATCTCCTTGAAAACCATTGCTGTCGGCGTACCGGGCCGCATCCAGCCAATTCCACGCCATACGTTCTCCGTATTGACTCGAGCCGAGTAACCGGTCGACTGCATGCTCGTACGCCGCTGGCGATGGATCGTCCAAAAAGGCCTTTACATGTTCCGGCGTGGGTGGCAGACCGGTTAGATCAAGCGAAACGCGTCGCAGCAACCGTTCAGGTGATGCCTCTGCGGACGGGGTGAGGCCGTTCTCCTCAAGTCGAGCAAAGACGAATCGATCGATGGGATTACGACCCTCCTTATCGTGCGAGGATCTCGGAAGTGTCGGCCGATTGATTGGCTCCAGCGACCAATGTTCGCTCCATGTGCCCCCCTCTTCCACCCACTGTCGAAGCAGGCGTATCTCCTCGTCAGTCAAGCTGAGTTTGGACTCCGGCGGTGGCATCCGCTCCTCTGGATCGTCGGAGATGATCCGCTCGATCAGCAGGCTCTCCTCCGGGTGACCAGGCACCACCGCACCGGATGCCTCGACTCCCTCTCTCTGATCTAGCCGCAAGTCCGCCTGCCGCTCGGCCTGATCGGGTCCATGACAGTGGTAGCAGTTTTCCGACAGGATCGGCCGAATATCCCGATTGAAATCGATCTCGCTAGCCACCGCTACAGTCGGGGGCAATCCACCAAGCGCGGCGGTAATGATTAACAAATCGCGGATCCGGTACATTCTCTGGCAACGCTCCCCACAGGTACGGGCACACCTCTAGTTTCATTATAACCCGTCAAATCGCAGACCCCACCACTGATAATGTGGCATCGCACCGGTTTTCTCCATCACGACGGTCATTGGTCCTGGGGGCGTCTGCCGAGGTGGTATAAAAATTCGACCAGATCTCGGAGATCAAATGCATCAAGATATTTATGCATATCTTCCGGCATTGCACTTTTTCCGCTGTAGCGATCGTCGACCGCATCGACCGCGATGTCGATTGATTGACGCTCCGGCGTCAGCAATCGGATCCACTGTTCGTCCTCCGACTGCACAATGCCTGAAACAACGCGGCCCTCCTCGGTGGTGATGACGGTGGTCTCATACCCTTTGGCGATTTGTGCGCTCGGCAGCACGATCGACTCGAGCAGATACTCGCGGCTCTTTTCCACACCGATTCGGCTCAAGGGAGGACCAGCACTGCCGCCCACGGTTTTCACCTTATGACAGCGGAGGCATTTGACCTCCATCCGCCCGATAAAAAGTTCGCGTCCACGCGCGTAATCGCCCCCGTGCAGCGATGTGCGATAGGTGGCGAGCGGATCATCAGGCGGGAGCATATCGCGGTAATTTTTCAGTTTTTCTTGAATCAGTGGATTTTCGCGCTTTGAAGCTGCCTCGACCAAGTCCAGTTGCAGTGTGCTGGGAAAGTTGCCTTTGATCAACCGCGAAAGCCATTCGCTAAATGCCAAATCGACGTCCGTTGAGGGGACATGACTCAACGCTGCCAACGCTTTCTGCCTCTCACTCTGCGCGTCGCCTGAGTCAACCACAGGGACCAGCAATGCTGCAGCCCTCTCGGGGTGTCGTTCTGCGAGAATCGCTCCGGCCGCAATCCGCACCTCGGGGTCCGCGTCCCGCAGTAGCGATTCTAGAATCGCACTTGTTTCGGTCGCATCTCCCGTTGATAACAAGCTGAGTGCCGCGATTCGGGTGGACGCTGTCTGGCTGCCGTCCTTCACCCACTGTGTGAGCAAAGACCGACCGCTATCGATTTTGTAGCTTGCCAAAAGATCGATTACCGGTTCACGAAGTTCCGCAGGCGCGCTCTCAAGTAGGGCAATGGATCCCGAATCCAGCATCTCACGGACCGTCTCAGCGTCGCGCTTCTGCAGTGGACGAAACAAACCGACGACCCGATCAAGCGGTGAGGGTTCCTGCCAGTCTGCGAGCATCCGCGCTGCCTCGCGGCGACTGGAGAGGGGGCTTGATTCATGCTGCAAAAACCTAAGGATTCGCTTAGCATGTTCTTCGCTGCCACCGCGATAATTCGCCGCAAGCAGACGCCGCAGCAAGGTGTCATCCGCCGGCCGTGCGGGGCTGTCCGCCTTGTCTCTTTGCAGGTAGGCATCGAGCGCATTGCTGAGCGGCACTTGGGCACCCTTAATCGGCGTATCATAAATTGCCCGCGCCGCCTCGGTAACCAACCGAGGATGATCGTCGTCGAGAAACCGAGCGATGGCTGGGTCACCCATGCGTCGTAATGCGAGCAGAATGCCAAGTCGAGCGGCAGAACTTGGATCCTCCACATGCTCAAGCAGCGCGTTACGGTCACCGATACCGGCCAGACCTGAGACCGCGGCGTAACGAAGGTAAGGATCTTGGTCATTATTATCGCGTAACAATTGCAACAAAGACTCGATGGTTTTCGGGTCCCCGAGTTTGCCCAAGGCGATAGCGGCATACATCTGCACCCGCGGTTCTGGATCGCTGAGCAGTGGAACGATCGATTGGCTGGCCAACGAAAGCGGCGCATCACCGAGTACCAAAGCGCATTGCGATCGGATTTCGGCATTCGGATCCTGCAGCAGTGGAAGAATCGCTTTGAGCCGTTGCGGCTCCTCACGACCGAGTATTCCCAGACCCCAGATTGCGTGTAACCGTGCCATAAGTGCGGAGTCGCTGCGGGCAGTTTCGAGAAGCAGTTGCTCTGTATCGTCTCCTCCGCGATCTGCGAGCTCCAGTTGCGCCTCGAGGCGAACGCGCCGGTCGGCATGGGCGAGCAATGCAATCAATTCGGGATTAGTGCGATCCTGCATGCCGGCGGCAAGTAAATTTTTTGTTTGCTGCACGGCGTCCCGGGCTACAGGCAACGGATTGTAGACCCGATAGATCCTTCCCTTACCAGCCGGGTTCCAGGAGGCTGCCCAGTCGGCCACGTACAGGCCATCGGGGCCGAACGCTACATCGCTGCAGGAGAGTCCCCACAGGAAGCGGTGCAAGTTATCAATTTTGAATGAAGCGCCAGATGGACGAAAACCGAATGCATAGACACCGGTGCGAGCTGCCGAGCCGTTGTAATCGCAAAGGAACATTTTTCCTTGGTAATCATCACTAAGTCCGGTGCCGGGGTAGAAAGCGACTCCGGACGGGCCGTTGCCGATATGTGCAATCGCCGGCAGGATATCCGCCGCTTGTCCTTCGAACGGAAGATGCCAGAGTCTCTCGGCATTCCAGGGTCCTCGCCGGTAGTCCGGCTCGCCCATATATTGCCAGCCCATATGCCAACCGCTGTTGCCACCCTCCAGCACGTGAACCAGTCGCGCTTTATCTCCACCGTCTGAATTGTTATCACCTGTGAATAGATTTCCGAAATCATCCGCGCACAGATCCTGCGGATTGCGGAGCCCGGAGTGAAAAATTTCGAGCCCTGAACCATCCCGGTTGCAGCGGAGTACGGCACCCTCATGCGGTAGCGACACAACGCCCTCTGGGGTTTCCACATGCAAGCCACGGTCGCCGATTGTGAAATAGATTCTGCCGTCGACATGCAGCAGCGGTCCATGCATATCGTGCCCTCGAAAACCCACATGGACGCCGTAGCCGTAGCTTAGTGAGTCGCGTTGCTCGGCTCTTCCATCCCGATCTGTATCCCGCAACCGCCATAGGTCGGGAATGCATGTCAGCAGAACCTCATCTCGCAAGGCAAGAACGCCTGCCGCCGGCCCACTTTCTACGCGATTGAATTGATCGGCAAAAACGGTATCCTGATCAGCCCGCCCGTCGCTGTCGGTGTCCACCAGCAGACGGACTCGGTCATGCCGTGAGGTGAAATTTTCAACGTCATCCCCATGCTTGCGACGATGCATCGCCAGTCGCTCCGCAACCGTTCGGCACGCGAGGTCATCCTCCAAGCTCGTCGACTCCGGATTATTCCCATAGCGAAACGACTCGACCACATAGACGCGGCCGGCCGGATCAATACTCAAGGCCACAGGATTTGCAAGCATCGGTTCCGCGGCAAACAGTTGGACTTGGAACGGTTCCGGGAGCGAAAAACCTGCCATTGCTTTCTCGCCTTGATCGGAAGCCGCCTCGATAACCGGATCAAAAGCGGAACCGTCTTCCTCAGCACGCAAGGTCTGAGAAGGCATATGAAACGAGAGCAATGTGGCTGCAATTAGGAAAAGTATTTGCCCCGCCACGGGCCGACCGGTTGTTCGGGAATCGGCGGAGCAGATCAAAGGAGCAGGTGCGAAAGGCATACGCAGGGGACCAAGGTGGGATTCCAATGCAGTTATGTACAGGATGCTAACGGCAGGTCTGCGGCTTTAGATCGCCGTAGGGTCGAGCAACCTTCCTCTATTTTAGACTGCCGTTTCCACCAAGTCCAAGACCAGACCGCGCAGCGAGCTGCCCCTACCAGGGGCTGCGTCCACCATTGACGCACAGCGTCTGTCCAGTCACGAACGCCGCCTCTTCGCTTGCGTAGTAAAGAACCGCGTCGGCTACATCCTTCGGCACTCCCCAGCGATTCATCGGAATAGTCGACAGGTAGGCGTCTTTATCTGCCTGGGAGTCTTTTTCGTGTCGCTCCACCGGGATCCACCCTGGGGACACCATGTTGACAGTGATTCCGAAGGGTGCCAATTCCGTGGCCATGCTTCGCGACCAACCGATCTGCCCCCCTTTTGCGGCGACATAGGCGCTGAACGGAGCCACACTCGTGTGATAGACCTCACTGGTGATGTTAATGATTCGTCCCCATTTCTTGGCTTTCATCTGGGGCAGTGCCCGTCTCGCCAGCAGATAGGGGCTTTTGATAAAAAAGTTGAGCATCGACTGGTAAAATTCCCAATCATATTCCTCAATCGGTAGCAGCGGTTGATCCGGGGTAGCATTGGGAACGATAATGTCGACCGGTCCAAGATTGGCTTCAATTTCGTTGAACATCCTGTCGACTTCTGCTTCGCAGGTGGCGTCTGCTTGAACGAGCATTCCTACGCCACCACTGGACTCAAATTCAGCATAACTTGCTTCTGCGCGCTCTCGATTGTTAGCAAAATTGACAGCGACCTTCGCGCCGGCAGCCGCCAGATTGCGAGCTGTTATTTTGCCCAGCCCGGTACTGCTCCCTGTGACCAGCGCGACGTGTCCATCCAGCGAAAAAGCCATGCGATCCAACCTCCGCGATGCAAATAAGGTTTTTGTGAACGCGCAAAATGTAACAGGGTAAACCCGAGAATGTCAGGGGTGGATCGCCTTGTCGGAAATATCCTTGCGACACCATGCGCCCTTCCAGCGGATGCACTTGACCGCCCGATATGCCTGTAACTTTGCACCGGCAACGGTGTCAGCCACGGCGGTCACGCCTAGCACGCGGCCACCGCTGCTAACGATCTCACCATCTACCTCACGGGTGCCAGCATGGAAGACTTTGACGTCTGGTAGCTGGGCGGCTTCGCCCAAACCTCGGATTGGATGACCCTTCGTATAATCGCCTGGATAGCCCTCGCTCGCCATGACAACGCACACGCTTGGACGAGGATCCCAGGTCGGGGAATCGATCGAGGCAAGATCGCCTTTGACGGTGGCTTCGAAAATATCCAAAAGGTCACTGTCGAGCCGCATCATTAATGGCTGGCATTCCGGATCCCCAAACCGCACGTTGTACTCAAGGACTTTTATGCCTTGATTAGTCACCATGAGTCCAGCATACAAGACTCCCTGAAACGGTTGACGGGAGCGTTTCATTGCGTGAACGGTAGGGACTAAGATTTCTTCTTCTACTTTCGCTTGCGCGGCCGGCGTGATCAGCGGCGTGGGGCTGTAAGCGCCCATGCCCCCCGTGTTGGGGCCAGTGTCCCCGTCGAGGGCTGGTTTGTGGTCTTGTGCTGCCGGCAGGGTGACTAGCGTTCGTCCATCGGTGATCGCCAGGATGCTCGCTTCCTGACCAAATAGCCGCTCTTCAATGACCAGTGAATCACCCGCTTCTCCGAATGCTTTATCCCGCGCGATACGCTGAACAGCATCGATTGCCTGTTCTTGATTTTCGCACACGATGACCCCCTTCCCCGCCGCCAAGCCATCCGCCTTGACCACCCAGGGACGATCTTCCTGCTGTTGGAGGTAGAAGACCGCACTATCGGCATCCTGAAACGCTCGGTGCTCGGCAGTAGGAACATCCGCACGGCGAAGAATTTGTTTGCAAAAAACTTTGCTGGCCTCCAGCTGTGCCGCGTCTTTTGAGGGGCCAAATGCCGGTATTCCGGCCTCATCGAGTGCGTCAATCAGACCGCCCGCTAGTGGGGCTTCGGGGCCAACCACCGTCAATCCAACCGAGTTTTGCTTTGCGAATTGAACGATGTGATCAAAGTCATCAACGGCTAAGTCGACGTTTTCCGCGTCCTGCTGCGTACCCGCGTTCCCTGGGGCGACCCAGACTCGATCCGATCTCGGACTCTGCGCAAGCTTCCAGGCCAGTGCATGCTCTCGTCCACCGCTACCGACAACCAGTATGTTCATTAAATCTCTTTAGTTTGAGTGTATCGAGGACCGATGAAGCATCGAATAAGCGCTGCGTTAATGTCGATGGAATGAAGGCTGCACACGCGCGGCACCCATTCGACTGTTTGGCAACTGTCGCGCTACAGGGGGAATAAATCTATCATATCTGCAGCGCTTGGTCATGGATCCAAATCGAAGGATGTACATGTGGGTCGGAAGTGTCCTGCGATCTTTGGCAAACCTGCAAGCGAAGTGTGCCTTAAGTGCTTGCAAGCTGGGATGCAAAAGATCTCGTGAAATGCGTCTTATTTTGAACTTTTAATACGATCCACGACGCCTATTTTCGAGTGAAAGCGAGAAAACAGACGCAGCGAATGGATTCATTACTAACGCTCCCTTTGTACGCTCGGGACACGTTGAAATTATGATTTCTGTACCATGCAGCGTGTAAGAGGGATTCATCAATTTGCGACTGGTTGATACAATAACTACAAGTGGCCATCGGGTGTTTTAGCCGACCGCAAACCGTGAGAAAATTGGTCGGACGTGGTTGAAAAGTCGAACGCCGTCGGTAATAATTTAGAGGAGTTTGTGAAAAATATCACGAACTTGCCAGCCTTGCATGCAGGGTGATGCAAAACGTTTCCGCCCTGTAGTTTGTAAAAACGCAGGTAGCTAAAAATGGCTGAAGATAAAAAGTTGAGCGTGGCAGATATGCTGGCTGCGGCGCGCAATATGGATGGCGGTGGTGATCCAAATTCGGATGCGCCCAAGGCGGACGAATCGACAGCACAATCTGCATCGCCATCCGCTACTGATGCTGGATCCACAGCAGGCACAAGTCAGGCGCCGGCTGCCATGAAAGATGCGAAGCCCGGAAGCATCGCCGAAATGCTAGCCAAAGCAGGTGGCCAAAGTCCGAGTGCATCAAAAGCGTCTACTCCAACAGCGGAGTCCTCCGAGGCGGCAAGTCCTGCTGAGGTATCAAATGCGAAGCCGGGAAGCATTGCGGAGATGCTGGCTAAAGCAGGCGGAAAAAGTTCGAGTGGTTCAAGCACGCCGCCTTCGACAGCCGAGCCCGCGAAAGCAACAATGTCGAGTCCAGTATCGGATGCAAAACCCGGAAGCATCGCTGAGATGCTTGCAAAGGCCGGTGGACAAAATCCAGGGAGCTCTGGCGGCTCGGCCAAAGCTGCTCAACCAGAGACCGGTACGGAAAGCAGTGCCGGTTCCAACGCAAAACCCGGTAGTATTGCGGCGATGATGGCCGCCGCTCGGGGAGAATCTCAAAGCAGTTCCAAGACCCAGGCCCAACCGGCGGCAAAGTCGAAGCCCACTCCTGAAAAGAAATCCGCAGCGAAGAAAAAGGCTGCCGCGCCTGCCGCACCAACGGAGAGAATGGACACCGCCAGTGTGCTTGCGGGAGCCCGCGGGGACGCAAAGCGGGGACCGGTGAGTAAGTCGGAGGCTCCCGAGCTCATGCAGCGGAAACGGCCCGTTTCGTCTGGTTCTCCGAAGGTGGAGTTGCCAGAAATGCCGAAGCGGCCGGCGTATGTCAAAGCGGCGGCCAAGGCAGGAAAGGACAAGAAGGTAGAAGAACGTCGGCAGTTCGTGTTCCTTTCAGCCCTCTTTGGTTCTTCGTTTGCGACCGGCATGACGGCGCTGACGACAAC
Organism: Planctomycetaceae bacterium UBA7805; assembly: GCA_002480485.1. Classification (GTDB taxonomy): domain Bacteria; phylum Planctomycetota; class Planctomycetia; order Pirellulales; family UBA7805; genus UBA7805. Next base: position 25,602 of record DLCF01000040.1, read on the forward strand.
GGCTGTCGTTTGGACCCTAGCACTTGCTCGTTACCTGTTTCCGAATGTGCTCACAGAACCGCCGAGTCAATTCAAGGTTGGTTTTCCGGATGACTTCGCACCCGGACAGGTAGAGACGAAGTTCAAAGCACAGTTCGGCATCTGGTTGGTCAGTGCAGACTATCAGGGGGAGCCTTGCATTTTCGCCCTCTCGACTGTGTGCACGCACCTGGGTTGCACGCCCAACTGGTTAGACTCGGAGCAAAAGTTCAAATGCCCCTGCCACGGCAGTGGCTTTTACAAGGATGGGATTAATTTTGAGGGCCCTGCCCCGCGCCCACTTGAGCGCTACGCGATTCGGGTTGCAAGCGACGGGCAGTTGGAGGTCGACAAAAGTAGGAAGTTCCAGGAAGAGATGGGGCAGTGGCAGGATCCCGCCTCATTTGTTGCTGTTTAAGAAAGGGTAACCGCGAAACCATGGCAAGTGGCGAAAAGCAATCTCTGGGCGATGTGATACGGGATTCGCAGATCTGGAAAAGTATTTTTCGGCATCCTGCCCCGGTCGATCGACGGAATCGGGTTGTGGTGATGCTTACCAACTTCTTTTTGCATCTCCATCCGGTGTCAGTGAAAAAACAGGGCATCGCTTTGAGTTACACGTGGTGCATGGGCGGGGTGACCTTCTTTCTGTTTCTGGTAGAAACCGTCACCGGCGTGCTGTTAATGTTCTATTACCGACCAACGCTGGAGTGGGCGTACAACGACATTCTCTCGCTACGGGATGTGACAAGCCTCGGCATTTTGCGGGAATTGCATCGCTGGGGTGCCCATGCGATGGTCATCACGGTATGGCTTCATATGTATCGGGTGTTTCTTACCGGGAGCTATAAGCCACCCCGCGAGTTCAACTGGGTCATAGGAGTGATTCTGCTATTGCTTACGTTGTTGCTCTCATTCACCGGTTACCTATTGCCTTGGGATCAGTTGGCGATCTGGGCGATAACCGTCGGTTCCAACATGGCGAGGGCAACGCCAATTCTTGGATATGAGGGCCCTGGACAGCAATTGTTGACGCTCGGCGGTATCGACATGATTACCAGTGGAAGCGATGCGCGATTCGGGTTGTTGGGGGCAAGGTTTGTGGGCGAGGAGACTCTGAATCGATTTTACGTGCTGCACTGTATCGCGATTCCTCTTTCGGCTGCCTTCTTGATGGCAATTCACTTCTGGCGGGTTCGCAAAGATGGGGGCATCAGCGGGCCTCTTTGATGATCAAGGTTTTTTTACATGCATGGCAATAGTCAGGTATTCCTAGAAGGCATCAGCGGCTTTTTGGGTTGGTATTATGTGTCGCTCGCGGCCATGAATTTAATCGCGGCGTACTGGCTGTGGCGTGCACGGCACTTGGTCGGTCAGGCGATCTTCTGGTTAGTTGTGGCCCTGTTTTATATGGGGTACCTGGCACCGATGGCCACTAGTGCGGATCCAGAGTGGATGCCTCAGATGCCCGCATTGATTCGCAACCTGGTGAATGTGTCACTCGGCGGGTCCACCGGTGCGGTGACTTATAGCGTCGGATCTATGGTCCTTTTAATCGTCCTCTACTTAGGGCGTCGTTTCTTCGTTCGAGGGCAGGTTGCCTGGGGTATGCTGAATTTATCGTTGCTCGCGCTCGGTCTTTCGATGACCGATTACAATTTTTATACGATCGCGGCCAAGCCTGATAACGTGCCAATTGTTGGTTTGATTTTCTTGATCGCCTTTTTCACATGGCTTGCCACGTCTCGGGCCGTAGAAAATGACGATCGAATCGCCAGAGGTGAACCTACACTCGAGCATGAAGGAAGCGAGAAGGTATTGGTCTGGCCGGATCTGGTCTACACCGAATTGATCTGCATGGTGGCGTTAACGGCCTTTCTGCTTCTGTGGGGGATAGGGTTGGAGGCGCCGCTGGAGGAACCCGCCAGTAGTGTGAAGACGCCGAACCCGTCTAAAGCGCCGTGGTACTTCCTCGGTTTGCAGGAAATGCTCGTCTATTTCGACCCTTGGATGGCAGGCGTTGTCATGCCGAGCATGATCGTGGTCGGTTTGATGGCAATTCCGTATCTTGATTTCAATCCCAAGGGTATGGGGTATTACACGATAGCGGAGAGAAAATTTAGTTACCTGACCTATCAATTCGGTTTTCTGCTGCTGTGGATTGTGCTAATTGTACTGGGCACTTTTTTGCGAGGCCCAAATTGGAACATCTACTCACCGTATGAACTTTGGGACGTGCATAAAGTCGAGGCCCTCAACAATGTTGACCTCTCACAGTATTTCTGGATCTCAGGAATGAACATGGCGATGCCTCGGGCGCCCAATGGAAGCAGCGTGCCGATTCAGTTGTTTTACATCGCGCAACGTGAGTGGCTGGGTATCGTTTTAGTCTTAGCATATTTCGTTGTGTTGCCCCCGTTTTTAGCGATCACAGTCTTTAGGAAATACTACGCAAAAATGGGTTTTGTTCGGTTTATGGTCATGTCGAATTTATTGCTGTTCATGCTGCTCTTGCCTATAAAAATGGTACTGAGATGGACTGTAAATCTGAAATATATCGTGTCGATTCCGGAATACTTTTTAAACCTGTAGCCAGCATGCCAGGTCGATTTATATGCCAGCAACTGAGAAAACTGCGATAGAAACCAAAACTCTGAACCTTGTGTTTGGAGTTACGGCGATTGTGATGTTTTTTGCCACGCTATGGCTGTTGGCCGCAGATCATGCGCGAGAGTGGAAGGATTATCAACGGAAGTTCCAAGAGATTGAAAACTGGACACTTGTTTCGCGCGACAATGAGCAGCAAACCGAGAACTACACTCTCACGGAGAACGCATTACAGGCGGCTGTTGACCGCTCGGTATTGACGCCGCCAACACAAGATGAGATTGACCAATTTGTCGCACAGACATCTTCCTATGATGGGATCGAGAAAGTTGAGTCCCAGGTCTCAGCTTTGAAGGCCTCTTACGCTGATTTGTTAGAGGCCTTGGGCGAGATCGATGTGCCACACGATGACGATTCTCAATTGCGGAAGCACGCGACGGCGATTCTGCCGGTGAGAAACGATCTTTTTGCGGAGATGGATGACGTCATCGCCGCAGTTAAATTCGTTGAGGATGGAGCGGCGGCAGACCGCAAGTTCCGTCGTGCGGATCTCGACGCGGCGAAAAGCAAGTATGACCTAGCTGTGCGAGATAGCCTCCCGGAACAAGAAAAAGTTAAATTCCGTGCAGCCGTTTCACAGGTGGAAGCAGATGTAGCGGTGCTTACCAAGTCGTATGAGGCGGCTAACGAGCACCGCAAAGCACTGGAGCGAATTAAAAAGAGCCTTGAGGCAACCGTTGCCGCAGCGGGCAAGCAATTAGCTACCTTTCAAAGCACGCGGTCGCAACTCCAGAGCACGCTGGCTGAGAAGACAGCCTTTGGGCGGGGACTCTTGGAAATGCCGATCATCGACGCGTTCGGCCGCCCCCTACGGATTGATCAAGTTTGGTTGCCGAATTTGACGCTCAACAATAACTTCAAAGATGTTGCAAGGTTCGATCGATGCGTGACCTGCCACCAAGGTATTGATACCACGGCGCCGGGATCTGCCGTGGAGCCCGGTTTTGCGCAGCAAGAGCCACCGGTTGAAGTAGCACTAGAGACTCCCTCCAGTCCGCCTGCTGATTCTGATGGTGCTGGACAGACGACCCAATCGCTATATGGTTTTCAGTTGTCTGAGCATGGGCTGCTGCAACCAAGCGATGTATTAGTAGAGTTTGTTTGGCCACGCTCAGTGGCAGCGGTGGCAGGCCTACAACCGGGTGACGTAATAACGCACATTCGCGTGGGAAGTCGTAACGAGAAGCTGAGAGGCAATGCAGATGCATTGCGGTATTTGACCAAGCAGGTTTCGTGGGGGCAGTCGGTAGACCTCACAGTTCGGCGGGGCTATCCACAACCCTACAGTTCCCATCCGAGGCTCGATCTTTTCGTGGGTTCCATGAGCCCCCACAAAAAGCAGGAGATGGGCTGCACAATTTGTCACGAGGGACAGGGCAGTGCCACTGAGTTTAAATGGGCCAGCCACACACCAAATGACCCGGCTGAGGCCAGACGTTGGAGAGAAGAATATGGCTGGTTTGACAACCACCATTGGGTTCTGCCGATGCAGCCGCATCGGTTTGTAGAGAGCAGTTGCCTCAAGTGCCATCACGAAGTATCCGAGCTGGAGCCGAGCGAACGGTATCCTGACCCACCTGCACCGAAATTGATGGAGGGGTATCGTCTCGTAAAGTACTACGGCTGCTTTGGCTGTCACGAGGTAAACGGATACGACGGTCCTGATCATCGTGTAGGACCAGATCTTCGTAGTGAGCCGAATTATTTTGCCGCTGCACAGCAGGTCGCCTATTTACTTGGTGAATTAACACCGCAAAGCAAAGATGTAATCGATGTAACGGCTGTTTCATACTCTGATGTGGAGCAGTTAACAGTGCCGGCGATCCGCAAATTGGCGGAAGATGTTTCATACCACCCAGAAGATGCGATGAAGCGGCGTGAGTTGCTCCACATTCTGGAAAAAGAAGCCGGACGACAGTATGCAGCTGAGGAGTTGCTCGACGACCCCAGGCTAACATCGTCCGAGGTGAGGAAATGGGCCCGTGACCTTCGGGATGATCCTTTTGACGACGAAGCCCGGGAAAGCCTGATTGCATGGATAGAAGAAGATCGTCAGAAATTAAATCCACAGCTCACCGTCGGTTCACATAACTTAATCGCAGATCTCAATAATCCTCCGCTCGTACCGCCCAGCGTATTGCCGATGCTGGATTTGTTGAAAGATGCTGAGGCCCCGGGGACGATGCGACGTGTTGGTCCGAGCCTCAGGTACGTGGGGTCTAAGCTCGGTCAGAAGACGCTTGCGGATTGGATAAAACGGCCACAGGACATTCGCCCCACAAGCAAAATGCCCGCATTCTTCGGTTTGCACGACCACTTAAAGGGAGATCCTGACATCGTCGCCGATACAGTAGCGATGGAGGAAATGGAGATCCGGGCGATCTCGCATTATCTTTACGAGAGGAGTCAGCCTTTTGAGTTCTCCCCGCCGAATACGTTAGTCACCGAATCGCCTGACATTGCTCGTGGCAAGGTACAGTTTGAGATCCGGGGTTGCTTGGCCTGCCACAGCCACGAAGGTACGCCAGCGGGCGAGGCTATGCAGGGTCCGAATCTCACGAATCTTGCCAAGAAGATAAATACGGAAAAAGGGAAAGAATGGCTTCGCAGCTGGCTGCTCAATCCGAGTCGATACCATCGCCGCACAGTGATGCCGGTGATGTATCTCGACCCGGAGCCACTGCTTGACGAGACTGGATCGCCTCAGTTAAGCGGTGACGGTTCCCCGCGCATGACTGATCCTGCAGCTGACATGGCGGCTTATTTATTGGGACCCGACTGGCAGGCCACGACAGATGCATTGCCGGCACTAACCGACTCGCAGTCAAATGTTCTTGACAAGCTTGTCATGGATTACCTCAAAGGTGCCTTCGCAGAAAAAAAGGCGGCCGCTTATCTTGCGGACGGTATTCCTGAGCGTCTTGCCGCCACGCTGAAAGGAGCAGAGGTAGAATTGTTGGGGTCGGCAGACGAGAGTCATCGTTTGATGTATGTGGGGAGGCGAACAATCAGTAAATATGGTTGTGCAGGTTGTCACGATATCCCCGGAATGGAGAACGAAAAGCCTATTGGTGCGGCACTAGCGGAGTGGGGTAGGAAAGACCCATCGAAAATTGCGTTTGAGCACATCGTGCACTACGTCGAGAAAAAGCACGCACACGGTGATGACCTTGACGCACATTCCTCCGGTCCGCATGGAGAATCCGAAGAAGGTGGCCATAGCGATGCTTACGCACATGGGATAGATGTCAATGAGTTGCCCGCCGACGAAGGTTATTTCACCCAGGCTCTCATGAGTCATAGTCGAGAGGGTTTCTTGCGGCAGAAACTTATGGAGCCGCGATCCTACGACTATGAGAAGGTCAAGAATAAGGGCTACAATGATCGGTTACGCATGCCCTTGTTCCCCTGGGCTGCGGGTGTCGTAGAGACCGATGAGAAGCAGCAGAAACGCAATGAAGAGATCGAGTCGATAATGACTTTTGTTCTGGGGTTGGTCGCTGAGCCCCCAGCACCGGAGTACGTTTATCAACCCGATACGCGTCGTGAAGCCATTGTGCAGGGTGAGAAAGTACTGGCGAAGTTCAACTGTGCTGGATGCCACACATTAGAGCTTGGACGCTGGGATGTGGCTTATCGACCAGGCGATTTTGGCGGTAATGATCAGGCCGCCGTCTACCCATTCCTGCAACCGTCCTACAGCACGGAATCGATACAAGATTCCAGAAATGTCGATTGGCAGGGCATGTTGCACAGCACGTTGCGGGGAATGGAGCGGGTAGACGCTGACGGCCATCCGGAGCAAATGGTTTACGATCCAGAGGAAGAAGACTACTTGAGCCTGGAAGAATACCGCGATGCCTACGAGGACGATCCTCCGCCCGGGTCCCGGGGTTACAGCGTGGAACTATGGGAGCCGACCTATTTAGACGGACATCCTTACGTTGTGAAAGATCCGTTGCGGACGATCCCAGAGCAAATGGTGACCAACCACTATCCGCCTAAGGGCGGAGAATTTGCGAGATTACTGCTGCCGATTGCCGTAGATCTTGTGCGTAAAACCGAGCCTACCGCAGACGGCACAGCTGCAATGGCGTGGGTGCCGCCACCGCTGGTGGGTCAGGGAAATAAGACGCAAGAAGCTTGGTTAACCGAGTTTCTGTTGAATCCATATCCGATCCGTCCAGGGGTACTTTTGCGGATGCCGAAGTTCAACATGTCCCGAGCAGATTCAGAAAAATTGGTCCAGTATTTTGCCGCGCGAGATAATGAAGACTATCCGCAACAATTTATTGCCACGCGAAACCGTGCGGATCTGGAGGTCGCAGCAAACGCGTATCACCAAAATTTGGGCGGATCCGCCGCTTCTGAGGGACGCTTGGACGACGCCCTGAAAATTGTAATTAACAAGGCTGGCTGTATCGCCTGTCATGCAGTAAATGATCAGCGTCCGGAGGGTGGTGCTCGAGGAAATGGGCCGAATTTGGCAGATGTGCAGCAAAGGCTGCAGCCCTCGTACATGAAGCGGTGGATTGCCAAGCCGAGCTGGATTTTGCCCTACACTAAGATGCAGGAATTGCTGCCGTATAAACCTGACAACCCACCTACATATGGCGGTTTTGAATTGCCTGTTCTTGATGCTCAGGGCCAACCGGTCGTTGGGGCTAATGGTACTCCACAGATGATTGAGCTTTATCACGGCACAAGTGGCGAGCAATTGCAGGCAATTGTCGACTTATTGGCGAATTTTGGGTCCTATGTAGAGTCTAAAACGTCTATTAAAGATCGCACGCAGCAATTAGAAAGACAGTTAAGCGGTGAATCGGACAAGACAAACCAGAATGTCGGTCAACAACCCCTCAGTAATCAACAAACTTCGACTAGGAGATAGGCACTTGGAATTTCCAGGTTTAGTGGCACGTTACTCAAGACTCGCGAACTGCCACTGGTCTCAGGTGTCCACGATGCGACCCGATTTGGATGGATGTTGTTGGGCAGAGAGGTGGTCGCATTGTTGCGTAGCCCCTAAATTTAAGCGTGGAGGTGTAATTTGAACGGGATGGTTGAAGCGAGAAGTTTGTCTCCGAAACGAATTTGCCCTACGTTCGGGCTGATTCTATGCCGGAACCGCATGGTTGCCGCAGTTGCTCTTGTGTGCACTCTCAGTATTGTGGTGCCGCAGGTGTCGTGTGGCGAGTCGTGGGGCACGCTCCGAGGCCGATTTGTCTATGACGGGGATCCGCCTGTTGCTCAGAAAGCAAACGTCAACAAAGACATCGATGTCTGTGGTAAGTCGTCTCTCGTCGTAGAGGATCTTCTTGTTGACCCGTCTGGGGGTGTTGCCAATATCGGCGTTTGGTTGGTATCGAAGAAGGTCTCAGAGCATCCTGATTACGCAGGCGTTCCAGAATCGGTGGTGGTGCTTGATAACAAAAACTGCCGCTTCGAACCTTACCTGGGCGTTGTCCGTGTCGGCCAAACACTTCGGATGCGGAACTCTGATCCAGTCACACATAACGTTAACGGAGGCAGTTTTCGAAAGAACACCCCATTCAACGACAACTTACCGCCAGAGTCTTCGGTCGACAAAGTTTTTCAGGGCGAAGAGCGACTTGGCGTACCGCTCTCGTGCGGCTCTCATGGTTGGATGAAATCTTACCTGTTGGTGAAAGAGACGCCGTACATTGCAGTCTCTCAGAAGGATGGCACGTTTGAAATATCAAACCTGCCGGCGGGTGAAACGCTGGAGTTCAAGACTTGGCACGCACCAAGTGGTTACATTACTGAGCCATCAGTAGATGGTAAACCCGCGAAATGGAAACGGGGTCAATTCAAGGTCATGATTGTGGAAGGTGACAATGATCTCGGTGATATTAAGGTTTCACCAAAGGATCTAAATTAAAATCGTTTGGTATACAAGTGACAACCTTTGCAGCAAAGGTTGATAAAAATATAAGGACTAATTGAGATGATGAGAAAACTTCGAATTGTTTTGTGCTTAGCCGTCACGGGATGTATCCTGGCGGAAGCGCCGAACGCCAGGGCCGACAACTCGGGAGTGCTAAAGGGGCGGTTTGTCTATGCAGGGTCCCCGCCTAAGCGTAACAAGCTGGTTGTGAACAAGGACCAGGACGTTTGTGGTGCTTTTAATCTGTTGGACGAGCAACTTGTTGTAGCTGAGGATGGCGCGATAAAAGATGTGGCCATTTACGCCAGGAAACTCAAAGGCGATGCAGCGGATCAATCTAATGAACCAGTAGTCCTGGACAATAAAGATTGTCGATTCGCACCACATGTGGTTGCCTTGCGACCGGGTCAGACATTGCTGGTGAAGAATTCCGATCCCGTTGCCCACAACACGGACATCAAGTTCAGTTCAAACAGTGCGGTGAATGAAGGGCTGCCGCCATCGGCAACTAAGGAACTCAAAGTTGGAAAGTCGGAGCGTAAGCCGGTTAGTGTGTCGTGCAGCATCCATCCATGGATGCGAGGATACATTATCGTTCAGGACACGCCGTACATTGCCATCACCAAAGATGATGGTTCCTTCGAAATCAGCGGACTTCCAGTTGGCAAAGAAGTTGAGTTCCAAGTGGCTCATCCCAAGTGGAAGACAGCAAAATTTGATGTTGATGGAAAGGCTGCGAAGCGCGGTCGCTTCAAGGTGAAGATCAAGTCCGGCGACAATGATGTGGGTGACCTGACGATCAAGGCAGGGTAAATCGCGATGTTCGTAGAATTAGTCAAACTGGCCGAACGTGGTGGTAAGGTGATTACCGCCGGAGTTGTGGTGCTCGCTGCGTTGGTTGGTCCCAATATCGGGTGCAACCGAGACAACCTGCGGGGTGCGATACCGAATGTCGAGGTGGCAAAGGAGCTCCGGCTCGAACTGGCTAGTTCCGAGTCGGCTCAAGAGCAAGTCGAGTCAAGTAGCGTCCAGGAAAGAACAGGATGGGCCACACTAAAAGGCCGAATCAGGGTGGTCGGCTCTGTCCCTGAGAATAAAGCCCTCAACGTCAACAAGGACCAAGCCGTTTGTCAGCCGGGCGGATCTCCTGTCCTCGGCCAGATGGTCGAGGTGGACTCAGCCACTGGTGGTCTGGCTAATGTGGTGTTGTATGCCCTAGACCTGACGGACGAGAATGTTCATGAAGAATTCAAGGCAGGAAAAACGGATTCCATCCTTTATGACCAGAAAGTTTGCAAGTATTTGTCACACGTGCTGCCGATGCAAGCGAGCCAATCACTTGAGGTTAAGAATAGCGACACGGTGTCACACAACACGCAAATTCAGGCAAAGCGAGGAAGGTCGATTAACGAAAACATTCCCCCCGGTAGTTCGATCCAGTACACGCCTGGCAAGGAGGAAAAGGAGCCCATCAGTGTTAGCTGCGCCGTTCATCCGTGGATGAAGGCGTACCTGTTGCCGCGCGAGAATGGTTATTTTGCAACAACTCAGCAGGATGGAACTTTCGAAATAGCGAATCTTCCGGCCGGCATTGATCTATCTGTCCAGGCTTGGCAAGAGAAACTGGGAAAGAACTTCGATGGAATCAAGGTCAATGGTGAGCCCGCAACGTGGAAAAGGGGTCGGATTGCATTGAATTTAAAACCTGACGAGATAGTAAATTTGGATGTCGAAATTCCTGCCGAAGTGCTGCAGTGAACCTTTGATTAAATAGTAATTTTGGTGTGGTTATGAGATCAATTAGCCAAACGAAAACTTACATGCGAAGAAGTGCTCACGTTGTGATGGAACGAAGCTGCCAGTTCCAAGGCACGCGGTTGCTGCCCCCGTCGGTTGCTTTGACACTTATGCTGCTAGCGCCGTTGATCGGTTGTCAATCTGAGGTGCCTTACTTTCGTCCGAATCTTGTAGAGATTCAAATTGAAGAGGACTCCAGTGAACCGATTACCGAGGATCAGCAGCGATTGATCAACGAAACAATGCTGGCCATGTTTGGCACGCCTGATGACCCCGCCAATCCGTTTCCGGAAGATGAAGATGCAGAAGTAGAAGCGTCGGGTGGTCCGCTTACAAATTTCGGTTTCGACGTCGAGAAACTCAAAATTGCCGCCGGGCCCGCCTACAAGGATGCGGAGGGTAATCAGCACGGTCTGTACAGGCTTCACTGTGCCCATTGCCACGGTGTAACCGGTGGGGGAGACGGGCCTACTGCGCCATTTTTGAATCCATATCCGAGAGACTATCGACCGGGGGTGTTCAAATACAAATCCACGTTCGGCGCGGCAAAGCCGTCGCACGACGATCTGAAGCGCGTGTTGGTTCATGGAGTTGCAGGTACCTCTATGCCATCCTTCAGAACATTGCCGGACAACGAAATCGAGGCACTGGTTGAGTATGTTCGGTATCTGAGTGTTCGCGGTGAGACGGAAATAAGATTGATCGAGTACTTAGCATCTGAAGGCGAGATGCCTGGCTCGATCACTGAAATTGCTGGTGGTTTTCCGCTGGCGGTCGATGACGATGGGATTCCTGAGGAGGAGCCCGAGGAAGAGAATGTCGTGGCATCGGTGATGTACCAGTGGGATTCAGCGCCTGCGTACATCATCCAACCGGTTTCAAGCCCGATCGACTACTCGGAACCCAATTCAGAGGCCATGAAGGAATCGATCGCACGCGGCGAAAAGTTATTCTATTCCAAGAATCTGCAATGCAACAGTTGCCACGGCGATTCAGCACAAGGTGACGGGCAGCGGGATAAGTACACAGTCTGGTTTAAGTGGCGAGAAGATTTGGGTACGAACAACGATGATCCGGCGGAAATCAATCGCGTCGTTCACCAATTTATGGAGGTCGGTGCATTGCAGCCACGAACGATTCATCCGCGGAATTTACGTCTGGGTGTTTACCGAGGTGGTCGGCGGCCGATCGACATTTATCGTCGGATCTACTCCGGAATCAATGGAGGCCCAATGCCGGCGCAGGGCACGGCTGCCGGAATCGCAGGAAACGACGTTGCCGATGATGAGGCGGGCGGTAGTATTCGCAGGGAGCAAATCTGGGACGTTGTCAGCTACGTGATGTCCCTGCCATATGAGCCGCTCAGTCAGGGCACGCCGCTGCAGCAAGGACCGAAATACACCCCTAGATAGCTTTCAAGCAATTTTGTGATGGCGAGGAACGAGACATTAGAAACGAGGTAGAAAGCAAGCTCGCAACGGTAGTCGCGTCTTTGGCTAATCGGCCGAGTGGCGGCCTTTCGAATCGGGCGTTGGTTTAAAATGAATTACAGATCTTTGTCTTTTATTTTTTGCGGTTCGTGACGCAAAAAGAGGATTACGAGAACACTTAACAGGCACATACCGATGTAGGTGAAACGCAAGTTTTGCATTCAGGGTGTGCAACGAAATTTGGAGAGCCAAGTGGCCCGATATTGGAGTT
>DLCF01000123.1:0-726 GCA_002480485.1 Planctomycetaceae bacterium UBA7805
CAATGGTTCGGTCAGCAGTTCGTTCGGCCCGGTCACCCAGGTTGAAACGATGTTTGAATTCTGGCTGGACGGATACACCGGCGACCTGAGCGTCAGCTGGACCAATGGTCAGCACTCGTCGTTCAAGGCCGTACGAATCGACACGCTCGCAACCAGCAGCACCCCTGCTGCCGCTGCCGTGCCAGAGCCCTCCAGCATCGCCATGATTGGCATCGCTGTAATGGGACTCGGTATCGTCGCTCGACGTCGCCGAAATGGCTAAGCGTTGTTTGATTGATTAGATGGTTTTCGGGACGGTCGGGCATTAGGTGCCCGGCCGTCCTGTTTTTTTGGCTTAGCCTGACCTTCGAATCAGCAATATACTCAAAAGCCGATCATCTCTTCAGAGCCTCTCCGCCTCTCGCAGCCACACGGACGTAATTTTCACTCGCGAACCACCTGCTTGTAACTAACCTAGCAAGCAGGAATCTTGCTGCTCGGTGTTTGGCAGCATTCAGCAAACGCAGATAAGCAGATTTCTCACTCATTACCCAAACATTGCGCGCATCCTCGCGAAGGCCAGTCTGTGCACGCTGCATGCCACCCAATCAATAAATTGCACCCCCGTGCTGAGCTGATAGCCCTTTCGCCAGTCGCGCAGTTTCCAGCGGGCGTTTGAAGTGGTGATTTTGTATCCTGAGACTATCTGCCCTCTTCACAATACCCTCACGCTCCTCACGCACCTCA
>DLCF01000123.1:1077-26332 GCA_002480485.1 Planctomycetaceae bacterium UBA7805
CTCAGACACATAGTGGTCTGCAGCAGCAGTGCGGATCGAAGTCTACTTTCCGCCTATCTGTCCAAAATAAGTTTTTTTGTCGATTTAGGCCCAACTGCCCTTTAATCCGCTGACGTTCTAGCTTATCATATCGATATTGAGATTCAATATCAATAAAGCCAGCAAAGGGAGCTAGCGTCCATGGAAACCGCATGTCTAAACACCGAAGGAACTCGGGAAATGCCAAACAACGAACAACAAGTCACCCCGATCGAGCACCCCACGGATCAGCAGGCGAAAATCCTTCGCTCCGAAGATCTTTTTGAGGGTCGTCGCCAGATTTTTATCGCTCACGGAACTGAGATCTACCGTCTGCTCCATACCAAAAACGGCAAACTAATCCTTCAAAAGTAGGGCGATCCCGTATTTTTTGCTTGGCCGACACACCCTGAATGGAATCATTCAATGCGAACCAACCAAATCCAGATCATCAAACTGCTCAGTCAGGGAAAATATCAAGAGGTTTTAGAGGCGATCTCGCACAGAGAATACGACGGTGATATTCCCGAAGGGAGGCTCTCCGAAATCTGTGGACTGGCCCATTATGGACTACTCAACATACCTGCGGCGATCCATCACCTCGAGACGGCCAATACGATGGTGCCACTCTCAGCCGTCGCTCAGCTTTCCCTTGCCAGCTGTTATCTCAATCAAAGGTTTCAATTATCGGCCGAAACCATTTATTGCCACTTAATGTCACGCAGCGAAATTCACGACAGTCAGACCATTTGCACTGGAGTCGCGGAGGGACTGACAAGGCTGGATCTTCACGAAGAAGCACTTGAGGTTTGTCGACGCGGTTTGTTGCAATTCCCCAACTCGCATCGTCTGAACTTTCTTTGTGGTATCAATCTCCGGCAAAGCGGTAAATCACCGCATATCACACTAGATTATTTCCTCCGTGCCGTAAGGCAGAATCCCGAATCCGCCCTCTATGCGATCGAATATGCCAAGAATTGCATAGAAATCGATGACACCGAGGATGCAGCAGAGATACTACGTCGAATCGATCCGGCGAGTATTGAGTGCGTGGCCGTGCTGCAAAGACTACGACTCGTCTACGAGCAGCTCGAAGATGAAGTGATGATGGAGTGCTGCGATGACCAGCTCCGAGCTATTTATTATCAGCGGCAATCAAAATATAGCTAGACGAATATCGATCGCTCCATAGAATAGGGTTTTCACACAACGCCGTGAAAATCGTTATGGAGATTCCGCACCATGTCTTTGGCCCGATTTTTGGCTTTGCCTTTGCTCGCTGCAGCAAACGTTAGTCTCATTGCGTGCCCCCAAATCGCAGAATGCAGCTGGCCAAAATTTCAGGGGCCGAATGAGCGGGGCGATACCCCCTCTTCACTTCCTCTGAGATGGACATCGAGCGACGACATGGCCTGGACCAGCGTTCTTCCGGGTTACGGCCAATCAAGTCCCGTAATCTGGGGCGACCTCGTCGTGCTGACCAGTATTGATGGCCCCGAGAAGGAAACTGGCATCGTTATATGCCTCGACAAGCAGACTGGCGAGGTGAGGTGGAAAAAAGAAATCAAAACAGCCTCGGGGGCGAAGAACAACAGCTATGTCTCGCGGGCTGCTCCAACGCCAATCATCGATTCAAACCGCATTACAGCTCTCTTCGAGGGAGGCAACCTGCTTTCACTGGATCATCAAGGCAATGTACTTTGGCAACGCAACCTGGTTGACGATTTCGGCGAGATCAAGGCAAGGCATGGGTTATCTGCATCGCTGGAACAGAACCGGGATACAGTTTTCGTCTGGATCGAGCGGGAAAACGAACCCTACGTGTTGGCCGTGGCCAAAGAGGACGGTACAGACCGCTGGAAAGTACCCGGTCTGGGTGTAACCAGTTGGAGTAGTCCTCGACTCGTGCCCGTCAACGAGCAATCTCATCTGGTTCTCAGCGGTATCGGCAAACTGGTCGGCTTTGACCCCGAAAGCGGCGAGCGATTATGGGAATTTGACGACATCAGCGGCAACTCCACCCCAACACCAGTGCCGACCGGAGACGGCTGCTTTCTGATCGGAGCCACCACCGGTCGCTCCGGCGGCGGTGCAGGAAAAGCTGCCCGCTCCAACGGTTTAGTGCAAATTAAACGCGATGAAGATGGACGATTTAAGGCGGAATTTCTGTGGCGTTGTAAACGTGCAACTTCGTCTTTTGGATCACCGCTCGCGCACGCGGGTCTGGCCTATTTCGTTAATCGTCAGGGCGTGATCTACTGCATTCGTCTTGCCGATGGCGAGGAGCAATTCGCAGAACGCACCGCTGATAGCGTGTGGGCCACCCCATTTGCCGCTGGAGGGCGGCTCTATTTCTTTGGGAAAAAGGGGACCACCACTGTCATCAAGGCTGGAAACGTGTTTGAAGAGTTAGCTGTGAATGATTTGGTCACCGATGCGTTAGATGATGAATCTGCATCCGCCGCCCCGGCGCGCGGTGGCCGTGTGCTTTATGCGGCCGCTGTGGATGGCGGTTCGATTTTTCTCCGCACCGGAAATCGGCTATTCTGCATCCGCTGAGCCAACCCGAAAATCTCGACAAGGCGGTTAAAGTTTCCCTACGCATGCGCTCTCGCGCCACTCACGCAGTGAATGTCAACTTGCAACCGTGATTGCTTGGAACGCAATTGGGCGATTACCGCCGAGAGTCTCTGTTCAGCCTGCGCGCGTGCTTTTGGAGCGAACTGCTCCAGTTTGAACGAAGTCGTTAATTCCAAAAATTGATCCAATCCAAGCTGATCACTGTCGAATTGGACGATCTGCTCGCGAATATCGCAAAAGCCAGCCTGTCGCGCTAATTCCGGCAGTGCCCGACCGATCATTCGATTTCCACCGTTCTGCTTTTGATAACGAGCAGCATCAGCAAGGAAATCACTGAATTCACTATTCCCAGGAACACATACAAGATCCCGATCATCGACATCAACCAACAACACGCGTCCACCGGGTCGGACAGTATTTCGGATTGAGCGTAGCGCGGTGAGCGGGCGATTGAGGTGCTGAAACAGAAACCTTGCATACGCAAAATCAAATTTGTCAGTTCTGTTCAGACTGTAAACGTTACCTTTTCTGAAAGCGACATTTTTCCCACTTGTGTCTATCGCCCTTTCACGTGCGATATTTAGCAGGGAATCATTGAGTTCCACTCCCAGAACGCTTCCACTTTTTAATACGGCAGCGATTCGGCAAGTAACTTCACCTGTACCGCAGGCAACATCAAGCACGCGACTCTGTGGCGTCAGACCATGGCGTCCAAGCATTGCCCGCTCAATGGGCCAAGCAACTTTTGCCTGAAAATTCAGTCGCGCAAGTTCACGGGTATTATCTTGAAATGTTCCGTAACCATACGTTCCCAGATGATCGATTGTGCTTGAGCACGATTCACTCATTCCCCGCCACCTTTCGTTTCTTTTCCAATGAAATCACTGCTTAATTGCTTTTTGCCGTTTGCAGAATCTCTTGAAAAGGCGATCCGATCTTCTTCAAGTGAGTCATGTCATCCACCTCTAGCCGCATAACTCGGCGGACTTGGTCGGCATGACCATCAACTACCTTACCTAAATCATGAAATCCGAGTCGTTGATACAGACTGCAAAGGCGTGGTCGCGCCCAGCAAAAACAGGCTCGACAGCCACTGCGAACCAAACTGTGACACGCTGCTGTTGAGAGTTCCAGATTGAGCCACATGCCCCGGTGTTCAGGAACGATAGCCAATCGATCACAGACCCCCAACTGAGCAGGTCGATATGCTGCTCCGTATCCCGCGGCAAGTGCGTTCGCCAAATCAACCGGCCGCGGCGTCATTTCGGATACAAGTCCGCAGCGAATGGTGCCCACAATTCGGCCACCGACAGAAGCGGCGAGGACTGAAAGTTTCTCATCGAGATGGTCACCGATGAGACGACGAAAATGGTCAATGCCGGCAATCGATTTGAATCCGAACTCTTCCACCAGTATTCTATAACGAAATGCCTGGATTTCAGCGATCTCTGCCTTGCTTGTAGCCAGCGAAATCAAAGGTTTCGTGGATGATATGCAAATCATAAAAAGCCTCGTATCGAAGTCTCCTTGCTCCACAGAGGGATTGCCTTTGTACGCTGGCGCCGGACAAATCAGCAAAGAGGAAATTTATTCCAAGCCTACTGAATTCGATAAATTTAATAGAGTTCATCCACAGACAGAATAATTAACGCGCAAGCATTATGCGTCTCGCCGTCCAATTATTGAGTTAGCGCGATGAATCCGGTTGACTAAATCACACAAACCAACCGGCCAACCGGTGGCAAAAAACGGTCGAAAATCAGCCAAGTCCCCATAGACAACAAAGCTGATAAGTGGCCAGTGATGCGAGATAAGCCAGGCACGACATGAAGGTAAACTGCAAAATGGCCCACTTCCATGAACCAGTCTCGCGTCGCGTTACCGCTTGAGTCGGAAGGCACTGCATAGCCAGCACGAAAAAGACAAGAAAACTCACACTCGTCGCTGTAGTAAACACCGGACTGCCGTTAGGGCGCTTTTGCCGACGCAGCGTTTCGATGAGCGTCGTTTTATTTTCCGCTGCATCTTCACCGATTCCATACACGATCGCTAAGGTGGAGACGACCACCTCTCGGGCGGCAAACGAGGTCATCACCCCGATATTGATTTGCCAGTCAAACCCAAGAGGCGCAAAAACCGGTTCCACGAAACGTCCGACTCTCCCTGCCGCCGAATATTCGATTTCAGCTTGAGCCAATCGCTGAGCCGCCGTATTTTCACCTGAATGCTGCAGGAGAATATTCGCAGCATCCTTTTCCGGCAGCTGGGGATAGCTTGCCAGCACCCATAGAAATACTGAGATTAAAAGAATTATTGTGCCGGCTTGCCTGATAAAAATGATCGCACGATCGACTAGCGTGAGTAACGCATTCCTGAGACTGGGCCATCTGATTTCCGGAAGTTCAATGACGAGAGGAATTGCCTCCCCAGGAAGAATCGTTCGCTTCAATAACCAGGCCGAACAAAGCGCAGCAGTAATTCCGAGCAAGTAAGCTCCCACGAAAACGAGGGCTGCCTTCATCGCTGACCCAAGAAACAGAAGCGATGCGATCATCGCATAGACAGGCAGTCGAGCCGAGCAAGTGAGCAACGGTAACACCAGAATCGTGGTAAGGCGATCTCGCCAATTTTCAATTACACGTGCCGACATAATACCCGGTATCGCACAAGCGTGTGCGGAAAGCATTGGTACAAACGCCTTGCCTGGCAAGCCCACGCAGCGCATGATACGTTCCATCACAAAGGCAGCCCGAGCCATGTAACCGCTATCCTCAAGTAGCGATATAAAAAAAAATAAAATGCATATCTGCGGCAAAAAAACCAACATGCCGCCCACCCCCGTTACCACACCATCAGCCAGCAAACTCTGAAGCTCTTTCGCCGGCAAAAGAGACACTGTTGTGGCGACAGCCAACAAGACCAGAGTGCGAAAGGTTGTGAATCGGATTCGAGCCGCATAACAAATCAATAGCCCACAGACGGTTGCGCACATCATCACCACGCCGAACCAGACGGCTGGCCGCGATTTTGTACTAGGAATAACCTCACGCAGCCAGCCACCGAGCGCCGTAAATGCTCCGTCAATCAGGTTCATAGGCAACGTTGCAAATGAAAATATCATGTAAAACACAAAAAGCATTAACAGGACAAAGGTAACCACTCCGAAAACTGGGTGCGTCAACAAACGATCCATTTCGAAAGGTACGGTCGATGTGCTGGACACTTTCGAGGTAGAGTCACAGATTACTTTCTGTGCCCAGTCATGCCGCGCTGCAAAGTGGCATCCTTTACAGCCGCTGGTGCAGGATGGCAGGGGCTCAGAAATCAATTCCTCAGAACGAGTAGCCTTTACTAGCTGCTCCTCAAGTTTCCGGATACCCTCACCCGTTTTGGCACTCACCGCAACAACCGGACACTGCAATCGCGAACTCAGTGAATCAATGTCGACGTCAATGCCTCGGGATCGCGCAACGTCAATCACATTTACCGCAACAACGACCGGCAGAGAGAGCTCTAAGACTTGACTCGCGAGGAACAGGTTACGGCGAAGATTCGTGGCGTCCAGCACTAATAGCACTAAATCGGGGGATGTAATCTCTGCATTAGCAGCACCAGTCAAAAAATCTCTGGTGATCTGCTCTTCGGGACTAATGGCATCTAGACTGTACAATCCCGGCAGATCAATGATCTGAAATGATTCCCCCGCAAGCTTTGCGGTTGCTTCGCGAAAATCAACCGTGACTCCTGGATAATTCGCTGTCTTCGCCTGCAGCCCGGTGAGTCGATTAAATAATAGAGTCTTGCCTGCATTGGGATTGCCAACGATCACAATATTTCTGTGCGCTATTGCGGATGACAATTTCATTTCCTATCCGGGACTCCACTGAGAATATCAGCCTATTCGAGATAGGGCTCGACATATACAGATTCGATCACTATTCGCGATATACCAATTCGCGATCCTGCAACCCGCACAATAGCGGGATTTCCAATCTGCACTAGTTCGATTATTTGGTGCTCGCAAATACCGAGTCGCTTTAATTGGATGACTGACACGCCGTCTCCCTCAACCCGTACGACGGTGAACAGCCCGGGAACCGTGATTTCTGAGAGGCTTAACGGTGCCATCGTTTCTCCCAAATTAGCGTAATGCCATGTGCGAATTGTTTTTCTGACACGTCATTATAGCGAATCGATTAGCTGACAAATCTATCTCGGAGATGTGAATTAGACTTGGGTGAGTGGGTCGCACAAAATGGGATCATTCGAAGCCAAGGTTATTCGCAGCGGCGTTCGATTTTTTTCTGGCGTGACCCAACAACTATTGCGGATCGCGATTAGAAACCGCTATGAACTCCAGCACTACGGATAAAATAATTCGTTACGATGAGACGTGAACTCGCATCCGAGATGACCGCGCCGCAGTATGGCCCTACCTGCAACCGATCCTAGATCGATCGCCGGACTCGTATTTATCACCCAGGTGGCTTGATTTTTCAGCTCCATCAAATAAAACCTAATCTTTGATACGCCGTCTCAACAAGATGGCGATTATTACCCTCACCGCTTTCAATGTTCTAAGAGATTCAATCATGTCACGGTTATCCATACTTCTGCTCTGCCCTGTGTTCGCCCTTCTCGGATGCTCCCGCAACGAAATGGATAGGCAGGCACCGACAAGTGACAGCACGCAAAGTGGCACACTCAATCTTGTCGCGACTACTGGCCAGGTGAATGCAGCTTTAAAAAAATTAACGCAGGGTACCGACGCAAAAGTCAAGCTTTTCTGCGGACCGGGCGTCGATCCGCACTCCTTCAGTGCTAGTACCAAAGACATTCAGGCGATGAAAGATGCCGACGCCATTTTTTATAACGGCTACCATCTCGAAGCCAAACTTACAAACTATTTGGAAAAAACATTCGCTGATAAGTCATGGGCGATGAGTAACGCATTTCCGGCAGATGTGCGTCTCGATTGGGTGGAGGACGGTGCGGTCGATCCCGATGCGCCTTATGATCCGCATATCTGGAATCATCTCCCGGGGTGGTCTGTCTGCGTCGAGGGACTTGCAGATCGGCTCTGTGAAATCGATCCAAAAAATGAGGCTACATATCGAGCAAACTGCGATCAGTACACCCAGGAACTCAAAAACCTTCACGAGTGGTCAAAAAATCAAATCGCAGCAATTCCTGACCAGCGACGAGTCATCGTCAGTGCCCATGACGCATTCAATTATTTTGCAGAGGTCTATGGCATGAAAACCATCGCTGTTCTTGGCATTGGCAATGACCCGGAAGCCGACATAAAAACCATGCGTGACGTGGCAGGGAAAGTTGCGGAGTTGAAGATTCCGGTAATCTTCATGGAGAACATCAATAATCCAAAGGTTACACGTGCTTTGCAGGAGGCAAGCGAATCAAAAGGCTGGAAGGTAGCTATCGCGCCCCAGACTTTATACTCCGATGATCTAGGCGAAAAACCTCCTCAAGACACCTTCATTGGTGCCTTCAAATCAAATGTGGAAGTAATTTCGGATTCCTTAAAGTGAGCCATAAAATCGGCAGCGAGATCGCCTTAAAGATTCAGCGACTTACCGTTGCTTACGATTCAACTCCTGCTCTCTGGGATGTAAGCCTTGTAGTTCCTGCAGGCGTGGTGATGGGCATCGTTGGGCCCAACGGAGCAGGAAAGAGCACGCTCTTAAAATCTGTGCTTGGAATTGTGCCAAAGCTTAGCGGCGAGATACATATCGGCCAAACATCCGCCTCAAATCGCAAAAACCAGGTGGGTTACATCCCCCAAAAAACAACCATTGACTGGGATTTTCCGATCACAGTCCGAGAATTGGTCCTCATGGGAACTTACGGAACGCTTGGTTGGTTTCGTCGTGTCGGAAAAATGGAACGAAAGCGGGCGAATGATGCGATCGCGCGGGTTGAAATGGATCCTTATGCCGATCGATTGATTGGTGAATTATCAGGTGGGCAACAGCAGCGTGCATTTTTAGCACGAGCATTTGTCCAGGACGCACCGTTACTTTTAATGGACGAACCATTTTCTGGCGTCGACGCAACCACTGAAAAGACCATAGTCGGCCTCATGCACCAAATGAGAGAGCAGGGAAAAACGCTGCTTGTCGTTCATCACGATTTGAGCACTGTGATTGATTATTTTGACCAAATCACGTTACTTAACCGTGAGATTATCGGTACGGGTGAGGTAAGCCGCATTTTCAATCAGAGCTTGCTTCAAAAGGCCTACGGTGATTCGTCTGTAACGAAACACGCAATACCTAGCGAGAAGCTTGATGCTCGCTACACCGACGGCGAGGGAAATCAACTTGCTGACTGACCTCTTTGAAGACTATACATTCCGCGTTGTGTTGTTTGGCACCAGTATCATTGGCGCTTGCAGCGGCGGTGTAGGCTGTTTCGCGTACCTGAGAAAACAAAGCTTAATCGGTGATGTCATTTCTCATTCCTCTCTACTCGGCATCATGGTTCTCTTTCTTTTGAGCTATCTGCTCACAGGGACGGGCAGTAAATCACTGTGGATTCTTATGCCTGGCGCACTTTTGGCTGGTACTAGTGCGTTATTACTGACTCGACTATTGTTCAATCACACGAAACTAAAAAGCGATACAAGTCTGGGCGTAATGCTTGCCATTTTTTTTGGCTCAGGGGTAATGTTGCTGAGATGGGTGCAACGCGCGAGCGACCCAGTAATCCCTGGAAGACGAGGACTGAACGATTATCTTTTCGGCATGGCTGCGGCGATGACTACCGACGACTTATGGATGATTGGTAGCCTCGCAATTGCCGCGACGCTCACTTTAATGCTGTGCTGGAAGGAATTTAAAATTTATGTTTTTGATTCGACATTCACACATAGCATCGGCTATCGCACAACATTGATCGATAACCTGCTGCTTATCACACTGGTGATTGCTATCGTCATTGGAATCCAGGCAGTTGGCGTAGTGCTCATGATTGCGCTGCTGATCACACCCGCCAGCACCGCCCGCCAATGGACAAAGAGCCTCGGCAGCATGGTGATACTCTCCGCAATGATCGGGGTATTCAGTTGTGCGGTCGGGTGCACCATAAGTGCTAATTACGCAAATATGCCCACAGGCCCAGTAATCGTGTTGGTTGCAACGGCCATTTTTCTATTTTCCCTTCTTTTCGCACCGCAGCGAGGTATTATCGCCCGTGCACTTGCGCGTCGCAAATATTCGTTGTCGATTGACCGACATCAGCCGAGTGAGGAGGTAATTTAATGACCTCTTTGCTGATTTGGACGTGTGCAATATCAGTAGTCACCGCATGTGCTTGCTCTATTTGTGGTGTGTACTTGGTTGCAAAACGTGAGGCCTTAATTTCTGACGGACTCGGACATGCCGTATTACCCGGCATCATTGTTGGATTTCTGATTTTCGCCGATAGAAACTCGCCATGGCTTTTGATTTTTGCGGCTTTCACTGGCCTGGGGATGGTTATCTTCTTCCAGCTTTTACGCAGAACAAAGCTTGTTGATGTTGACGCGTCACTCGGAATTGTATTCTCCGCCATGTTCAGTGGCGGGGTAATAATTTCAAGCCAAAACCTGCGTAATATCCATTTTCATCCAGAGTGCATCATTGATGGAAATATTGCTGCGGCGGCATTAGATACCCTGATAATTGGCGGCTATGACCTGGGACCTCGAACTTTCTGGGTAATGCTCACCGTTCTTGCGATTCTAATATTTTTCGTCGTGCTCTTGTACAAAGAAATGAACGTAATGTCATTCGACGAATTGTTCGCGAAGGGAATTCACTTGCACCCCAATCGCATCCACATGATCTGGCTGGGACTTGTGTCACTCACCACTGTTTGCGCATTTGAAACTGCTGGTTCAATCCTTGTTGTCGCTCTGATGATCGCACCACCTGCAGCAGCATATCTTCTTTCGAAAGGCATGTTAGATTTTTTCATATGGAGCGGTTTGATTGCCGTGGTGAGTGCGCTAGCTGGCGTCTTCCTCGGCTACAACTTGGATATCTCTCCTGCAGGGCCTATCGCGTGCTGCGCTGGCATAAGCTTCCTATCGGTTGCCTTGTTCGCTCCGAAACAAGGATTGATTTCGAAAATTATCAAACGATCAAAACAACGGCACTTATTGTTTAAAAAGATTTTTTTACGCGCTATGGAGCAGAATCATTCCGGTCGACTTGACGACTCAAATCTTTTATGGACCCGAAGAGAGCAAGATCTCGTGGTGAGGCAATGCTTAAGGGAGCGACTGGTCATAGAGCAGAATGGCGATTATATAATTACCAACCTCGGACTCGAGGAGGCGACGTCAACGAATTTTGAATTCTTTAAATGATAAAATCTATCGGTCTCATCATCAAAATCTCTAAATCAATGGCCACTCCCAACAACGTTGATTGGAACTGCTTTGCTCCGAGGCAGAAAAAAGACTTGTCGCGACATACTGGAAATTTTTCTGCACATCAAATTTTATTGGTGCGCGGGAAGCCCATCGCCAAGTTTCGCCGGGCTTGATTTGCCATCGACCCGATTCAGCACCGGTGGTTGCCAACGACCGTCGAGCACGCTGCGATCCGGCGCATAGAGTCTCATCGTCAATCCGAGGGTGCCCTGCGGTGGAGCGGGAAGCCAATTCGACTCTTTATCCTTTCCGGGCGAAGCGGCCTGGATGAAGATATCGAGTGATCCATCGTCGTTAAATTTCAACTTATCCCGATCACCGATCGCAAACCGATTGAGCGGATTAGCCACCTGAAAGCCCTCGTCATCGTACATTGTGATCGACCAGAACGCCTCGACTGGGGGCAATTTATCGTGATCGAAATGGATCACGTAGTGTTGATCACCACTTGGCGTTTTGCCGCGAGAATCAGTGATCGCCAGCGGATAGACTGCATCGATCGGCTTGTTGCAGCCCAGTCCCGCTAATGCAATGGTTGCTCGCTGCAAATAGTCGGCACCATAAACTCCTGCATTTTCACGCATTACCGACCAGCCGTTTTCCATTGTCCCGATTTCGGGCAAGTGTGCCTTGATCATCTGCAGCCCTTTGGTCGCCGATATGTCGACGGCGGCCTTGGCCGAGGGGCTGAGGCTCTCGTAATCAAAATCTTTACCAGGCTCGAGACCAATATATTTCATCCGAGCCACGATATCCGCGTCGGTAATATGCGGTGGATGCAGTTTCATAAGCGTTGCGGCATACTCGAAAAATTTTCGAGCGGGCATATTGTTCACCTGATCGAGCGGCGGTGTTTTCATATCAACCTTTGGATCGACCTTGCCCTGCTCAAGACTCGCTTGCTTACCCCAGTCAGCAAGCGTGCTCAACTTAATACCGTCCTGAAACTTGTGAACCTCGGGGTACGTTGCAACCGATGATTCGGTGCGACCGATCATCCACGCGTAGGGGGTCGGTGAATCAATGCGAGTAACGCCTTCCGGTAACTCTCCTTCCCATCCGGGCGGCACGAAGGCAAAGTGCCCGGCCCCTGAACCGGTGGTTCGCCAACCGGGGACCGCAAATACATCGGTCCACATGTCGAGCATCGGTAGCATGTAGTAGCGGCCACCGGAATCAGGCACGCTGACGATTACAGGCCCCTCGGACATGTCGGCCCAGAGCGACGTGTAGAGTGTATCGAAATTCGGTCGCACTACCGTGCGAAAGTCGGCATCCGGAAAAGCGCGGAAATGATAAAGCTGATTCATCGGGACGGACATACTACCTTTTGTCGCTTTCGCCACGTTGGTCATCTGCAACCGAGTAATATCCATCGTCACCAACGGGTAAAGATAGATGTAAGCATCGATTGCCGCCGCTTCATCGCGCTGCCGTTCATTAATTGCCGCACTCTGAGCAACACCGCCAGCAGAGATTAAAGACGCCAAAATCAACGCTATAACAACACGATGCATTATCTCTCTCCTTCAAACTAATATTATTTCCGACGTTAGGACCAAATTTAAAATCGACCTTCTTCAGCAAGCCGCCAAG
Source organism: Planctomycetaceae bacterium UBA7805 (assembly GCA_002480485.1). GTDB lineage: Bacteria > Planctomycetota > Planctomycetia > Pirellulales > UBA7805 > UBA7805. Next base: position 13,709 of record DLCF01000123.1, read on the forward strand.
CAAATAAAGTGGCGACACCCAAGGTCATGAAGAACTCACTCACTTTATATTTCCAGCTCACATTGCATAGCGAAGGCGGTAATCATTCATCAAACAACCGGTAACCAGCAGGATTGTCCGGTAGAAATGGATGAAAACCGGACTCGGCCAGGGTGGCAAATGCGTTGACTACAATAATCGCACCAAAAATTCCGAAGGTCAGCCAGGAATACCACCGGAGGCGATACGTGTTGCTAGATTTTCCAATGGCCGACTGATCTTCCTCACCCGTCGGCGAAAACAAAATCGGTGACCGACCGAAAATCAGCATCATCCCACTCACCAAAAGGACGACTAAAAAAACGACCACCGACCAGGAATAAAGATGCATTCCAAGTACGGGACTACCGTAGCCACTATCACCGGGTTGAATATGTAAGAGCACCTGCCGGGTGGCTATCGCTAAACCCGCCACAGCTGCAAGGATCGACATACCGTAGCCAAGGCCCATCACTGAAAAATCCTGGATTCGCGCGTAATGCCCGTGGGTAATCACAAAGATCGAACCCATCGCGGAAAGAATCATGGCCATTCGTTGAAGCACGCACAGCGGACAAGGAAACTCCCCCGCGACAAACTGAACAAAGAACGCTCCGATCAACACTCCACATATCCCGAGAATACAGAAATGCAGAATGGCGAACTCAATCCGTCTCCATAGTTTCGATAATGGATGCTCGTCATTTTGATGCGTTACGTCATTCATGCGAATAATCCAATTTACGACGTCTTCACTTAAAGTCTGATATTCAAACGATCTGTTGCATGGTGAAGAAACAGCAGCACGATGGATATCAAGGAAAGAAAATAGACCAGTACCGTCGCCCACGCATGGCGTCGAAGCGTCAGCATCAGCAACACAAAGAGACAGAAAAAAATTCCGCTTGCAATCATTGAAGTGCCGTCATGTAAAAAAAGGCTTAATTCACAATAAAATCAATGAGAGCTCAACCCTTTCACCATCAGAGGTGATTGTAGGATTGAGCTTTTTGCGTCACGACCGGTTTGTCTGTCGGATTCGTTTTAAGGTAGTCGACCCCCGCCTTCATATCGTCAAGCAGCAGGTCGGCCATTTCGCGGGTAAAGTCTCGCTTGACCAGGATGCGCTGAAAACCGGTTTTTGAAAGCGTGCCGGTAAGCGGATAGGCCGGAACCTGCCAGCCTCGCATACGGAGACGATCCGCCAAGTCATAGAGCGTGAATCCCGGATCACAGCCCTGCCGAATCCGCCAGACAACTGCTGGGATTCCGCGTTGCGGATTGCCATCATGGACGACCTGAAAATCTTCATACTTCGAAATTGCATTGCCAAAATATTCAGCAACCGAATGCGATCCACCATGGATCCTAGCATAGCCCTCCCGTCCAAGTCGGATGAAATCATAATATTGCGCGATCACCTGCCCGGCGGGGCGAGAAAAATTGATCTGAAATGTTGGCATATCACCACCGAGATAGCTAACATGGAAAACCAGATCATCCGGCAGATCAGTTTGCTCACGCCAAAGAACCCACCCCACTCCGAGCGGCGCAAGTCCAAATTTATGCCCTGATGCATTGATTGACTTCACCCTCTTGAGGCGGAAATCCCAAGGTTCATGTCCCGGGTCAGTAAACGGCACCAAGAATCCACCGCTCGCCGCATCGACATGGATCGGGACATCCAAACCGGTCCGTAATTGAAGATCATCAAGTGCCTCACTGATGGCCAGTACATCTTCATAAAGTCCGTGATAGGTGACACCGAGAGTCGGGACAACAAAAATCGTATTCTCGTCAACTTGCTTCAAGACGTCATCGGGACTGATACAGAGATTGTCATCAGTCATCTCGATTTCCCGAAGCTCGATATCCCAATAACGTGCAAACTTTTTCCAGCAGATTTGTACGCTGCCACAAACCATGTTCGGCTTGTCGCTTGGCTTGCCTGCGGCTTTCTGCCGATCACGCCACCGCCATTTGGCTGCCATTCCGCCAAGCATGGCCGCTTCGCTACTCCCGATCGTGGAACAGCCGACCGCCCCACCCGGTGCATTCCAAAGATCGGCTAGCAATCGCACACAACGGCGTTCAATCTCTGCCGTTTGCGGGTATTCGTCCTTGTCGATGAGATTTTTATCAATTGCTAGATTCATCAACTGCTCGACCTGTTGACTTTCCCATGTCTGACAGAACGTGGCTAGATTCTGCTTGCTATTACCGTCTAAAAGCAGTTCGTTTTTCAAAATCTGAAAAATCTGTTCTGGATCTTGCGTATGCTGAGGGAAATTTTTTCTTGGCAACGGACTAATCGTAATTTTGTCCGCGTGATCTTCCACGTTAAATGAGTCGGGGCCGAGCGTTTCATCAGCATCGTATAGGGGCATCGCATTTCCTCACCAGCAGAAGTGACTTAGGAATGAATCTCGTGACATCAGGTTACCATCGCACTTAAGTTTGACTCAATGGGCCTGAAATTCAGTTAATACCATTTGGGAATACGAATTTCCTACCGCACGGATACACCGCTAGAATTTCCCGTGTGGCAACATCGAGTTTCATGGACAAAAAATGACGCGATGCACGTTACAGCAAGGCAGACCGTCAAAGAACTGAGCGCGTAAACAAAATCATCGCGGGTGTAGTCGAGTCCGCCTCCAACACTTTTATGACCTGCATGCTGGTCCATCATCCAGCCAATAACGGGGTCAAGCAACGCACCTACTCCATAGAGAAATGTGCTGACGAATCCCACCGCGACGCCAATCACCTTTGGTGGACAGAGATCGTGCGCAAGGGCATATGAAACCACATTCGCGCTGCAAAAGAATCCGAGCAATAAAAAAAGAATACAGGTAAATAAAAATGAAATTCCGGGCAAATAAAGCTGCATGCTGAATGCTGCAAGACTTCCGACTGCACCAAGCATCATCGGTAGCCTCCGCCTTCGGATTCGATCCGAAAACCAGCCAAAAAAGAAACTACCCGGAATAGCGCCCACAAAAATAAGAGAAGACGCAATCGCTGCAGTGGGCTTTTCTAAATCATTGTTGACTACAAGATATTTGCTTCCCCAAAGTGCACCAAGTGCGATATAGGGAGAATTTATCGTTGCAGCATACAATCCATTCACCCAGTTTTGCCTGACTAACAAAAGCGACCCAACAGCTCTGGCAGCCTGTCCGAAATGCTCTCGCTGGGTTTTACCTGTGGCCTGTACTTCAATCTTTGCCGGATGATCACGGATCACAAACAGGATGAGGATGGCAAGTACGGTACCAGCAATACCAAGTATTAAGATCGTATCACGCCAACCGATTTCATCCGTTGCACTGGTTAGCAAACCGACCCCCACAACCGCGCCTATCATTCCAACGATATTTGTCAGGCCGGTGAGGGTGCCAAATTGTCCAGCGGAAAACCAGTTGGAAATTAGTTTCAAGCTGGCAATAAAAGAAACGCTTGTTCCCGCGCCGACAATCATCCGCATTGCGATGGCAACTTCGAATGAAGATGCAAAAGAAAAGAGCAGGCACCCTACGGCGGACATTAAAGCGGCGCAAGCGAGCGATCGGTGAGGACCATAGTAATCCACCACGACACCCACCGGGATCTGTAGCGCCGCGTACGTGTAAAAGTAAACTGCCGCAAGTATGCCAAGCATGGTGGCATGAATATTGAACGCCTGCGACAGCTCATCGGCCATTGCACTTGGCACCACCTGATTCATGTAGTTGAACAGGAAAAAATTAGCTGCAATCAGCCATACGACCCACTTCAACCAACGACTATTAGTATGGGCTTGCGTGTGTCTTAACATACAGATGCTCAAATTCTTATTTTGCGAATTCCATCACCTTGCGCGTAGCATTTCCTGGCGATAACGACTGAGGACATCAGCCCGAAGCAGCAGTCCCACAAGCCGCCTAGCCGAGCCTGATCCGGTCTCCACTGGGAGGGTTTCCACATCGCGACTGCCGAAGTCTCGCATCGCCTCCAACAGGTTTAACTCAGGTGAAACGCTTAAGGGCGATTTCATCACGATATCTTCAGCGTTTACCAAATGCGGCTCCAGATTAGCGTCCAACAATCGATGAAGATCCTCAGCGCGGATTATACCAATCAGCTTTTCGTCAGTATCCATGACCGGTAGGCTCTCTATGTGCAGATTTGCTCGAGCCACCTGCACGATCTGTTCCAGCGTATCCGCAAAAGACACGGTGGGAAATTTTCGGATCATCACGTCTCGCACCCTGACGTGTTCCAAGCCCTGCATATCTAACCCTCGGGCCAGCGTCTCGCCACGACGGGCCAGTTTTTTCATGTATATGCTTTCCGGATCGATGTACCGAGCCACCCAGCTTGAGAGCCCTGCAGCAATCATGATGGGAAGAATAATGCGGTAGTCACCGGTCATTTCGTAAACGATCAAGATGGCACTGAGCAGCCCGTGTGTGGTCCCTGCCACAACCGCTCCCATGCCAACAATCGCATATACACCGGGGTTCGCGCTGAGTTCTGGAAATAAGAGGTTAAAAATCAAACCAAATGAGGTGCCGAGCGATGCGCCTAAAAACAGTGAAGGGGCAAAAATGCCCCCCGATCCTCCTCCCGCGAGCGTGAGGCTCGTCAGGAACGGCTTTAGGAATACAAGCGGTAAAAACCAGAACAATTGTACCTGCATTCGTGATTTATCCAGAGCAATCTTTTCATTCGTAGGCTCACCTTCCAACGCATTTTCACCCAGCTGATCACGGCGAAGGTCAACGGGTTTTCGTTCGTTCTGCATACGCAGCGCCCGATGGACTACATCGTAACCGACGCCGAAAAGAGCGGGGGTTTTTATCTCCCGATCGATTGGCGGCGCGATCTGCGGCAAAACAAGTTCATAGCCCACGCCAATCACACCCACTGCCATTCCGAGTAGAATTGCCCTTTTCCACCAACTCGGAAACCGCCGCTCGGCGATGTCCTCACAGCGGTAAAGCATCTTCGTAAAACTTACAGCCACCAGGCCACACAGCAATCCGAAAAGAATGTAGGAGGGCAGTTGTCCCCAGTCACCCAGGAACTGATATTTCAATTCACCAAATGCCGGCCACCACCCTGCCCCGCTGGCCTGAACGTGGACCACCTGAGCCAATACGCAGGCAACCACAATCGGTGCGAGGCTCTCAACAGCGAAACTACCGAGGATAATTTCGCTGGCAAACATCACGCCTGCTAAGGGTGCACTAAAGGTGGCACTGATGCCCGCGCCGGCACCGGCTGCAACGAGGATCGTGAGATGCCTAGGAGAAATACCGAATAGCTGTCCGGCAAGGCTTCCTATCGCCGCGCCGATTTGCACGATTGGCCCCTCACGACCGACCGAACCGCCGGTGCCGATACAAAGCGCACTCGCAAGTACTTTGACAAAGGCGACCCGCGGTCGAATGATACCATCGTCGTGTGCCACGGCGGAGATGACCTCCGGCACCCCGTGCCCTTGGGCTTCGCGAGCAAATCGACGTGTCAACCATGCGACAAGTAGCAATCCGATCGCTGGAGTCAGGGCCAACAGAATCCAGAACGTCCATTTAGAAACTGCCAGATCAAAGGCCTGTTGGACACTGAAGCTGCCGATTTCTCTGATCAACGTATTAAAGATTACAGCGCCGTAACCAGCGGCAATTCCGATCAGACAGGAAAGCGAAATTGTCAGCGGCGTACCGGTGGGGATCAAGCGGTTGCGCATCGCGACCCAATTTTGTCGAAAGCGACCATTCTTCTCGGCTGGATTGGCCATGGAAGTAAGAGAAACGCACAGGGAGATTCAACGCCTGACGGCAGGACCCAGATTGTAGCATTTCTTGGCTGTGCGCTCAGCTCGACTTGTCGCCCAGCACAAGCTGACCACGACGGGGGAAATATCCGGCAAGTCGGCCCGGCAAAATCTCATTACCGACAATCCCTTTGGCACCTCCCATCATCAGCCCGGCAGCAAGCATTTTCGGAAGATCCCCACATCGGAGCGATATTGCTTGCCCGCCAATCTGTGCCTCTAGTGTGTGAGTCGCTGTTTCGAACTGTCCATAACCAGGATAAAAATCGCTGATTGTGCCGGCGGCCGGGTAGGAGGTGAGCGAGCGATGCTGAAAATATGAGACCTGTGCCCCGGTATCGAAGAACATGCGAAAGGCCTCGTCGCCAATGCAAACCTCGAGGGACGGAATCCCCATAAATTGACCCAAGTGGATCGTCGTTCCCTCCACACAAAGCTCCTCTTTCGAAAACTGAATCTCACCGGCATCAATATCAATCCGCACATCAAACTGATTGATTAAATCCCCTCCAATCAGACCGCAGACCGGGTGATCGGCAAGATTACACAACTGCACTGCGTCCATCCCCATATAAGCGGCGGGAATCTGGAAATCTTCACCTTCAATAGCAATCGCATTGACGGCTCCAAAACTTGTTGGCGAACCAGTATCGAACATCCAATCGTCTTCACCAAGCGTGAAGTAGAGGTGACCGGCCTCGAATTTCAATGGAAGTGAATGCATGATCCAGACTCGCTATGTGTTGGGCAGATACGCCTGTGAAACGCGTTTTTGCGGTTATGAGCGACCACCCGCACCGGACGACGTTATACGCTAATCGTCGCCACCATGTCATCAGAGCATTTTCTACCAGAAGAGGCCCGCAATACATCAATCCAGGTATCGAGCAAAAGATGCGGAACAGTGAGTGCAAACAAACCAATGAATATGACCCGTAGTGCTCCGGTATCGCTATCAACCGCCGGTAGCAGGAAATACGCCCCCATGCCCAATCCATAGGTCAACACACTCGGCAGTAAACCCTGAAGCAAAAATGATATGCCAGCCCCCCCCAACCGGACACGCAACTGGGCCAGGCTCCTGACGGAGTGCAACCCGCAAAAGTAGATGACAAAAAATATCAGGGGCTCATAAAGAACAACCCCGGCAAGTAACAGCACGCCTTCCAACAGATCGTGCCATTGACGCTTAAGCAATTTAATCCCGCAGGCCAAGATACATAAGGCAGCAAGCAATCCACCAAATATTTTTAGAGCGTCAGGGCTGACTGCAGGAAGTTGCCCGAACAGTAAGACATCAAAATAGCCTAGCACCAACTGGGGCCAAAAAACGAGCGGCCCGAAAACAACGAGCAGCGCCATGGCACTTCGAAATAAGCCTCCACGAGCCTGCCAGTCATGAGAAAAATGCCATACAGAAAGCGTGAGAAACAATGTTAATCCTACAACGGGAAGAACCATCCAAAGGAAGAAGGATCCGGCGGCCAAACATAGATAAGCACCGAGAAATAGGACCGCTGATCTTCTGGTCGAAATCAATCCTTCCTTTTTGGCAACCGCATAATCAAACGCACCATGCGGTATACCGAATAGCCCCACTGCAATTAAAAGCAAGGCAACCGTTGGGATACCACCGAACAAATTCCCATGCGTGAAAACGCCGAATGCGATCATCAGGAACGTCATGATCTTCATCGCGAGATCGAACCCGCTATTGGCGTCAACTCGAGGCATGGCTTGGTCCGATCCAATTTTGGGTAGCGGCAGCAAGGAATGGTCGTTTAGGCATTCGGGAAATCACAGGAAAGAGTACGCGAGGATCTGTGCTGCCGGTTAAAAAGGCCGCAAATTGATCTCCGGTCGTTCCTTTCGCCATCTTCAGAAAAAATTCGGGAGCCCGCGACAGATTAGCCCGAACTGCCCGCAAAAAAATGCGGTCCAGCGACCTTTCGACCACCGTACCAGAATAGGCACCACAGGGAGGCCTACCGGCACCCAACTGCGCAGCACATTGCTTTGCCCATTTATCAATCCGACGCAACGCGTAACCGGTTGAGGCTCGAACCGCGCCTCCCGCAAGGCCCGCACGCAAGATCCGCGAAGTGCCACGCTGCTGAGGGGGTGTCGATTGCATCGGAATGACGCCCTTTTCGTGCCTAAGAATGTCCATCGTTTGGCCACCAGCTAGATTCTGGATGGACACTTTTAAACGCCTATCCAACTCATCGGCCTCAATCCATTCGCTTGCGAATGCCGTTTCTTCAATCAGCGCACGATGCGCGTCTAGTGGTAGCACATACTGGAACCAGACTGCACGATCATCCGCATTCAAATTCCCCATCAGCACTGCGCGCCGTGGATCAAACATCGGTTTGCTAAAGCTAATTTCACTACCCACAAAAATCTGCAGCAACCCGGAGGGATCCGGGCTCAACGAGACCGCTGGACGTGCATCGATGACATGTTTTGCCCGATAATCGCCGTGGTCTGTGCGAACCAAGCATACTCCGCCTGAATCGGAAATTTCGGATACTTCAACGCCAGTTTGTAGATTGACATCATTGCTCTGCTTGATCAGTGAACAAGCACTCTGATAAAAGTCACTCGACCGCACGTAACAGTAGGGCCTGTTGACTGCCCGGTGATCCACTTCCTCCTCGCATCCACTGATTTCCCAATGCCACCACTGCTTAGATACGATCCTGTCGATCCACGAAATTTCATTTGGATTTTCCCAGAAACACCACGAACGATCATCAACGTATTGTGAGCGACGTTCCAGGATCAGGCATGGACCTTTTTGCGACTGCAGTTTCGCGAGATGAACACCCAGACACAGCCCGGCGGCGCCTCCACCAACAACAATACAATCGTATGTCCGACAAGCATCACTCATGCAGAATGCTCGAGATTGAGTAATCTTGGAAAACCCCATGCCTCGGAGAAGTCAGAAGACACCGAGCAAGCGTTAAACAAGTTCGCCCGAGTTTACGGTGCAGCGGAACCACCGTCCGCTGTTTTCGAACTTCACAACCACCTCGCTCGATACAACGCCCTATTTCACGGTACACATCCGCAGCAACAGAAATACCGAGGCGATTTTTAAGTGGCAAACAGGCCAAGCCGATGCGTGCCCGCGTATATCGCGTCTCCGCCATCCGCAACAAACGTAACACCGCCTGCTGAAGTGCTGCCTGTGTTTGTTCTGTATGAACAGCCAGTTGTGTCAACGAAAGCGAGGGAATCCAGTCGGATGGAATATACTGCCGTCCCAACTCTGCATCCTCGCGAATATCTCGCGCGATGTTAGTCAACTGCATGGCGATACCCAGATCAGCGGCCAGCGGCAGCAGTTCAGATTTTCCACCCAAAATGGGGCACATCATTTCGCCAACCGTACCGGCTACTAAATAGCAATAGTGAATCAGTTGTTGCTCATTTTGAATCATTACTGGATCGCTTAGATCCGATATTGCACCATCAATGAGTTTTTCCGCGGAGACCGTCGAAAGATTGCGTCGATTCGCCATCTCAAGAAACTCACGCACAAGCGGTGTTTCGCCCGAGCGAGAAGAAATTTGGTGACGCAATTCGATAAGATCAGTCCGCGCACTGGTGCCCGCTTTCGGATTATCCGCGATATCATCAATCTCGCGGCAGAATGCGTATAGGAGGGTAGCATCATCAGCAGTATCTGCGGGCAACAGGCGCGCTGCAAGGGCAAAGGTCCTTCCTTTCGCTCGCAATATCGAGCGGGCGTCATCTTGAACACGTCGTTTAGGAAGCCTGTGCATGACACGTTTCCCATCCGAGATCTGCAGCGATCAGATGCTCTGTTGCCTTTGCCGAACACAAAACTCCTGGCACACCACCACCGGGATGTGTTCCCGCCCCGACCAGATAAACATTCTTTAACCCCTCCGCCCGATTGTGAAAACGAAACCAAGCAGACTGATAAAACAAAGGTGCAATTGAAAATCCGGCACCACGCTCGCTGAGATAGTTTGCGCTGAAATCATGTGGTGTCATGTAAAAGTCATGCTCCACGTTACTCAGCAATCCGGGCATAATGGTCGCGTCGAGTGCCCCTAAGATACGCTCTGTCATGCGAGGTCCCTCCTCATCCCAATCGATAGCCGCATTGAGATTGGGAACGGGCGCAAGCACATAGTAAGAGTCTCTGTTTGGCGGCGCGAAGGAAGGATCCGTCGCCGTGGGTCGATGAACATATAAAGAAAAGTCGTGCGGCAGCGCCTTCTCCGCAAAGATTTCTTTCAGGAGCTTCCGATAACGTTTACCAAGCCAAATACTGTGATGGGGCACCTCAGGATATTGCTTGCGACTTCCGAAGTAGAGCACAAACAGCCCCATAGAATATTTTGCTTGCCGCAGTTTGATTCGAGCCGAGAGCTTCTGATCTTGTTGTGGGATCAAGTGTCGGTAAAGGTGGGCGGCATCTGTGTTGGCAACAACCAGATCGCATTCTTCCCGCTCGCCATTCGCGTATTCGACACCGACCGCTCGCCCATTGCGAGTAATAATCTGCTTTACTGTCGTGCTTGTTTGAATCTGGATCCCGGTGTCGCCCATGAGTTGGGTAAGAGCGGTGACGATGGCTCCGGTTCCGCCCATTGCAAAATGAATGCCCCATTTGCGTTCGAGAAAATGAATCAAATTATAAATGCAAGTCGTGTCAAACGGGTTGCCACCAACCAGCAGTGGCTGGACCGCAAACGCCTGCCTCAACCGATCATCCCGAATGTGTTCTGAGACCAGCCGCCAGACTGATCTATAGCAGCGCAGCCTGAGCAATCGCGGAATTTGACGTAGCATCGTACCCATACGGTCAAACGGTTGGTCAGCAAGCTCAGAAAATCCGACATCGAAAATCTTTTGGGACTCCGCCAGGAGACCTTCATAGCCCGCCACGTCCTGCGGACTGATCCTGTCGATTTCCGACAGCGTATCTTGGAGCGTACCTCCATAGCTGAAGGTCTCGCCATCCCGAAAGTAGTAGCGGTACCAGGGATTCAATTCCTTGAGCGTGACTGCCCTGGAGAATTGCCTGCCGAAAAGCTGGAACAATTCATCAAAAAGAAATGGAGCAGTGATGACGGTGGGTCCGGCGTCGTGACGATAGCCTCCTCGTGAGAAGGTCTGTGCTCTACCACCGAGTTCCGCACAACGCTCAACTACTTTGACATGACATCCCTTGGCCCGTAAACGAAGTGCGGCAGCTAATCCACCAAAGCCACCGCCAATAACCAAGGCCTCAGGCATTAGAAATGACCTCTTCTGCATTCGCCAGAAGAAGTTGGGATTCCTCCGAAATAATCGAATGGCTACCACCGGGTATTTTGTGCGATAGTTCCAATGCCATATCTAGCTCTCGCTTACCCTCTTCGAGAGCCGAATCTATCGGTTGGGGACTTCCACTTTCCTGACTCAGACTACGGACCGCGTTAGGTGCAGCCGATTTGTCTTTGCGGTTTTCGTCACGTGCGACATCCGCAAGGTCATCAATAATTTGGTATGCCGTTGCAAAATGGCCCATCATCCTGCGGGCGATGTGCACCGCAAAACCGCGGTCGGTCGCAATGAGCGGCATCTCAATGGGAAGGCTAAGCAAACCGCCTGACTTCGCAATCGCACCCCGCACGTAGATCGACCACGGCACCGATACGTCACCCGTCTCTGTGTTATCCGACGATAAAACTGGATACAGGTCGATCTCCTGACCGTAAACAGTCGACATTATGCGAGAATGAAACAAACCAATAAGCTCGCCAGTACACTCCGCGAAGGCTGGATCAGCGAGCACGGAAAATCCGGCAGACACCAAAAGATGGCTCGCTAGTGTTGCAACTTCGGGGCCAAACGCCATCCAGACTGATGGCTGCCCCCTTCGTTCCGAATCACGGTCTTGGAGATCATCGAGAATGAGCGACGCGTTGTGAACCGCTTCGCTGGCTACGGCCAGCGGAAGAGCATTGTCAGCACTCAGACCGAGGCTCCGACCGTAGCGATAGGCAATTCTTGCCCGAGTGCGATTTCCGCCTGCCGCCAGGTGATAATGAATCGCTTCACTGATGCGTGAGTCTTGAAACCGCGTCGTCATGGCTGCCGCGCCGATCCGCTGATCGACCTCAGCCACAAGATTCAGACCATCAATGATGTTTGCCTGGCTACCGCCCATTTCACCACGCCCGCTGAAACGCCCGACCACCGATTCGGACGCGAAACGATTTGCGCTGGAAAGCGATTTGTCAACGGGTCGCTCGCGTGGTTGTAGAGAAACATCAAGCATCGTCACATTCCAATCATCCAGCACGGAACGGGTTCGTCGCCCGTTCCGTGCATTTTACCAATACCTAGTCTTCCGACGTTGCGGCAGCCCAGATCACTACACCAAACGCGATCTTGTTGACAAAATCGGCAAGGTTGTAGATAAGGTTCAGTGCGTCAGGTGAACCATCACTAACGGCACCAATCACATAGCCAATCGGATAAATTGACCATCCGAGCGTTACGATCAATCGCAATGCGTTAAAGGCTTTTTGACTCGCAGGAGTCCCGTGGCCAGCGTTGATCCGCTGTGCCTCACCGGCGAAGATCTCATAAATGATGAACAACCATCCTAACATCCCAACAACAAAACCGGCCCAAACGCCGAGCACGCCGGTTTCGCCAAGGTACCCGCCGATCAACATCACGAGAGAGGCAATGAGCAATTTCCAAAACAGTCCCGAACGTACTGTCGTGATGGCTGCAAGGATGAGGTA
>DLCF01000142.1 GCA_002480485.1 Planctomycetaceae bacterium UBA7805
GGTAATCCGTAAGCATTAAGTTCTACAGATGAGCCGGCCCGCATTCCATTCAAAGCAGTGACTGAGAAGCGGCCAATGCCGGTCTGCAACAACCCGCCAGGAGCGTATCGGATGGTTATCGCCAAAACAATCTCTTATCGGCTTTATTGTGAATCCTCGAGAGAAACCCCCGGTTATTGGCGATTTTTATTGACTGCGCCAGAGCAAGCCTATCGCTTGGAGGCCAGTGATTTTGAGCCCGAAATGAGTGCGGAGCGGTGTGAATTACTGGCTATTCTCCGCGGACTCGAGGCGATCGCGCACCGGGCAGAGATAACGCTCGTCACCAGTAGTCGGTATGCCCAGCAGGGAATTCGACACGGATTAAGCCAGTGGCGCGATTCCAACTGGAGTTGGGAGCACTTTGGCCGGATGGTTCCAATAAAATACGAAGACCTTTGGCGAAGAATCAATCATGTGTTGCAGTATCATTCTCTCCGCTCCATTGAGTGTCATCCGTGCGGCAGGGATGTCAGCGCCGATTGCCTGCATCGTCCTTCCCTTCGAGTTCATCGGCTGATGTTGCCCGAACAGATTTCCTCACCGTCACATTGTGTACATTCATGGCGTGTGGACCCACCGTCGGTCAGTCTTGCCGACCAGTCACCGTTTTCACCGCCACATTTTGCGGGGTATACTACAGGTTCAACGTGTTGAAATCCTTTAAATTGCGGTGACATTCCACAGGAAGTTGATCCCTGATGGCGTAATTCCAATGTCGGTCGGATGCCGGTTGCATTTGATTTCCTTCACGTTGCTGTTTTACGTCCCGCATCCCTGAACGTATTCGATCCGAGATGGCCAGATCCCCGATGACAGATACCAGTCGATTTAGTGATTATGATTGCCATCTCTTGGGCGAAGGGACCCATTGGGGCATCTATCAATTATTGGGTGCGCATCCGGATACCGTGGATGGTGTCGCGGGGGTTCATTTTGGCGTGTGGGCTCCGAATGCGGATTCGGTGCAAGTGGTCGGCGATTTCAATGCTTGGAATAGCTCAACTGATAAAATGCGAAAACTGACTCCTAGCGGGATCTGGGAAGTGTTTGTCCCGAAAGCTTCAGAGGGCGATGCCTATAAATATCGCCTTGAATGTGGAGGTGAAATCCTAGAGAAATCTGATCCGTTTGGTTTTGCAGCGGAGGTTCCGCCACGCACCGCTTCGTTGATAACCGATCTGGATCAGTATACATGGAATGATGCGCAATGGCTGGAGACGCGAGGGCAGAGCAATGGGTTGGGCTCACCTATCTCGATTTACGAAGTTCATCTCGGAAGTTGGCAGCGTAATGATGAGCACGAAAACGGCTGGTTTTCTTATCGCGAATTAGCACATCGCCTTGTCGAGTACTGCAAACGCATGGGCTATACCCATTTGCAGTTGCTCCCGGTTAGTGAGCATCCATTTACCGGTAGCTGGGGGTATCAAACGGTGGGTTACTATGCCGCCACAAGTCGATATGGTTCGCCACAAGACTTGATGTATTTAATCGATTATTGCCATCAGCACGGACTGGGCGTCATCTTGGACTGGGTGCCGGCTCATTTCCCACGTGACGCACACGGCCTTCGTCAATTCGATGGAACAGCGATCTACGAGCATGCCGACCCTAGGCAAGGAGAGCATCCTGACTGGGGAACAATGGTGTTCAACTATGATCGAAATGAGGTACGGAATTTTCTCTTGGCAAACGCACTTTTTTGGCTCGACAAGTACCACATTGATGGTCTGCGTGTTGATGCGGTCGCTTCCATGCTTTATCTCGACTACAGTCGCAAAGAGGGAGAATGGATTCCTAATGCATTTGGAGGCCGAGAAAATTTGGGAGCGGTCTCACTGCTCAAGGAATTCAACGAAAAGGTGCATCTCGAGTATCCGGGTGTCCTGACCATTGCTGAAGAATCGACGGCATGGGGTGGCGTCTCTCGACCAACCTATCTTGGTGGCCTTGGTTTCAGTTTGAAATGGAATATGGGGTGGATGAATGACACGCTTAGATACATGCGGCATGAACCGATTCATCGAAAATATCACCATGATGAACTAACATTCAGTTTGATTTACGCGTTTACCGAGAATTTCTGTTTACCGCTCTCTCATGACGAAGTAGTGCACGGCAAAGGCTCATTGCTTGATCAAATGCCTGGCGATCTTTGGCAGAAATTTGCGAATCTAAGATTGCTTTATGCGTACATGTGGACCCACCCGGGCAAGAATTTGCTCTTCATGGGAAATGACTTCGGGCAATGGAATGAGTGGAATCACGACGACGCCCTTCAGTGGGATTTGCTGCAGTGGGACAGCCACAAAGGATTGCAAAGTTGTGTTGCTGACTTGAATCGTATCTATCAAAGCGAGCCTGCGCTCTACGAAGTAGATTTCGAACCGGAGGGCTTTGAGTGGATCGACTGCAACGATTATGAAAACAGCACGATTTCCTACCTTAGGCGTGCCCGGGATCCGGATGATTTTCTCATCGTATGTTGCAATTTTACTCCGGTCGTGCGAAATCAATATCAGATTGGAGTTCCTGCGCTTGCGCGATACGAAGAAATTTTCAACAGCGATTCCACTTATTACGCGGGCAGTGACGTGGGAAATGGGCTTGGTGTGCTCGCCACCGACGAACCAAGGCATGGAAGGCCTTGTTCGCTGGAATTGACCATTCCTCCACTGGGAGTCACAATTCTGAAGCCCAAGCGTTGAGCGGTTTAATCAGGGAACGGCATGGGTTCTATTCGGTCGCTGGCCGATAGATCAAGATCGGAACTGCGATTGCGATCGCAGCCGTGGCCAGCATTACATTGGGATTGGCCATCCAGTAACGCAGTGGCGAGACTTGGCCGGCAACAATCGGCTCTGGTATGACAACCAGCATTTCCGTTTTGGCCACTGGTGGAGCGGTTCCCAGAGACCATATTCGAATGGGTTGAATCCAGTTTCCGTCTGTGAGGGTATACAAGCCCGGTGAGGCGGCCGGTAGAACAAATCGACCATCGCGATCGGTTATCGTGTTGACGAGCGGTTTCGATTCATGAATGAGCGTTAGTGTGACTCCAGCAACAGCTATGCCTCGTGGCGAAACCAATCGCCCAGTAAGCGTATCCTGATTTGACTTGCTAAGGTCGATGGTTGATGTCTTTACGCTGGGTTTTGCATTTCGATGAGCAAGATTCTCAGCATGAAGAGATTGTAAGCCCAGCGGATGGAAGAGCGAAGCAAAAATTACGCATGCAATCAAATTACGCTTTAGCGATTGGTTGCGTATCGATTCTCGCATGCGTTGCCTAGTTTATTTTGTTCGCAAGAATTTTATTTTCCGTCATGTCTGCCGACGGATTCTTTCGCTCGTCTTTGGAAAAATTAAGGGTTTGCGGTAGTAGGTTGACTGAGCGTAGGTGAATAGAAAAATACTTGTGTGGCCGGCAAAACCGTTTTTTCTTCGTGGATGGCAAGCGGAGCAGCAATTGCCAATCCCATTACACCGAACACAGTCGCCGGATGCTGAAGGTATTGCGCAGGGTGGATCGAAGGTGCTGTAAAACCACCAATGGTGCTACCGAATTGCCCGCGTACGGTAGGGCCACTAACGAGATTTAATTCATTTTTTGCGCTGGGCGGTGCCGAGGCTTCAGGCCAGGCCCTCACATGTTGATAGCAATTAGGGGCGGTGATTGACAGACTACCTGCCTTTACCTTACTGAAAGTAAAGAAACCTGCCGAATCCGTTTTCGTCCTTTGCAAAACCGTCGATCCGGAAGATAGAGAGACCAACTGATCTCTCAACGGCATTCCATCCGGATTTTTTAATTGACCGTTCAAGGTTCCTCGATCACTCAGAGCAATATCCAGAACAGTTTTTGCCTGAATCGCGTGCTTGTTCTGCGGCAATTTTATTTCGGCAACCGCAGAACTCGGAACGGATGCCCACGCAAGCGTGAGGATTCCAAAGGTGAAACAGATTTTCTTGAAAAGGCACTTCATCTTGATCTCATTTCCTCGAAAAAAAGCTTCAACGGTGATCGATGTCGCTTGTTTTGTTCTGCTTGGTTTTCTCAACTTGCGTCGTAATCGTCATAGTAGACAGCAATCGGTATAGCGATCGCGGCGGAGATGATTCCGGCAGAAATCCACGGGTTTCGGAAAATTCGACGCATCCCGGAGGGTGCCTCTGACCCGCCAC
>DLCF01000077.1:0-7594 GCA_002480485.1 Planctomycetaceae bacterium UBA7805
CGTCGGTTCGGGAGAAGGAAGCAGCGAGCAATCCGCAGATTCGACTGCAGAGAAGACCCGCAATGGCACTGGTGGTGCCACCTCAAGCGCCCCCTCTGCGAAACCAAAACAGGGATCTCCACCGGGCAGTGGGGGAGGGGGCATTGGTTCAGATGAGCCTGTAAATTCAAACGATCTTACCGAGCCCGGTGCGGATACGGCAAATCTCGACTATGCGAATCAAACAACCGATTTGGTGCTGAATTATTTAGAGCAGCAACTTGATGCAGGTGGAATTGACGAAGATTTAAAAAAACAATTTGGATGGTCAGACCAAGATTTTTCGGATTTTGTGCGACGTTATCGCACGATGAAGAACAAGGCAGAATTGCCAGGTGCCGATGGATCGAAAGCAAAAAGTAACTGGGAAAATGTATTGCGAAGCCTGGGCCTGACTCCGCCCCAACGCGGTGTTCGCACTACAGCGACGCCTACCAACCGCACTTCAGGGCTGCGCGAAAGTGGTCGTAGTCGACCGCCCAGGGAGGACCAAAATCGTTTTGATGCCTTCCGGAGGGATGTGCTTGGACGTTAGAATTTGCAGGCGAACGTTATAAAGGAAGAACGCCAGCAATGTTTTCTTTTCCCCGCTACCTCACGCATTTCGATCCGAAATCCGCGCCCCACTATTTTTTTGATGTGCTAATTATCGGGGGCGGCCTCGCCGGTTTACGCGCAGCGGTGGAGATTGACCCGAGTTTACGGGTCTTGGTTGTGACCAAAGATCGACTTCGCCATTCGAGCAGTTCCTGGGCCCAGGGTGGTATTGCAGGTGTTATTAACCGGGAGGACTGTTTTGAAAATCATATTGGCGACACACTACGGGCAGGCTGCAATCTCTGTGATCCGGCGATCGTTTCGATGGTCGTTCAAGAAGCGCCAGATCGGATCCAGGAGTTAATCCGTTGGGGTGCTGCGTTTGATGAGGAGGCAGGGGAACTAGCACTGGGGAAAGAGGGCGGACATAGTCATCATCGGATTGTACATGCCAATGGCGACGCTACCGGGGCAGAAATCATGCGGGCCATGTCGCTTTGGACCGATAAATTGCCGCAAATAACACTCTGGGAAGGCGCTTTCACGTTGGATCTTCTTACCGATGCGGCAGGCTGTCGCGGTGCGGTGGTTGCTCGTTCGGAGCGCGGGGTGAACCTGGTATGGTCAAAGCAGACCATTCTTTGCACCGGTGGTGCTGGACAACTTTATCGCGAGACGAGTAATCCCGAGGTGGCGACCGGCGACGGCATTGCGGCTGCCTACCGGGCAGGCGCTGCACTTCGCGATATGGAATTCATGCAGTTTCACCCCACGATGCTTTACATCGCCGGGAGCAATCGTCGGTTGATCACTGAAGCGGTCAGGGGAGAAGGAGCGCGATTGATTGATAATCATGGTACCCGATTCATGGGCGACTACGACGATCGTCTGGAATTAGCGCCCCGAGATATCGTAAGCCATGCGATCGAAATCCAGATGCAAAAGACTCGGCACCCCTGCGTTTATCTGGATCTGAGTCATTTGGATGCCGATAAAATTCGGCATCGTTTTCCCGGCATTACCCGAATATGCAAAAAGTTCGACATCGACATCACTAGCGACCCGATTCCGGTGCGACCGGGAGCTCACTACTTTATTGGAGGTGTGTCTGTCGATGCTGAAGGTCGCACCAGCATTCCTCAATTGTGGGCTGCGGGCGAAGTGACTGCGAGCGGATTGCATGGTGCAAACCGGTTAGCCTCCAACAGTCTTCTGGAGAGTATGGTCTATGGTGCCCATGCCGGTGCGGCGGCGAGTCAAGCGGCACTGAACATGGCTGACAATTTTCAGGCGTTGCCGCTCACCCAACCGGTGACATCGCCGCACGAAGAACCACTTGATTTGGGTGACATTCGTAATGCACTGAAAAGCCTGATGTGGCGGAATGTCGGTGTGAGGCGATCGAAATCAGGCCTCAAAGATGCAGCAACAACCATGGATCGGTGGTGCCGTTATGTGCTACTTTGCCAATTTTCCGATAAAGCGGGTTGGGAACTGCAGAACATGCTCACGGTTGCCTATTTCATGATTGATGCCGCATTGGCTCGTGAAGAGACGCGTGGTGTGCATCAAAGGGTTGATTTTCCGGACGCGGATGAAAACGCTTGGCGACAGCACCTGCAATACCACCGCTCGGTCAGTGAGGGTCACGCGGTGCGGTGTGGCATGCCGTTGGAGTTCTGATTTGTCCGATCGATATCCCCCGAGACACACGCTGAAAAGCCTTGACAGAAAACGATGATTCCATAAATTTCAAAGGAATCGGAATATCGTTTGATGCACCGGTTTCCGGTTTGATCTGTTTACAGCATTTTTGTTGTGATTTCTTATAACCTGTTCGCGGAATAACCGCGATTCCCCGACCCGGACGTTTTGACAGAAATAGCAGTTCTGGAGATAAGTACGATGCAGCAGCAGAGTGCACATATTGCCGGGGAAGGCCCGATGATTGAAGCAGTGGGACTTTCGAAGTTTTATGGAGATTTCGCCGCAGTCCGCGATATTTCATTTTCGATCGATCGAGGGGAGGTGGTTGCCTTTCTGGGGCCGAATGGTGCGGGCAAAAGCACGACCATGAAGCTTTTGACCGGCTATCTCTCGCCATCGGAGGGTCGGTCCAAGATCGCTGGCTTTGATATGGGAGAAGACCGAATCGCCGGTTCAACCCGCCTGGGTTACCTTCCAGAAAATGGCCCACTCTATCCAGATATGACACCGTATGGCCTGCTTGAGTTTTTTGCGCAGGCTCGTGGGCTAGCTGCTGCTCATGCGGCACAGCGAATTAAAGAGGTGGTGAATCTCTGCTCGTTGCAAGAAGTCCTCCAGAAACCCATTGGGAAATTGTCAAAAGGTTATCGCCAGAGGGTCGGTATGGCGCACGCGCTATTGCATGAACCAGAGGTCTTGATTCTGGATGAGCCGACAGCGGGACTCGACCCGAATCAGATTGCGGACGTCCGAGATCGTCTGCGACAGTTGGGTCGCGAGAAAACCATTTTACTATCGACTCACATTCTGCAGGAAGTGGAGGCGGTAGCGAGTCGCGTTCTTTTTATTCATCAAGGTCAACTTGTATTTGATGGATCGCTAGCAGAGTTGCGTGATAAAGGAGACAATCTTGACGCGATTTTTGGTGAGTTGACTGCGACAGCGCCTTCGCAATCAAAATAGAGATTATTGTCACACGCTTTTGCCTTCATGTTCTATTACAGCAGCCCCGGAATTCATTAGTCATGCCAGTTTTTGGAAATATTTTTGCCTCCCTGTTCGTTGTGTTTGGCTTCGATTTGCTCTTTCTGGCACCGCTTATTCTTGGACTTGCGGGGCTTGCGTCGATATCTCCTGCGGCATTTGCGATTTTTAAGCGCGATTTCCTGGCCTATTTTACCAATACCACCGGATATGTATTTCTCTGTCTGTTTGTGGCCCTCTGTGGAATCACAGCGTTCTGGAGCGAGTCTTTCTTCAGCTCCAATCTGGTGAACCTTGATCCGCTCAATCAATATTTGCCCTTGATTCTGCTGATCTACATTCCGGCAATCACCATGAGCATCTGGGCCGAAGAGCGTCGACTTGGGACCGACGAATTGCTTCTCACCATGCCTACCTCCGACTTTGATATTGTGCTCGGCAAGTACCTGGCCGCGGTGGCAATTTACACTGTGTCGCTGTTGTTTTCTCAAATCTGTAACTTTTGGGTCTTAAGCACGCTCGGATCGCCTGACGCGGGACTGTTTCTCGGCAATTATTTTGGTTATTGGATCGTCGGTCTTGCGCTGCTTTCGGTTGGCATGGTCGCCTCCTTCATGACAAAGAATCTCACGGTAGGTTTTGTGCTCGGCATCGTTTTTTGTGCCCCGCTTGTGGTTGTTTCCTGGGCCGACATCGTATTTCCCGAGGAAGTTGCACGGCAATTGGCTCAGTTCAGTATTGCAACGAAATTTTTTGATTTTCAAAGCGGAATCGTAAGTGGTGCAAGCCTAATCTATTTTTTAATGATCATCACCGTAATGCTTTATCTTTCCATGATCCTGATTGGTAGACGGCACTGGTCGGCAAAGCAGGAGGGTGGGGCCATGCGCGGACATTATGTACTGCGGGTCATTGCACTTCTCTTGATTGCAGGCAGTGTCAGTGTAGCGGCTGCAGCGCTGCAGTTGGGACGCTGGGATATCACCAGTGAGCGACTAAGTTCGCTTTCGCCGAAGTCGGTGGAATTGGTCGAAAATCTCAATGCACGTGAGGCCCCCTATGTTCTGAAAATTGAGGCCTTCATATCTAAGGATCTGCCGCAAGACTTCGTGCAAAAGCGTTTTAACCTCCTGGCGGCCCTTGAGCAAATTAAGGCGGTGGGCGGCAATCGAGTGAAGCTTCGAATTTATGACGGAATTGATATTTTTGGTGCCCGTGCCAATCGCGCGGAGGCGCTTTACGGCATTCAAAAAGAGTCGATGTTGACCACCATACGAGGTGCTGCGACCACGCGTGATGTGATTTTTGGCGTGGCCTTTGAATACGGTCTGCAGCGGGTGGTAGTTCCCTTTATGGGGGAGAGTTTGCCAGTCGAATATGAATTGATGCGGTCGTTGGCGATCGTGTTGCAGGAGAAACGTCTCACACTGGGGATTTTAAAAACAGATGCCCAGCTAATGACGCCCGGCGGATTCCCTGGGTCGGGATCAGGCGAGCAACCGTTGGTTGCCGAACTGAAAAAGCAATTTAATGTTATTGACATCGATCCCGCGCAACCGATCGAGGCCGAATACGATGTGCTGCTGGCGGTGCAGCCATCATCGCTAGGACCGCAGGAGATGGAGCACCTCGTGGCAGCGATCCAAAAAGGCCAGCCTACGGCTTTGTTTGAAGATCCGTTCCCGTTGACCTCTCCTGCACCCGGTACCGATCAACCGAAGCAGCAGGGAGGTCAAATGCCGTTCATGCGACAACCGCCGGCACCGAAAGGAGATCTGCGCGCATTGTGGAATCTGCTCGGGATCCGTCTGGTGCAGTTGCCGGCACGTGCGCAAGGCCTCGGTGGCGGTTCGAGCGGGGATGCCACAGCGATCGTATGGCAGGACTACACTCCACACCCGGAGGATGGTGAGCTTCAGAATGAATACGTTTGGATTTCTCCGGCCTGCGATACCGAAGGTGAGCCGCTCAATGCGACAGAACCGATAAGTTCCGGGCTACAGAAGTTACTTTTTCTCTATCCGGGCGCAATCGAGGATGTGGGTACTGATCCTGGTAGGCAGTTCGTACCTCTGGTAACCATGGGTCGGCGAAGCGGCACGGTGCGATTCGATGACTGTGTCACGCGGAATCTGTTTGGTCAAATGGATCTACGCTCTAGGGGACAAATCAAAGAGTTCGAGAATCCGACCGGTGATCGTTATGTGCTTGCGGCAGCTATCCGGACACGCGTCAGTTCGGAGGAAGTAAACGATCAGGAATCGGCTGATGCCGCAGAATCAGCGAAAGGCGACCTGAATGTCGTTGTCGTTTCCGACATGGATATTCTGGCGGGTGTATTCTTTCTGTTGCGTGAGCGTGCTAGCTTTTTTGGCGAACGATTTGCCAAATGGCAGGTTGATAATGTGCCTTTTGTGCTGAATATTCTCGACGCCTTGGCGGAGGACACACGATTTATCGATATACGTAAACGGCGGCCGGTCCATCGAGAACTGACAGCCATCAAGCAGGTCAGCGATGCGGCGAAGCGGGACAGGGACGAGGCTCGGAGAGAGGCTGAAGAGAACTTCAACCGTTTGATTGATCAGGAGCAAGATAAACTCGACAAAATTTCCGAAACGTTGCAGGGTAGGCGAGACATCAGCCCGCAGCAGATGCAGGAAGAAATTGCGATTGCCCATCGTAACGGGACCTCGCGGATCGAGGCACGCAAGGCGCAATTAGACCGCGAAGAACAAGCGGAATATCGTAGAATTGAAAACGAAATGGCGGCCGATATTCATCGCGTGCAGGATCGTTACAAGTTAATGGCGGTTCTGTTGCCTCCGATCCCTCCATTGTTGATCGCCCTTTGCGTGTTTTTTGTTCGTCGCTCACGGGAACGGGAATCGGTGAATCCCTTACGGATGCGATCCTGAGCCCTGAATATTCGACCAAGCAAAGAGAAATTATCTTGGGTGCCTTCAAGAAACATTGAGGAAAATAAAAGATGAGCGAACAGGGTAAAACGATTTTATTTTTGTGCGTTGCTGTGGCGAGCACCCTTGTTGCATTTGCATTGAGCCGTGAAGCACCCGAGAAAACGGCAGCAGACCAGATCGGCCAGCCGCTGGTTGCAATCGAAGACCCGCTTGATGTAGCGAGGTTGAGAATCGTGGATTTTGATGCGAGCGAGGGGGCACCATCGCCGTTTGAAGTATCCAAAGTTGACGGTCGCTTCTCTATTCCGTCTCACGAAAACCACCCTGCCGACCAGAGCGACCACTTGGTGGATGCGGTCACTGGCATCAATTACGCCGAAATTTTGGCAAGCGTTACCGATCAGTCAGGTAATCATCGTGATTTCGGTGTGGTCGATCCGACGGCAGGAGAACTTGGTCGGGGGGCGAAGGGGGCCGGCAAGCGGGTTACTTTTCATTCGGCAAATGGCGAACCGCTGGCAGACATCATTATCGGGAAAAGAGTGGAGGGCACAGAAAACCAATATTACGTGCGTCAGGCGAGCAATGATCAGGTCTACACCGTGAAGTTGGATCCCGCAAGTCTTTCGACGCGCTTTGAAGATTGGATTGAACGCGATGTATTACAGTTCGACCCGCTGGAGCTCAAGGATGTTTCCATCAGCGATTACACGGTTTTGACCGGGCAACAACCGGTTCTGGGCGCAGATGGCTTGCGGGTCGCAACTGTAGTCCAGGGATTAGACATGCAAGCTGAAATTATACTGCAATACGATCAAGCTGATCTGAAATGGGCCTTGGAAAAATTGATCGCCTTCGATAACGGGAAGCCCACCGAAGAGAGCCTGTCAGAGGATCAGCAACTTAACAAGCAGCGGTTGGAAGAAATGAAGTCGGCACTTGATGATTTGCGCGTTGTGAATGTGCGTCGCAAGCCAAATGGATTGGGAGATAGCCTTGCGGAATTTATTCAATCGAGTCCCGGTGCTGTGGAAAGTCTCGAGCAACATGGTTATTTTTTTCGCCAAGTTGAGGGTCCGGATGGAACAGCGCAGAATGTTTTGCTTTCGAACCATGGAGAGATCAACATCGGTATGACCGATGGCCTGAAATACATCTTGCGGTTCGGCGGGATTGCTGGCCGAGAGAGGGCGGATGAGGCAAATAAAGCGCAACCGGGTAAAGTATCTGCAGGGGTTGAAGAGGCTGTTTCTGACGCAGATAACCCGACTGCGACGGGTCGCGCTTTGCGATATCTGATGGTCACTACGCAATTCGATCCGAATCTACTTCCCGTCCCTGATTATGCCGAGGTGCCTCCCGAGCAACCGCCGCAAGCGAGTGAATCAGACGATACAGCGACAGAG
>DLCF01000077.1:8019-9920 GCA_002480485.1 Planctomycetaceae bacterium UBA7805
CAGCAGCGACAGGCTATTCTCTCGGATAACGCGCAAAAAAAGCAAAGCTATGAAGCGAAAATTGCAACCGGCAAGCAACGATCGGCGGACCTGAATCGACGCTTTGCGAACTGGTATTACGTGATTGCAGATTCGACCTATCAGAAAATACACCTCACAAAGAAAGATCTGATTGAGAAAAAGCCGCCACCTGATGCACCCGGAGGACCCGCAGGTGTATCTCCGGCAGGACAAGATCCGCTGAACCAACTCCAAAACATTATCCCGCCGGCCAAGTGACCGATGTGAGATTCAAGGGTCAGGACACCTGGCGACCGAGTTCAAGCAGCAGTGTCAACTGGTAAATTCCCGTGTCATGCCCGTCGCTGAATGCGATGCTGTATGCATAATTTCCGACAGGACTCATCGATTTAATCGAAAGAGGCTGCGCTTCCTCTGGCGAGAGAATCAGTAAGGGAGATGGTTCCGGGGGATTCCGTTGAAGTTCGCGACACGAGGCGCACGGACAATGGTCGCGAAGCTCCTGGAAACCATACTCTCTTACACTGTCGTCGCTCCAGGAAATTTGAAGTGTCGAATCCGGGGTCACCGTCAATGCAGTCGGTCGCGTTGCCATCAAGCTCCCCTCGTTCGCAGGTCAACAAAGCGTTTTGCTTTGCCTTCGAATCTGGGTAGCGATTTTGGATCGACCGGATCCACCGTAATCCGCAATCCCAGTTTAGTTTGTAGTTGGTCGCTGAGTTTTGAGGCGACGGATCGATTTGCCTCCACCTCCACCTTGAGTTCATCCATCGCGCCACGATGGCTTGCCGTTAAACGGAATTCACAAACATCCGCCACACCGCGGATAATTTGCTCCACAGCACTCGGTAAGATGTTGACTCCGCGAATGATAAGCATCTGATCAGTTCGTCCCAGAATTCCGTCCGACAGATACATGAATTTGACCTTGTCATTTTTTTTTGGCGGTTGGCAGCGAACCAGATCACCGGTTCGATAACGGAGAATCGGGTGTCCCGCGCGACCAAGGGAGGTCAAGATCAGCTCCCCAATCTGATTTTCTCCGACCGGATCACCCGTTTCCGGATCGATGCATTCGGCGATAAACTCCGCTTCGTTCACGTAGAGGCCCGGACCGTGCAAGGTGCCAAATCCCCAGGGGCCGATTTCGGTTGCCCCGGCGTGATCCAAGACCAGAGCATCCCAGGCATTCTCAATCTGCCTTCGTACGGATTCTAGCGATCCCCCTGGTTCACCTGCCACAACAATTGTTCGCACCGTAGACTGGCGGAGATCCTGTTTGAGTTCCCGCGCGACCTCAGCCAGTCGCAGCGCGTAACTAGGTGTACAGAACAAACAGTTCGCATCGATGGTCTTCATCCGCTCAAGGCGAGCAACTGACGAGAGACCTCCGCTGGGAATGGCCAGACAGCCTCGCTCTACTAACGCATCAAATGCGGACCAGAATCCAATGAATGGGCCGAAGGAGAATGCAAGCAGACAACGGTCAGTGGGTTTGATGTGAGCTGCATCCAGAACATATTGCCAAGTATCGGTCCACCACTTCCAGTCTTCCGGCGTATCGAGCACAACGAGGGGCTCACCATGCGTACCAGAGGTCTGGTGGAATCGAGTGTATTTTTCCACCGTATATGTTCGGTTGGCAGCCATGCCATGCGGATTGTCTACCACCAGCTCTTTTTTGGTGGTTAACGGAAATTCGGCTAGATCGCCTATCCGCTTAAGCGGTCGATTTATCCCCGATAATTTTCGGGCATAAAATTGATTCTCCGGCAACACTTTTTGCAATAACTGATTCAGGCGAACTAGTTGATAATCTTGGAGCGCCGGCCGATTCAGAGATCGTATTTTTTCGCGATCGGCTTCCATATTCATAGGCC
>DLCF01000024.1 GCA_002480485.1 Planctomycetaceae bacterium UBA7805
TCGGTGTGTGTCGGACCCGCGGCGTTTGCGGTTTCGGGGACCGGCGACGCACTTTCGCTGAGACCGGTAGGAGTTCTGTGTTGCGAATCATGCTGCTCACTTTGAGGCATTAATAGTTGCCAGGCAGATACCCCCAGAGCCCGGGCGATGTCATGCAACCGCTTTTCAGATCCTACCCATCGTTCACCACGTTCGAGTTTGTACCATGCATCATCGGAAAATCCGGAGGCTTGTGCAGCCTTCTTTACCGATATACCCGCACGAAGCCGCAACTGACGCATATTTCTGGGTAACTCCATACCATTCGCCTCCGAAAACATTGGTCACCAAACCCCACTTCCAAACAATCCCAACTCACCGCGTGCCTGCTACCGCTTCAGCAGCGCACTCAAAATGTCTACAGGCCGAATTCGCCAATATCGGCCCCAATTCATCACTAATCCGCGTTTGCCCGATGGAGTGCCACTCTCTGCGATAAGCCTCTCCCGCACCCACACGCGTAGAGACAAACCACTGACGTCACTCCAACGTAAAATTGAATCTTGATAATCTGACAGCACCCCGACCGCTCGGCGAAAGACCCGAATATCTGCAAATTTTTCGAGTCGAATGTCAACAGAGTTCTCCGATGACTTTATCTCGCCAGTCACACCGTCAACACTGAAGGAAAGATCCACATCGCAAGTTACGGGTTTCACCGCTGCTGGACTCCTACGAACCGTTTTGTGTTCGGATCTTTAATGTCCCGTGCAATCGCCAACGAGCATGTTCCGCGTCTGGTCGGGTCGAACTCGGAATGTCTAAATGGAAGTCCGCGAATTCATAAGTGATTTCCGCGTCGCGACCGGTCAACTTGTCGTAAAGGGCGGCCGCTAACGACGGCCAATCTCGGGTGTCTGAATCTGTCATAACTGTGTCTCCATCGCTCAAAATCATTCGTTACCAACATAGACCTTAGGCACCGCAGACTGTCGGCGTTTGGTCTTCTCAGATAAGTGGTAGGAAGGTGCTGACATACGACCAGTCTGCCCGTTTGTGAAAAAGATGATTCACGTCGCAGTTGCCAAACCAAGTGCTCGGGAGCAGTCCGGGAGCCAATCCATCCCAGCGGGTAACTGCCACAAAAGCAAAATCCGTAAAAATCTTCAAAATCGGAAAATTCCGTAAACCTATACGCAGATCGTTTTTACGCCGAAAATTATCCTATCGGTGCAAAAATTCCTGGGAATTCTCCTAAACTACTTGAACGTTTTGAACGTTTTATGATATAACAGCTTGAACGTTTTGAACGTTATTGGACGTTTTCACACGGAGACCCTTACCATGATCGCCGAGAACATCACATCAACGATTGGTGCGGTGCAAAAGACACAGGCGCCGCCGATTGCTGGTCGAGTAAACCGCATCCTCACACGCGAGCTAGCGTTTGTTCCTAATGGAGCATTCCAATGCGACCAAAAAAACGGCGATCAAAAACAGGATTCGTGGAGGGGCTGCGTACGAGTTGATCGGATCGAGGACGGCGGGGATGGTCCGAAGGTCACACTGCGGCCCGGCCTCCCACCTCACCTGCTCCGGTTGTGCGAAGCGAGCATTATGACAGCCGAGGAAGAGCAAGCTGCTTTCCGACGCATGAATTTTTTGAAGTACTATTACAACCATCATCGCATGTTGCTGAACGAAGAAGATTCCAGCGAGTCACAACTCGACATGATGGACGATTTGTTGGATCGAGCTGAGCGAATTCGTAACGACATTGTAAGTTCGAGCGTGCGACTGGTAATTTCGATTGTAAAAAAGTACTGCACCCCTCACTGCGTGTTTGATGATTTGTTGAGCGATGGCATTGTGTCTCTCCTCCGCGCGGTTGACAAATTTGACTTCGACCGGGGTTTCCGGTTCAGCACGTATGCGACTCAGATTATCCATCGGGATTTGTGGCGTGCGATTGCGAGAGACCAGAAGTCACGTGCTCGATTTAACACCGGAAACAAGGTTTTCTTGGAAGGTCAGACAGAGGAGGAAAACTCGAGGGTTGGCGAGCATAATTCGGGAGGTGTTTTAAACGCGATCAGTCAGCTTCTCGAACACCTGGACGACCGCGAACGGATGATCATTTCCGGTCGATTTGGCCTAGAGACAAGCGGCCGCAAGGAAACATTTGTCGCGCTCGGCAAAAAGCTCGGAATTTCCAAGGAGAGGGTCCGACAGTTGGCCGAACGTGCGGTTTCGAAACTTCAGTCAGCGGCTCGGCAGCTCGGCATCGAAGAGGAACAGTTGATCGCCTAACCATGTGGGTGTAGTGGTGCAGCATGACTGGGGCATTAGTTTTAATTACGAACGCTGCCGCGACACTGTTCATGGTAGGGCTGATTTGGCTTATTCAAATTGTGCACTATCCGCTAATGGGCACGCTGTCCGCTGAGGCGATGCCGAGCTATGCTCGGGCGCACCAGCGCCGAATAACGTTTATCGTAGGACCCGCGATGTTGATCGAAGCGATTTCGAGCATTGCGTTGATCTTTGTGCACCCGGTAGGCGTCAGTTGGCCGGCCCTCGTGGCCGGCCTTCTTTTAGTGGTATTTATTTTTTACCGTACCGCTACCCTGCATGTTCCACAGCACCAGCGGCTAGCACATTGCTATGACCCAAAAGTGTGTCAGGATTTAATTCGGACGAATTGGTGGAGAACTGTCGCTTGGACTTCGCGAGGAGCGATCGTTTTATTTCTACTGGGAGAAACTACCGCCCTGCAGTAATGAGCGAAACGTGTCGCCAACGAGGTATCCTCTGCGGTCGCAAGAGCAATTCAGATTTAATCGCACCGAGGAATAAGCAATAACCACGTTCCACGAGAACCTTTTCCGATGAACGACGACAAAAAATCAATTTTATTGACTGGCGCAACCGGCTATGTTGGCGGACGACTTTTGCAACGCCTGTGTGATCGAGGGCTCCCGGTACGGTGCATGGTGCGACAGCCGGATTTCCTTGTGCGACCCGATGCACGAAATCTAGAGGTCATCGCTGCCGATGCCACTGATCAGCACTCCTTGGAAGTAGCGCTCTCTGGAATTGACACTGCGTATTATTTGATTCACTCGATGGGTGCCGCAGGTGACTTCGAGGTACAAGACCGAACCGCAGCAGAGAACTTCGCTGCTGCAGCGAAGCGGGCAAATGTGCGCCGAATTATTTATCTGGGCGGACTCGGAGAGCCTGGCCCAAATTTATCACCTCACCTCAGGAGCCGTCAGGAGGTGGGTGAGATTTTGCGATCCTCAGGTTGCGAAATCATCGAGTTTAGAGCATCAATTGTAATCGGCTCGGGTAGTCTGTCTTTCGAATTAGTTCGCGGGCTGGTGGAGCGTCTTCCATTGATGATTTGCCCCAAATGGGTGAGCACAGAGGCGCAGCCTATCGCGATCGAGGACTTACTTAGCTACCTCATTGACGCGCTCGATCTGCCCGACAGTGGTGGACAAATTTTCGAGGTCGGTGGCCCCGACAAAGCGACGTACGGTCAGATCATGAAGGAATATGCGAGGCAACGGGGGCTTCATCGATTGCTCATCTCCGTCCCGGTACTCACTCCCCGCTTGTCGAGTTTGTGGCTGGGTTTAGTGACGCCCGTATATGCCCGTATTGGTAGAAAACTCATAGAGAGCATGAAGAATCCGACTATCGTCCGGGACCACCGTGCTGATCAATTTTTTTCCATAAAGCCGCGATCATTATCGGCAGCCATCACGCGGGCGTTGAAACACGAGGATCATGAGTTTGCAACAACTCGTTGGTCGGATGCCGCATCCGCAGGTCTCGGGATCAAAACCTGGGGTGGGGTACAATTTGGCCCCCGTGTGGTAGATTCCCGTCGCATTGAACTCCCCATTTCTTCCGCGGATGCCTTTGGTCCGATTCGACGCATCGGTGGTAGCCGTGGGTGGTACTTTGCAAATTGGCTTTGGGTGCTCCGCGGCTGGATCGATCTACTCTGTGGTGGCATTGGTCATCGTCGCGGTCGCCGGGATCCGGAACATCTTTCAGTGGGAGAGACTGTCGATTGGTGGCGGGTAGAAGAGTATGTCCCGGACCGATTGCTTCGATTGGCTGCCGAGATGAAAGTTCCTGGTCGGGCCTGGTTGCAGTTTGAAGTGACTCCGACAGCGAAAGGTGCTGAGATCCATCAACTTGCGATTTTCGATCCGATCGGACTGTTTGGCAGGCTCTACTGGTACAGTCTCTATCCATTGCACGCTATTATTTTTCACAACATGCTCGCCCGCATCGGACAGGCGGCACTCGCCGATTTAACAGCGGGTTCTGCGGCACACCAGCCTCCAGCTTAGAAACGACCTTCACGGGACACTCCCCGGGAGAATCCGTGCGGAGAGTTATAAAAATAGCATCTTAATTTGGTCGGAGCCGAATCGAGCCCTGCTGGCAATGAAAGCGGGTCAAGGTTACCGACCGCTACCTCAAAAAAGTCTGGTTTTGCTCTTTTCTGCTGGCTCATGCGGCAGAACACCAGACCTCGGCGTAAGTGCCCTTGACCGGATCTTCTCCGACCGCTAATTACGCCCCCGATTCTTCATCCTTCCTCCAAAAAATATCAGCTCAGGAATAGAGAACGTTTGGCAATTTTGTTGCGAAGCCCGAAATTCGATTCAAACGAGCCGAAATTTTTTTTGAGCATTTTGATGATGGCAAAATAAAAGGCTCAATGCCGCGAACCACGCTCTGATTAAACCACATGAAAATGCAGAACCCCCAAAATGAGAACCGAACGCAACGCACGCACTGGGAAAAACAGATGCACGGGGGCTCTAAGCCATTTATTATGTTGCGCGTCCTGGCTGGAGACTTCCCTTTGAAAAATCTCTTTGGCACGATTTCGCTGCTGATCGGCAGCGGATTGTTTCTCATTAGCAATGCGGTCTCAGCAACTCCTGCGATTCAAAGTTTAGTCATTGCGACGACCCATGGGCAACTATTTCAGAAACAACCGAAAGATGACCCATTCAAGCCAGCTGCCGAGAGTATCAATCGATTGATGCGGGAGAAAAAACAACAAGCCCGCGAGCATCTAAGACAGGCGCGTTACGGATTGGGACAAGGTAACCCAGAAGTTGCTAGATTCCATTACAACCGAGTGGTTGCCCTTGAGGTTCAATTCTCCGCGGATGAGGACAGTCCTGAAAAACTCCTCGCTGACATCAGTCAATTCGAAAAACGTACCGCCACCAATGCCCTCCGCCAAAACAATCGCGTGACACCGATCGCACCTGTCGCCGGACAAACGCTTCTGGAGAAAAATGAGGCGGTTGTGCAGTCGGCAGGTGGCACGCCTGACTTTACGGGCACAACAGAAAGGCAAGCGGTCTACGATCCTGCTAATGACGTCACCTCGAATCAGCCGGCTACTGCGAGTCAAAGCGATCCCCTGTTCGTGCCACCAGTCGCAGCTCGCAATCCACCTCTGCCAAGCACTTCAATTCCACCCAGCCGTGCCGGCGGACTCAAGCTACAGGCACAGCCGAGCACACCCTTGCCCCGCGTCGCCTCGTTACCAGCGACCGACGAAAAATTGAGCGGAAATTCAAAAGGCACGATCATTCTGCAACCGCGGGGAGAGCGTCAAAATTCTGATGGGGATAGCAGGCGACAGATGGAAAGCGATGCCTTCATTGAAGAAACGGGACTCGCCCAAGAGCGACTCCGTCAGCAGGTGATGGCCGAGGTCGCGCGACAGTCTCGCAAGGCACTTGATATGCGCGATGAGGATCCACTTGGTGCAATTGGTGAAATGCAAAAAACGCGATCGATGATTGAAGAGTCGTCCCTCGATGGCCAAGATAAAAAAGTGCTGCTTGGGCGTGTGGATCGCCTACTGGGAGAGATGGAAAAATATGTAGAGCGGCATAGGGCAGAAATTGAGTTGGATGCCAGCAATCAGCAGATACTCGATGAGTTGGCAAGAAAACGCGAATATCGGGTCGAAGTAGACCAGCGTTTGGCAACGCTTGTGGACGAATATAACAAGTTGCGAAACGAACAGCGATTTTATGAAGCAGAAGTCAAAGCCAAACAGGCACGAACGCTTGCCCCTGATGAACCAGTGGTCACCCAGATGTTTGAAGAAATTCGCTTCTACCGCAGGGTGATGAACAACCAGGAATTACGCGACCAGAAAGACGACGCCGTCTGGGCCACGCTCAACGCAGTTGAGTTTGCAGGCGTACCGTACGGCGATGATCGCGATCCAATTCAGTTCATCGACCAGGGAGATTGGAAAGAGTTAACCGAAAGGCGGGCACAATTCTCCGGAGACCAGGAAAGGGAACGCCATCCGGCGGAACTCGAAATCGAACGAAAACTCAATACGCCGGTCTCCTTGAAGTTCAAAGAAGCACCGCTGAGTGCCGTCACCGAACACCTAGGCAAAGTTGGTGGCGTTAATATTTATGTTGACCCGCAGGGGCTTGCTGAAGAAGGAGTGCATAGCTCTACGCCTGTGACGATTGACTTAAGTCAAGAGATTTCACTTAAAAGTGCGCTCAATCTTATTCTCAGTCCGCTGCACCTCGATTATGTAATTCAAAACGAAGTTCTGAAGATCACGAGCGAGCAACTTCGTGACCGCAATGTCTATTCAAAGACCTATAACGTGGCCGATCTGGTCCTGCCGATCCCAAATGCAACCGAGCACAGTCAGCTCGGATTGCCGGACTCGTTAGCACGTGGTTACGAGCAAACCAATAAAAACCTGGCCGGCGCCAACGGACTCCGTTCGCCGCAAATGAGTGTATCGACCAATGCTGGTGTCCCCGGACTGGCCAACGTGGGCGATCTTCCCAGTACCACGCTCGCCCAGACCACCTCAGGTAACTACGCCCGAGCCGGTCAGAGTGGTGGTGCAGGGCAGGCCGACTTTGAGTCGCTCATCACACTCATCACGACGACTATCCAACCTGATACGTGGGATGAGCTCGGAGGCGAAGGTCGCGTCGCCGAGTTTGAGACGAACATGAGTCTGGTTGTAAGCCAGACCCAGGAAGTGCATGAGGAAATCGCTGATCTTCTTGAGCAATTGCGACGATTGCAGGACCTTCAAGTCACTATCGAGGTCCGCTTTATCAACTTGCGAGACAACTTTTTTGAGCAGATCGGTGTAGATTTTGATCTGAACATCGACAGCAATGTAAGTAACAGCGATCTGCCGAACAATGATAGTGGACGCAGCACAACTATCGGACTGGGTTTTGATCAAGGTGGCAATCCGACAAACACGACTGCACAACCGTCTAATCCCATCAGCAATTTGGTCAATGGAGCGAACGACATTCAGATTCGCCAGGGCAGCTTTGCCGCCGTGCAACCCGGATTCGGCGGTTACGCCGCCAACACGGCTACCACGATGGGTATCGCGATCCTTAGCGACTTGGAAGCTTATTTCTTTGTCCGTGCCGTGCAAGGAGATAAACGGACAAATATTTTGCAGTCACCCAAGGTCACATTGTTCAATGGCCAAGCGGCAAGTGTCTCGGATCAGATCCAACAACCTTTCGTGACCAGCGTTACCCCGGTGGTGGGTGACTTTGCTGCTGCCCAGGCACCGGTGATCGTGGTTCTTGCCGAGGGTACAACGCTCTCGGTCCAGGCTGTTGTCTCTCCCGATCGGCGATATGTCCGCCTGACCCTGGTGCCCTTCTTCAGTGAAATTCGGGACGTCAATGAATTCACCTTTGAAGGAAGCAGTACCAGCACCGAAGATCGCACCGACTCGAACGAGGAGACAGCTGCTGGAGGTACTGCAAATTCGTCTTCAAATAACTCTAGTAACTTCACGCAAGGTACAACTATCCAATTACCAACATTCGCTTTCACTACGGTTACTACAACCGTTAGCGTTCCGGACGGCGGCACCGTGCTGCTCGGCGGTGTCAAAAGACTAAATGAACAACGCGATGAAATCGGTACACCATTCTTAAGTAAGCTGCCATATGTCAGCCGCCTCTTCAAAAATGTTGCGATCGGGCGGGAAACCGAAAGCCTCATGTTGATGGTCACGCCAAGAATTATCATTCAGCAGGAAGAAGAGGAAATACGTGGCATCGCACCTCCCTAATGAAAATTGCGGCCGATTCAGCCGTATTCTACTTACCGTTGCCGGGGGATATGGTGTGCTAGCAGTCGCTTTCGGAGCATATCGTGCCCATGGGTTGCCCCTCGCCTTAAAGGCCGCGGGCCTTGAAGCCGGCGAAATCACTGAGCGAGTTTCTCTCTTGGGGCTCGCGGTTCAGTACACCCTGCTTCATACACTGGCGATCATTGCGGTACTAGCGTTGACACAACTGCGCTTCCGCGCTCTAGCCGGTACACTATTTTCGGTGGGCATCCTGCTATTTAGTGGCTCATTGATCCTGGATGCAATCTGGGGCTATCAACCACCTTCTTTTATACCACCCCTCGGGGGCATGTTATTGATAATCGGCTGGATCAGCGTGATGCTGCTAACATGGATTCCGTCGCGTGCAAAGAATGGTGTTACGTGTTAGCTTAAAGCGTGAACACACAATCTTTCACGCTAACATGGTAACCAGCAATGCCCCGCGCAAATGCCTTTATCCTCGTCGCTGCGGTCGGACTTTTTCTGCTGTGTTGGGCGCAGATGACGCCGATCTCGACGGCAAGAAATCTCGGAGCTGTCCTAGAGATCATCGAAGAGCAAGGGCTTCACGCCCTGCCTCAGGAAGCATTATATGGCACGGCGGTTTCCGCGATGGCTGCGTCGCATGACCCTCACTCGAGCTACATCCCACCGTCGACGAGTAAGCGATATCTCCGTGTGCTGGATCAACAACTCAGCGGGATTGGAATCAGCGTAAAAAAGAATAGGGATAGCGAAGATCTGATTGTGCAAAGTGCGATCATCGGTCAGCCTCACCCTGCGTACGATGCTGGCGTGCGAAGCGGAGATCGCATTGTGCGGGTTGCGGGCACAGCGGTACGCGGCAAACCGCTTCGAGAGGTGACCGGCTTAATCCAGGGTGAGGAAAATACCGAGGTGGAGATTGTGGTCGGCCGGATAAAAAATGGACGCGAGGAGGAGATACCGCTGCAAGTGAAGAGGGCGACAATTCGTGTCGACACTGTGCTCGGCGCGTATCGCAACAAAGATACCTCCTGGAACTTTCGCTTGCCGCAAAATGATCACATTGCTTATTTCCAGGTGACCGACTTCGGTGATCTGACCACCGGAGAGCTTCGCCGGGCACTTGAAAAATTAGCTCGCGACGGGCAAGCAAAAGCTATCATCATTGATTTGCGTGACAATGCGGGTGGATATCTCTCGGCAGCGGTCGAAGTGAGTGATCTGTTTCTCGCCACAGGCAACATCGTGACTACGAGAGGGCGAGGTGGAACGATTCGTGAAAGGTTTGACGCAAACCCGGAGAGTACCTGGTCGGAAATTCCGCTCGCCGTTCTGATCAACGGGGACAGCGCGAGTGCGAGCGAAATTTTTGCCGCCTGCATGCAAGACCATCGTCGAGCACAAATTATTGGACAGAGATCGTTCGGCAAGGGATCAGTCCAACAGATGATGCCACTTCCCTCGGGGGGATTGCTAAAGTTAACGACCGCCAGTTACCACCGACCGAGCGGTGAAAATATCCATCGGCGTCCCGCGATGGAGGAGGCTGATCCGTGGGGCGTCAGACCGGATGCGGGCCTGGACATATCGCTCAGCGAGGAGCAACGGAGGCAACGTTATGAAACGCGAGCAGCGCAAATTTCGGCTCCCTCAGACACGGAAAACCCGAAGAATCGCGCGGCGTTGATCGCGGACCCCGCGCTGCAAGAGGCGGTGAAAATCCTCAACCGTCAAATCGACTCCCGGGGCGATAGCCAGTAGGCAAATGTGCTCCGATCGAACCGGTCCTCAGGTTTGGCTACTTTACCTAACCGGCCCGCAAACCCTCTCCGAATTGAAAA
The DNA here is from genome assembly GCA_002480485.1 of Planctomycetaceae bacterium UBA7805. Classification (GTDB taxonomy): domain Bacteria; phylum Planctomycetota; class Planctomycetia; order Pirellulales; family UBA7805; genus UBA7805. The sequence goes on from DLCF01000024.1 coordinate 9,997, forward strand.
AAGTGCACCGACACTCGCTCGATGCTGGCACCAA
>DLCF01000121.1 GCA_002480485.1 Planctomycetaceae bacterium UBA7805
GTTGGTTCTGTACGGGACACTTGTTCTGGCGGGGCCGGAGTGGAGAAGAGCAGAGTAGAGTACGAGAAGAAGGTAAACTGACAGCGGGGTCGGCCCACTGGAAGAGGCACTTACGGACGATAAACGGCATCTAGACATTTACGGCTAAGTAATTTCTAGAAAGCAATTTAGGCACTTTACCCAATAGCTGCCGGTAGACGGCCGCCACGGTTGGGCAAAGTCAAGAAGAGGCAAAAGCGACGGAGAAGTTGGCAAAACGGGTGATTTAATCACCCAAAACAGGCGAGCTGGAATCCTGCGGAACACGGGATGACTGCCTCGCCTGTTTTATTTTGCGTGTATCATTCCGATACAAATGTATCAAAATAATACTCATCTATCTTCCATGGCGAGCCATTGGAAGCAATGTTCCCGAATTTTTCGAAAAATTTAATCGTATGCTCTTCGGTTAAAATATTTCGTGTCTGGCAACTCTTTCGATCGTTTTCTCACCCGACGGGGTTCATTCTTACAGGCAGCTTCTGCCGCACATGGCTGCGATGTCAGTTGATCTTGGTCCCCGACTGTTGAGTGTATTCTGATGGCCTCACGCAAGCAGCAACCTGATGTCACCCGCTTTGCAACGAGGCAATCGGATCGTTCTCGCCTCGCTGCGTCGCATGAAAACGTTTTTGATATTCAAACCTGGGTGCTGCGAGTCTTTTGTGTTGTCGGTTGCGTGGCATCATACAGTGCGGGTCTTATGTATGCCCCGGTCGCTGCGACCGCTTCTGAAGCCGAAAACCCTAGTCAATTGATTGACCGATGGATTGCTAAAAGCTGGGAAGAAAATCAAGTAGTGTCATCTCCAGCAGCAACCGACGGAGAATGGTGTCGACGGATATTTCTGGATGTATTAGGGCGGATTCCCACAATTGATGAGCTTGATGATTTTCTAGGAGATGATTCGCCAGACAAAAAAAATTTGCTTGTCAATCGTTTGCTCTCATCGGAGTACGCTGAAACCTACACACAGAACTGGACAAACGTATGGACAAACATTTTGATTGGGCGTAGCGGCGGATCAGAACGCAATTCACGAACGAACCGTAAAGGGATGCAACAATATCTCGTCGATGCCTTCGCCAAAAATCATCCTTACGACAAAATGGTTTTTGAGTTGATCAGCGCCCGAGGGACAAGCCGACCGCCAAGCGGAGGACAAAACGAACCCCAATTCAATGGCGCTGTAAATTTCTTAGCCATGAAACTTGGCACTAATCCTAGTGACCCAAACTACGGAGCGCAAGCAGCAGCAAAAACTTCCCAGATTTTTTTAGGGATGCGCGTGCAGTGCACACAGTGCCATGACCACCCGTTCAATCGCTGGAAACAAAACCAATTTTGGGAACTCAATGCGTTTTTCCGTCAAACCGTTGCATTGCGACGATTTGAGGGGGGTCGCGACATAGCGTTTATCGAGTTAACGGATCAGGACTTTCAAGGACCAACTAGCGAACCCGAGGAGGCCGAAATATTTTACGACAAACGGAACGGTGTACGGATGGCCGCGTATCCTGTATTCACTGACCGTGGGGGCAGGTCAATTCGACTTCCACGCAGTGGTTTTCTGGGTGATGTCGAACGTCGCCGTGAGTTGGCACGCTTCGTGCAGAATTCTGAATATTTACCGATTGCACTCGTCAATCGATATTGGGACTACTTTTTTGGTTACGGATTCACGCAACCGTTCGACGATATGGGGCCGCACAACGCTGTATCTCATCCGGAGTTGTTAGAGGCCCTCAGCCAGGAATTTGCCGCTAGCGGATATGATCTCAAGCAATTAATTCGCTGGATCGTGCTCAGTGATGCATACGCCACTTCCAGTCGCTTTGGTGAGAAAAACAATATTGACGATCCGGCACGGGGCAATCCCCCTCTTTTTAGTCGATTTTATCCACGGCAAATGCGTGCGGAGCAGCTTTACGATTCGCTGATGATTGCAACTGCAGCAGACAGAGCAATAGATACAGACCTAGTGAAGGCGAAGAGAAACCAATGGTTGCAGCAATTCGTAATTGCATTTGGAACCGATGAAATCGATGAAGCCACGACATTCAATGGCACAATTCCACAGATTCTAACTCTATTCAACGGCGATCTTGTCCGGCAAGCAACCACGAGTGACGAGGGCACTTTTTTGCAGGATGTTACGAGCAATCAGAACTTGCGAGCAAGCGAAAAACTTAACCGTCTGTTTCGTGCCGCATTGGCCCGTAATGCAACAACCGAGGAGCGGCGATGGGCGAATAGGGCTTTTGTAAAAAGCAAAAGCCTTGGTACAGCGCTACAGGATATTTTTTGGGTACTGCTTAATACAAACGAATTTATTCTAAACCACTAAAAGCATGCAACTCTGTTGCATTATTTTGCAAAGCGCAACACAATTAAAAAGCAGGGCATCAAATGCCAAAAAATCGTTATCAAAATATTTGCCGTCCACGGGAAATGTCCCGGAGGCATTTCCTCAAACACGCCTCGGCAGGAGCAGCCTGGGCAGCACCAGCCGCACATTTTTTCACCGCGCTTCAGGGCCGTGCTGCTGATCTGAAAAAAAATCAGAAGTCAGTGATTCTGTTGTGGATGGGGGGAGGTCCATCGACAATTGATATTTGGGATCTCAAACCGGGATCACTCACTGGGGGTCCTTTCTCGCCGATTAAAACTTCCGGCGATATGCAGATTTGCGAACACCTGCCTCAGATGGCCCAACAAATGCATCACATGGCAATTATTCGCTCAATGAGTACGAGGGAAGCTGATCATAGTCGTGGCCGTTATTATATGCACACTGGCTTCGTCCCAAATCCAAGTGTCGAGCATCCCAGTTATGGTGCAGTCATTGCGAAGCAACTTGAGGCGACGCGAGACGCGCTTGAAATTCCTCCATTTATTTCCATCGGTGGCAACAGCGCCGGACCTGGATTTTTAGGTCTCGCCTATGCTCCGTTTGTCGTTGACTCAAACGGTCGGATTCGTAATCTCGAATCAGAAACCTCTTCTGATCGATGGCAGGCACGGATGAATTTTCTCAACAAAATGGAAACCCAATTTATTGGCCAGCGACGGGGGTTGGCCGCCGGCGAACACAAAAAAATAATCAAAAAAACAAATCAGTTACTTACAAGCTCTCAGATGGATGCCTTTCAGACATCGCAAGAGCCAGAAAAGTTGCGTGCTAGTTACGGCGACACGGAATTTGGTCGCGGCTGCCTAATGGCAAGACGTCTGGTCGAGGTCGGTGTTCCCTTTGTCGAGGTCGACCTGGGAGGGTGGGATACCCATAGCAATAATTTCAGTCAGCTTCAAACAAAGCTTCCTGAAATGGATCAAGCAATGGCGACCTTGATCGCCGATTTATCCGACCGAGGGATGCTTGAGAACGTCGCTGTGGTTTGGATGGGTGAGTTTGGAAGAACTCCGAGAATTAATGGTAATACGGGAAGAGATCACTGGGCCCGTAGCTGGAGTGCCGTGGTGGGCGGCGCAGGATTTAAAGGGGGAATCGCTGTTGGTAAGACCAATGCCGATGGAACCGAAGTGGAGACAACCCCCTACTCATCCGAGGAACTCATGGCTACCGTACTTCAAAGTATCGGTATTTCGCTCGATACCCAGTTCACCTCGGCAAATGGTCGACCGATGAAAATTGCGGGGGGCGGGCGGCCGATCAAGGAATTACTTACCTGACGTCTGTCGGATCAAGCGTGTCAAAATCTTCCATTGTATCTCCAGCCACCGGTGCTTATCGACAGATGCTCCGCTTGGCATTACCGGTGCTTGCCGAACAGCTGCTCTTTTCCCTTGTGCTTCTGACCGATGTCTGGCTCACGGGTCGGTTCCTCAAAGAGGCACCTCAACTGGCCGCAATCGGTCTGATCGCGTACCTTCTCTGGTTTCTGAACAGCTTGTTTGATTTTGTTACCATCGGTGCAACAGCACTGACTGCAAGATTTGTAGGTGCACAAAAATTGTCAGATGCCCGATTGGCGATGAACCAGTCGATTTTAATTGGCATTGCGCTCGCCTGCATGGTGACCCTGTTTGGATTTTTGGTCGCAAACCCGGCCATCCATATGCTGGGTCTAGAGAGTGACGCCGCCGCGCTGGCCTTACGCTATTTGGATTACATTCTGCCCGTGGTACCCGCGATCATGTTTCAACGTGTGGGCATCGCTGCCCTGCGGGGCGCAGGGGATATGGTGACGGCTTTCTGGGTGATGACGATTGTCAATCTCGTTAACATTCTTGTGAGTTGTACCTTGGTCATTGGACTCGGACCATTTCCGTCTCTGAAGTGGGACGGGCTAGCCATCGGAACAGCGGCCGCTTACGTCACGGGGGCCTTACTGGTGCTGGGGATCCTATTCCGGGGACGCAGCGGACTGAGACTTGAAATCGGTTTATTAAAGCCTCTCGTTTCTATGATGGCTCGCTTATTGAAAATCGGTATCCCCGGTGGATTCGATGTGATATCTGTAATTGGTTGCAATCTCTGGTTTGTTTCTCTGATCAATCGCCTTGGCAATGAAGCAGCAGCAGCGCACAACGTGGCTATTCGACTCGAATCACTTGGCTTTCTACCGGGTGCAGCATTCTCCCTGGCTGCTACAACCTTGGCTGGCCAATATCTCGGGGCTCGCCAGCCGCAGCATGCTTCCCGTAGCGTTTTGCATGCCTGCCTCACCGCATGCGGAATCATGACCAGTGTAGGTATCGCTTTCTACTTTGGTGGCCTACAACTGGCAGGTTTTTTTCTGGCGCCAGAAGACACGGTTATCGCCAGATTGTCTGCGGATCTACTACGAATTGCCGGATTGGCCATGCTGCCGCTCGGAATTGAAATGGTTTTAATCGGTGCGCTCCGAGGGGCAGGAGATACACGTTGGCCGCTATGTTTCACATTTGTCGGATTCTTAGGGATCCGCATCCCCCTGACGTATGTCGCAATCGATATTCTTGATTGGGGTGTAGTGGGCGCGTGGTATGCAATGTTGATCGATTTGGTAGCCAGGTGTGTGATGGTGCTTTTCAGATTTTTTCACGGTGGCTGGAAAAATATACAAGTGTAAGACATGTATGCCATTGTCGGTTAATACCCTTATGAGAACCCCACGCATGCATAGATTCACGCGATCAACAACGCAAAACGAACGATTTTTTATTTATTATTTAGCGGTCGCTGTCTTTATTGCAATGTTGCTTCTGCTTTGTCCCATGCCGGAAATGGGTCGCTTCTTCCGATATGGAATGGATCTATTGCATGCCCCCTTCTTTTCCGCTTTCGCATTTTTTCTTGATCAGAAAAGGCGCGCACGTAGAAACGAAAATATTTTGCATCCGGTACTATTTGGTGTACTGCTATGTGCCTTAGCCGTAGGGTTGGAAGCCGCACAATCCTGGGCAGGTCGCCATACGACTTGGCACGACGGATTGTCGAATATTTTGGGGGTTCTCGCCGGCATGCTTTTTTCTGCCGATTACTCCAAAGAACGACACCAGAGGAAGTTGGTCACACGTTTAGTTTGTATTTTATTGCTGATTTCGGGAAGCATCTATGGTGTCTGTGGCGTGTGGGACACACTGCAAGCGCAACTTAAATTTCCTGTACTTGCGGACTTTGAGACCCAAAATGAACTTTTAAGGTGGGAAACGAAGAATGCGAGTTTAGTGCGGAGCAGACAGTATGCCACGTCCGGTCATTTTTCTGGAGCTGTCATTCTCGAGCACGGGCGGTATCCAGGAGTGACGATGGAACTGCCAGCCGGTGACTGGTCAGCGTATCAGTCTCTAAATCTTGATATTGTGTGGCCTGTAAGCGACCATCATGCACCGATCAGTCAAAATCCAAATTACCGTTTCGCGCTGCAAATCAAGATTGAAGATGATGGGCCATGCGATTCGTTTAGAGATCGCTTTGAAGAAACACTTATGCTGCGCGCGGGTAGAAATCAAATACAAATTCCACTCGCAAAAATCGTGGATGGTCCGGTGAATCGATCGCTACGATTAAACAGGATGAGGCGGCTTTCCCTGTTCACGACCGAATCCATTAATAGGCAGGTCTTGTTTATCGACGGAATCCGCTTGCATTAATCTATTGCACATCGAACCTGCAAATTTTTATTGCTGATCTTATGACCGATGCTTTGATCTGGTCGACCAATAGCTATAGCGTTTTTTATTTCTCTGATCCTCGACGCCTATTAGAAATAATTTCATCTTTCTAGAAACCAAAGACCTCGACCGACTCCTCAGACGGTGCCGATTCTAATTTTTTTCTTTGTGCCGCGATGCCACATGATGATGGATAACGACCGAGGTAAATATTGCCGGGAAATTTTTTTGCTAATTTTCAAAGTGCGTTTCTTATGCGATTTTAATTGGAAGACAACATCACTGCGAAGTTGGGCACTCAACAACTGGTCTATTATTAACATTCTGCCAAGGGTATCCGTTTGGAGATTGTAAATCAGATACTCTGCTCGACATTTTTTGATGTTTGGTCGCCTACT